>MEIF01000060.1 GCA_001750645.1 Gammaproteobacteria bacterium AqS3
CGTCGTCCTTGACGGTGACGGCAACCGAGGCGCTCTGCCCGGCGTAGTCGCCGCCCGCGGCCAGCAGCGTGATGCTGGCGCTGCTGTCGACGATGTCCTCGTCCTGGACGCCGGTGACGGTGACGGTCTGCGGCCGGCTCCAGCTGTCCGGGGCAAAGCTCAGGGTGGCCGGCAGCGCCGGCGTCGCCGTGGCCACCGCGGGGTTGCTGCTGGACACCGAGATGCTGACAGCCTCGGACGGGCGGGTATTGAGCCTGACCGAGAAGGACCCGCTCTGCCCCTCGACGAGCCGCAGCGTCCCGCCCGAGACCCTCAGGCCGACAGGGTCGTCGTCGGCGACCGAAGCGGTCAGGCTCTTGGTCACGCCCTCGTAGTCGGCGCCCCTCGCCGTCAGGTTGATTCGGGCCGTGTCGCTGGTGCCGTTGTCGTCGTCGCTGCCCGTCACCGTCACGGTCTGCGGGACTTTCCAGTCGGCCGCCGGGAAGCTCAGGACGGCCGGCGAGACCGTCGCCACGGCGGCATCGGCGCTGGCGACCTCGACCCTCACCTCGCCCGAGGGCCGCTGCGACAGTGAGACCTCAAAGGTTCCGGAGGCGTTCTCGGACAGGCTGACGGTGGTCTTCGACAGCGTCAGCTCGGGGGCGTCGTCATCCTCGACGGAGACGTCGATGGAGCCCTGCACGCCGTCGTAGTCGGCGCCCGATGCGGTGATGGCAATGGCCGTCGACGAGTCGGCGACGTCGTCGTCGTTGACGGCGGTGACCGTGACGTCCTGCGGGGTCTGCCAGTCCCCGACCCCGAAGCTCAGGACGGCCGGGGAAACCGTCACCGCCTGCTCATTCCCGCTGGCGAGCGCCAGCCGCACCGCTCCCGCCGGCAGCGTCGACAGCCGGACGCTGAACTGCCCCGTGTCGCCCTCGTTCAGGGAGAGCGCCTCGGGGCTCAGCGTCACGCCCTTGACATCGGTGTCGACCACCGTCACCGCCAGGGTCTGGGTGGAGGCGAAGCCGCCGCCCGAGGTTGTCAGGATGAGGCTGGTGCGGTCATCGATCGTGTTGGCGTCCTTGCCCCCGGTGACCGTCACCTGCTTTTCGGTCTGCCAATCGCTGGTGCCGAAGCTCATGGCGGCGGGTGCGACCGTCACCAGGCCGGCATCGTCGCTGGCCAGGGTCACGCTGACGTCAGCCGTCGGCAGGGCGTCAAGGCGGATGCTGAAGGTGGCGGTGCCGTCGTCGTTCACGCTCAGGGGCGCCTCCGGCAGCCTCAGCTCGGCCCGATCGTCGTCGACGACATTGACCCTGACGCTGCCGGCCCCGCCGCTGAACTCGGTCGAACCTGAGGCGCTCAGGCTGATCGTCGCCGGCTCGTTCTGGAAGTCGTCGTCGTCGACGCCGCTCACCGTGACGGTCTCGGCGCTGTCCCCGTTCCAGCTCGATGCCGTGAAGGTCAGCTCTGCGGGCGACACGGTCGCCACGGCGGTGTCATCGCTCTGCAGCCTGACCGTGACCTCCCCGGAGGGCTGGGCGCTGAGGTGGACCTTGAACGTCTCCGTGCCATTCTCATCGACATCGAGCGAGCCGGCCGAGAGCCGCAGCGAGGCGGTCTCGTCGTCCTTCGTCGTCACATCGACATCGGAGTTGACGCCGTCATAGTCGGCCCCCGAGGCGATCAGGCTGACCTTGACCAGGTTGTCGACCGCATCGTCGTCCTCGGGGGCGGTCAGGGTGACCGTCTGGTAGTCGTCCCAGTCCGAGGACGTGAAGGTCAGCGACGGCGGGCTCACCGTCACCGAGGCGGTTCTGCCGCTCGCCACAGCCACGCTGACATCCCCGCCCGGCTGCGTGTTGAGCCTGACCTGGAAGCTCTTGGCGCCGCCGCCCTCCTCGAGCTCGTCGACGGCGGTGGCCGACAGGTCCAGGCTGGGGACGTCATCGTCCTCGGCCTGGCCGACCAGGGAAACCGTCTGGACGTCCTCGTACTCAGCGCCCGAGGGATCCATCTCTATGGTGAAGGAGTCATGCGTCGTGTTGTCGTCCTGGCGGCCTCTGACCGTCACCGCCTTTGCCGTCTTCCAGTCGGCGGCGTCGAAGCTCAGCGTCAGGACGTTGTTGACGGCGCCATCGAGCACGGCGACATCGGTATTTTTGCTGGACAGCGTCAGCGTCACGCTGCCGGAGGGCTGCGTCGCCAGCCGCACCGTGAAGCGCTTGGTCTTGCCCTCCGTCACCTCGAAGCCGCTCGACGGGCTGACCGTCAGGCCGACCTTGTTTTTGTCATCGTCCGTGATGTCGACCGCGACAGTCCCCGTCTTGCCCTCGTACTCGCCCCCCGCAGCGGTGATGGTCAGCCTCGTCGAGTTGTCTGCGGAGCCATCGTCGTGAAGGGCCTCGAGGCTGACGGCCTGGGCCGTCTGCCAGTTGCCCGGGGTGAAGGTCAGCCTCGCCGGTGCGCGCAGAAGCCCTGAATCGGCGACCGAGAACGTCAGGCTGACATCCTGCTTCGGCGGCAGCGCCGGCCGCACCGTGACCGAGCTGTCGGTGGCGCCCTCCTGGATCGTCAGCGTCGAGGCTGAAATCTCCAGGCTGGCGGTCTCATCGTCCTTGACGCTGATGGCAACCGCCGCATCTGCCGCCCCGCCGTATTCACCCCCCGAGGCGCTCAGGGTCACGCTGGTGTCATCGTCGGCGGCGTCGGCGTCCTCGACCGCCGTCACCGTCACAGTCTTCGGCTGCTCCCAGTCGTCGGCGTCAAAGCTCAGCGATGCCGGAGACACGGTGGCCGCGGCGGTGTCGGCGCTGCTGACAGCCACCGTGACCGCCTGCGTCGGGACGTGGCTGAGCCGCACCGTGAATGTGCCGGCGCCGCTGCCGGCCTCCTGCACGCTGAGCCTCTGATCCGATGCGACCGACACCGTCAGGCCGGGGGTCTCGTCGTCCTCGACCGTCACCTCGACGGTCGCATCATCGACGCTGAGATACTCGCTCGAGCTGCCGGCCTTGACGCCGATCGTGATGCTGGCCGAGGAGTCGCCGGCATCGGCGTCCTCGACGCCCGTCACCGTCACGGTCTGCGCCGTGTCCCAGTTGCCGGAGGTGAAGGTCAGCTCGCTGGCATCGATCGTGGCCGCCCCCGTGTCGCCCGAGGCCAGCGTGAGGGTGACGCTGCCGACCGGCCGGTGGCTGAGCTGCACCGTAAAGGCCGCAGTCAGACCCTCGTCCACATCCAGCCTCTGGGCCGACAGCGTCAGCGCCAGATCGTCGGCGTCGCTGTCGCTGACCTGCACCAGCACCACGCCGGGGATGCCCTCGTAGTCGGCGCCCGATGCCATCAGGCTGATGACGGCGTTGTCGGTGACGGCGTTGTCGTCGAGGACGCCCGACACCGTCACCGTCTCCGCATCGCTCCAGCTGGAGGCCGTGAACCTCAGGGTCGCAGGCGAGACCGTCACCGGGCCGCTGGTCACCGTCACGGCGACGCTGACGTCGCCGGTCGGCCGGCTGCCGAGTCTCACCTCAAAGGTCTCACTGCCGCTGTCGGCCACCTGCAGCGTCCCGGTCGGGGAGATGTCCAGCACGCGGGATTCATCGTCATCGACGCTGACCGACAGGCTGCCGGTGACCGTTGACCCGTCGCCGTAGTTGGCGCCCGAGGCGGCAAAGGAGATCGTCACCGACTCGTCCCCGGCATCGTCGTCCTGGTTCGCCGTGACCGACACGGACTGCGGGGTGTCCCACCTGAACGGGGTGAAGACCAGCTCCTCGGTCGAGAGGGTGACGGCGCCGCTCTGGCCGGCGGACAGGCTGACCGTCACGTTCTCGCGGATGGGCACCGACTTCAGATGCACCGTGAACGAGCCGCTGCCGCCCTCGTCGACCTCCAGCCCGTCGCCGGCATCGTTGAGATCGTCGCCGGCGAACACAAAGCCGAGCTCGTCGTTGTCCTCGATCTCGATGCTGAGGCTGGCGGTCACCGCCGTGCCATCGCCGTAGTCGGCGCCCGAGGCCGAGATGCTGATGGTCTCGGGGGTCTCATCGAGCGTGTCGTCGTCCTCGTCGACCGCAAAGAACACATCCTGGGGGGTGTTCCAGTTGTCTTTGGTGAAGGTCAGCGTGGTCTGGTCGCCGTCGGTGTCCGGATCGGTGTCGGCCGTGGCCTCGGGGTTGGCCGGCTGCACCAGCGTGACCGTGACATCTCCGGAGGGCTGGGCGCTGAGCTGGACGGTGAGCTTCCTGAAGGAGCCCTCCTCCAGCTTCAGCGTGGTCTCCGACAGGGTGATGCCCGCCTCGTCATCGTCGCTCACCGAGACGCTGAACCGGGCGAGCGTGGCATCGATCAGCGTCGCATAGCTGGCGTCCTCGCTGGCGGAGACCTTGACCGAGATCGTGCCGGTGTCGTCGCCGAAATCGCCGTCGTGGGCTGCCGCAACGGTGACGGTGCGCGTGGCCTGCCAGTCCGAGGACGTGAAGGTCAGGGTGCTCTGGTTGCCCGTCGTGTCGGGGTCGACGTCCGCCGTGATGTCGGTGTTGCCGGACTGCACGATCTCGACGGTGACATCGCCGGTCGGCTGGGTGGACATGTCCACGGTGAAGGTCGTGGCGCCGCCCTCGTCGAGGCTCAGCGCCGATTCGGGGTCGATGATGATCTCGGCCTGGTCGGTCTCCCGCACCACCACCCTCAGGCTGGCGGTGATCGCCTCGGAGGACTCATAGCCGCTGGCGGCGACTCCGGCGGCGCCGATGGCCAGCGTCAGGCTGTCCGAGACCGCATCCGCATCCTCGGTCGAGCGCACGATGACATTCTGCGGCGTGTCCCAGTTGGCGGCGGTGAATCTCAGGGTGTTCTGATTGCCCGGTGCGACGTCGTCGGTGTCGACCCGGACATCGGGGTTGCCCGGCTGCGTCAGGGTCACCGTGACGCTGCCGATCGCCGGCGCCGCCTCCAGCGCCAGCCCGACCGTCCTGGCCTCGCCCTCGGTCATGAAGACCTTGGTCACCTCGGCACCCGAGTCCCGGATCACCAGGCCGGCGGTGTCCTCGTCGTCGACCGTGAAGGTGATGTCCGCGGTTTCGGTTCCGTAGTCGGCGCCGGCGGTGGTCAGGGTGAAGGTTGCGGTGTCGTCGACGGCGTCGTCATCGGCGGCGGCCGAGACCGTCACGGTCTGCACCGTGCTCCAGTTGGCGGCGGTGAATCTCAGGGCGCTCTGACTGCCCGAGGCCGGGCTGGTGTCCACGCTGAAGTCGTCGGTGTTCGGATCCGGCACCGTCACGGTGACGCCGCCGCCGTGCGGGGCGGCGCTCAGCGCCACATCAAAGGTGGCCGAGCCGTCCTCATCGATCGACAGCGAGGTCACCTCCTCGCCCGACCGGGTCAGGATCAGCCCGCGATGGTCGTCGTCCCTGATCTCCGCCGAGACGGTTGCGGCATCGAGGCCGGTGTAGTCGCCGCCCGAGGCCGTGACGCTGAACGTGATGCCGGTCTCGTGCTGGGCGTCGTCGTCATGCGCCGCAGAGAGGGTCACGGTCTGATCGGTGCCCCAGCTCTCGTCGGTGAAGCTCAGGGTGGTCTTGTCGAGGGTGAGCTCGGCATTGCTCGGCGTCCCCAGGGTGACCGTCACATCGTCCGAGGGCCGCGTCTTCAGCTTGACCTTGAGCGTGCTGGTCCCGCCCTCCGCCACCTGCAGCGAGGCCGCGGTCAGATCCAGCTCGGGCTCCTGCGGGTCGGTGACTTCAACCGCAATCCCGCCGGCCACGGCAAGCCCGGCGTAGTCCCCGCCGGCGGCGCTGACTGCGATGCCTGCCTCGTCATCGCCGGCGTCGTCGTCTGCAACGGCGCTGACCGTCACGGTGCGGGGGCAGTTCCACTCGTCGTCGCAGTCTGTCGGGTCATCGGCCTTGTCGGTGGTGAAGCTCAGCGTGGTCTGGTTGTTGGCGGTGCCGGGGTCGGTGTCGACCGTCACGTCGGTGTTGGTCGGCTGGGTGAGGGTCACCGTCACCGCCGCTGCGGGCTCGGTGTCGAGCCTGATTGTGAAGGCGGCGCTGCTCCCCTCGGTCACCTTGACCTTCAGGCTGGCGGGGGACACGCTCAGGGCCGGCTCGTCGTCGTCCGTCACCGTCACCGTCACCTTGCCGGAGATGCCGTTGTAGCCGGTGTCGGAGGACGAGGCGGTGAGGGTGAACTCCGCCTCGTCGTCAATGCCGTCGTCGTCCTGCCCGGCGCTGACCGTGAGCTTCTGGGCGGTGTCCCAGTCCGAGGGGGTGAAGGTCAGCGAGGTCTCATCGAGCGACACATCGGGGTTGGTTTTGTCGTCCGGCTGCACCAGTGTGATCGTCACATCGGCCGAGGGCTGCGTCGCCAGCTTGACGTCGAACTGATTGGCCGCCCCGCTGCTGCTGCCCTCATCGACGGTCAGCGAGTCGGGGACGGCGGACAGGCCGGGGAAGTCGTCCTCCGCCACGGACAGCGACACCGCTGCATCGTCGGTCAGGTCGTAGGTGTCGTCGTCCGAGGACGAGGACAGCTTGACCGAGGTGGCGGCCTCCTCGACGCCGTTGTCATCGTGCTGGGCGCTGACCTTCACGGTCTGATCGACATTCCAGTTCGAGGGCGTGAAGGTCAGCGAGGCCTGGTTGCCCGTCGTGCCGGGGTCGGTGTCGATCATCACGTCGGTGTTGCCCGGCTGGGTGATCGTGACCTCGACGTTCTCGGCCGGCAGCGTGGCCAGCCGCACCCCAAAGGCGCCGCTGCCGCCCTCCTCCACCTTCAGCGAGGCCACCGAGGTCTTGATGCCGACTGTGTCGTTGTCGTCCACCGTCACCGTCACGCCGGCGCTGACACCGGCGTAGTTCGCCCCTGAGGCGCTCAGGCTGAGCGTTGCGCTGTCCTCGACGGCGTCGTCGTCCTCGCCGGCGGTGACCGTCACGGGCTGATTGACATTCCAGTTCGAGGGGGTGAAGGTCAGCCGGGTCTGGCTGCCCCCGGTGGCGGAGTCGGCGTCTGCGGTCACATCGGTGTTGGCGGGCTGGGTGAAGGTGACCATGACATTGCCCGAGGGCTGATAGGCCAGCCGAACATCGATGACCTCGCTGACGCCCTCGTCGACGCTCAGGGTGGAGTCGACCATCAGGGCGGCCACGTCTTCGTCGGTCACGGACACCGTGACGGTGTCCACGGCCTCGTCAAAGCCGCCGCCCTGGGCGGTGATGGGGATCGCGGCGCTGTCGTCAGTCAGGTCGTTGTCCGCCTGGGTGCGGACGGTCACGGTCTGATCGACCTTCCAGTTGGTCGCCGTGAAGGTCAGCGATCCCGTGACCACCGTCACATCGGCGTTGTCCGGAGTCCCGAACATGACGGTCACCGCCCCCGAGGGCTTGGCCGACAGCGCCAGCTCAAAGGTGGTGCTGCTGCCCTCGGTCACCGTCGGGCTGGCCGGATCCAGCTCGAAGCCCTTCCTGTCGTCGTCGGTGATGGTGACCTCGACCGCATCGGTTTCGCCCTGGTAGTCCGCCCCGCTGGCCGTCAGCGTGACCCGGGCGGTGTCCTCATCGGCGTCGTCGTCCTGGGCCGCGGTCAGCGTGACCGGCCTGGCGTTGGACCAGTCCGACTGCCCGAATGACAGCGAGGTCGGGGACACGGTCAGGTCGGCGTTGTCGGAGGTGATCGCCACGGTGACGCTGCCCGAGCTGGGCTGGGAGTCGAGCACGACCGTGAAGCTGCCGACATTGCCGCTGCCCGCGGTGTCCTCGGTCAGCGTCAGGGTGCCGCTCTGCGACACCGTCAGGCCCACGGCGTCGGTCTCGCCGACGGTGACGGTCACCATCCCCGTCTTGTCGGCGTACTCGGCGGCGCCGGAGGCGCTGATATCGATCTTGGCCTTGTCGACGGCGGCGTCGGCGTCATCGGCGGCGAGCACCGTGACGGTCTGGTCGACATTCCAGTTCGAGGCGGTGAAGGTCAAATCGAGCGTGCTCGAGCCGGTTGCCGAGCCGTCGCTGTTGAAGGTCACGTCGGTCGACTCCGGCGTCGAGGCATCGACGGCGCTGCGGGCCAGGTGCACCGTCACGGTGGCGCTGGGCTCGGAGTTCAGCTTGAGCTTGAAGGTCTTGCTGCTGCCCTCCTCGACAGTCAGCGTCCCGGCCGAGGGGTCGATGACGATCTCGGCCGAGTCCTTCTCGGCGACGCTGATCTCGATGCTCCCGCTGACGCCCTCGCCCTGGTAGTCGGCGCCGGAGGCGGTCAGCTCGAGTTTGGCCTTGTCGGGGACGGCGTCGGCGTCGGCGGCGACCGAGACCGTCACGGTCTGGGCGGTTCGCCAGTTGTCATCGGTGAAGGTCAGCTCCATCTGGTTGCCGGTTGCGGCGGTGTCGGTGTCGACCGTCACATCGGGCGACGAGGGCGTGGTGGCGTCGACATTGACCAGCGCCAGGGTGACCGTCAGGTCGCTGCCGACGGGCTGGGTGTCGGGCTGGACCGTGAACGTGGCCGTGGCGGTGCCGGCGGCCTCCTGAATCGAGAGCATCGACTTGGAGAGGGTCAGCCCCCTGGGGTCGCTGTCGCTCACGGTGATGGCGGCGTCGGCTGCGAACGTCAGGCCGCCGCCCGTGGGCGTCAGCCGGATCGTGGCCGCATCGTCGGCGCCGTCGTCGTCCTCGGCGGCGTAGACCGTCACCGTCTGGGGCGTGCTCCAGCGTGCGACGGTGAAGTCCAGGGAGGCCGTGTTTCCGCCCGGTGCGGTGCCATCGGTGTCGAACGTCACATCGGTGTTGGCCCTCCCGATCTGGGTCAGCGCCACCGTCACGTCTCCGGTCGGCTGCAGGCCCAGCCTGACCGTGAACGAGCCCTGGCCGCCCTCGGTCACCGTCAGCGACTCCGGATTCAGCACCAAACCGGAGGTCTCGTCGTCGTCGACCGTCACCGAGACGCTCGGGGCGCTGATGCTGTCATAGCCCCCGCCGGACGCCGACATCGTGATGGTCGCCCGGTCGTCGGTGGCGTCGCCGTCGTCGGCCGCCGCACTGACCGTCACGGTCTGCGGCCGGTTCCAGTTGCCCGTGGTGAAGGTCAGCTCGTTCTGGTTGCCCATCGCGGCTGTGTCGGTGTCGACGGTGACATCGGTGTTGCTGGGCTGGTTCAGCGTGACCTTGACATTGCCCGAGGGCAGCGTGCCGAGCCGCACCGTGAAGGCGGCGCTGGCGGCCTCGTCGACCTCCAGGGTGGTGGTCGAGAGCGTCAGCCCGGGCGTGTCGTTGTCCCGGACGCTGACGGTGACGCTGCCGACCGAGAGGTTTCTGTACTCCCCGGCGCCGCCGGCGGACAGGCTGATGGTCGCCGTCTCATCGTCGGCGTCGCCGTCGTCGGCGACCTTCACGGTCACCGTCTGCGGCGTGCTCCAGTTGCCCGTGGTGAAGACCAGCCGGGAGCTGCCCGAGGCCAGGGTGACATCGGTCGAGGAGCCGGCGGTGCGGGTTGCGGTCACGGTGACATTGGCGCTCGGCCGGGTGTCGAGCACGACCGTGAAGCTGCCGCTGGCCGAGCCGTCGTCGAGCTCGTCGACCGTCAGCGTCGTCGGCGTGACGCTCACCCCGGCGGTCTGCGTCTCGGTCACGGTGACCGAGAGGTCGATGGCCTCGACGCTGCCGTAGTCGGAGCCGCTGGTCGAGAACCTCAGGCGGGCGCTGTCCGGATCGGCCTCGTCGTCGGCCGCCGCCGAGATCGTCACGGATTGCGCTGTGTCCCAGTTCGAGGCGGTGAAGGTCAGCGTCGTCGGGCTGGCCGTGACGTCGGGGCTGCCCGAAACCCTGGAGACGCGCACCGTCACACTGCCGGTGGGCTTGGTGTCCAGCACCACGCTGACGCCGGCGCTGCCGCCCTCGGCCACCGTGACGGCGCCGTCCGACGGATCCGGGGACAGCGTCACGCCCGGGGCGTCGTCGTCGGTGACGCTGACCACGACGCTGCCGGTGATGTCGACATAGCCGCCGCCCGCCGCCGACAGGCCGATTCTGGCCACCTCATTGGCGGCGTCGGCGTCCTGCTTGACCCGGACGGCGACGCTCTGTGCCACATTCCAGTTGGCGCTGGTGAAGGTCAGGGCGGTCTGATCGCCCGACGCATCGGGGTCGGTGTCGGCGATGACGTCGGTGTTGTCGGGCTGGGTCAGGGTGACGGTGACATTCGCCGAGGGCCGCAGCCGCAGCCGGACGTCGAAGCTGCCGCTGCCGCCCTCGGCAATCTTGACCGCCGAGGACGGCAGCTCCAGCCCGGCCTCGTCGTCGTCGGTGATCGAGATCGACACGCTGGCGCTGATCGAGGCATAGCCCCCGCCGCTCGCCGAAATCGACACCGTGACGGATTCGTCATCGTCGTCGGCATCGTCGAGGGGGCGCACCTCGACGGTCTGCGGCGTGTTCCAGTTGGCCGCTGTGAAGGTCAGCCTGCTCTGCACGCCGGTGATGGCGGGGTTGGCGTCGACCTCGACCGCCCCCGTGTCGCTGTTGCTGAGCGTCACGGTGACATCGGCGCCGGGCTGGGCGGTCAGCCGCACGGTGAAGCTCGCAACGGCGGTCTCGGCCAGGCCTGTGAATTCGTCCCTCGACAGCAGCAGCGCGCGGCTGTCGTTGTCGATGATGTTGAGGGTCAGCGATGTGCTGATGTCGACGTAGCCGCCGCCCGAGGCCAGCAGGCTGATGGCGACCGACTCGCTGTCGGCGTCGGCGTCCTCGATGGTGGCGATGGCGATGTCCTGTGCGGTGCTCCAGCTGGTCTGGTCGAAGGTCAGGCCGGCCGCGGGCGCCGTCGCCGCCGTGGTGTCGCCGCTGACGACGCCGACCGTGACCTCGGCGTCCGGCATGGCGGCCAGCGCCACCGAGTAGGTCGCCGTGCCGCCCTCGTCGACCGAGAGGGTCTCCTTGGCGACCTCAAAGCCGGCGGTGGTGATGTCGTTGGTGGTGATGCTGATGCGGGCGCTGTCGACCTGGACAAGCCTGCCGAAGCCGCCTCCGCTGACGGTGAAGCGCAGCTTCTCGGAGGCGTCCTCGTCGTCCAGGTCAATCGGAGCCGACATGGTGAGGTGCTGGTAGGTGTCCCAGTTGTCCGAGGTGAAGGTCCAGGAGCCGGCGGAGTGCATCAGCCCCGGGCTCGTGACGATGCTGGCGGCGAGGGACACCCTGGCGTCGCCGCCGGCCGGGGGGTGCCTCAGGCGCAGCCCCAGCTTCAGGCTCTCGCCCTCGTCGAGCGACAGCGCCGAGGAGACATCCCGGTCGAACTGCACCGCATCGGCGAAGGTGGTGACCGTCTCATCGTCGTCGATCGACACCGAATAGCTGCCGGTCACCCCGCCGTAGCCGCCGCCAGAGGCCACCAGCGTCACCTTGGCGGTGTCGTCGACGACGTCGGCGTCCTGCCCCAGCACGGTGTAGAAGGTCTGGGCGGTGCTCCAGTTGCCCTGCGTGAAGCTCAGCTGCGAGATCGCCGAGCTCCCGGCGGCGTCCGAGGCCAGCGTGACATCGGCGTTGCTGGAGGTGAGGCTGACCGTGACGTTGCCGCCGGGCCGGGCGCTGA
>MEIF01000006.1 GCA_001750645.1 Gammaproteobacteria bacterium AqS3
TATTCAAGTTCTCTCTTCCTGTTGGCTTTCATCTCAGCGCCCTCCCGGTCTTGAACGCACCGCCCGCTGGCGGCGCCGGTGGATTATAGGTATATAGGCACGGCCTGTGACTCGTTTTGATCGGGACTTGCAAAATAAATACCCGAATGCACAGCAAGCCTGCCTTATATGCACTAGGGCATGCAAGCCCCCTTCTACGGATTGGGTGTGTGCGGCAGCAGGCCGGACTGACTCGAAATCGCCAGCAGCGCGCCGTCCTGGGAAAAGAAGCACTGGGAGCCCTGCATCACGCCGTTTGCAAAGCCGGCGACTTGGGTGGTGCAGAGAATCCATTCGGTGGGGTGCAGGCTGCACAGGCGCAGGGTGTTGTCGAGGCTGGTGCCGCCCCGGGAGCGCTTGTGCGCTCCGAGGAAGAAGTCCGATACAGCCGCCAGCAGAGCGGCGCTGACCGGCTGCCTGTGCCTGGCCCGGGTCCACACGTATTCCAGTCCGCTGTCGAAATCTTCCAGCACTGTGCGCCTTTCAAATTGACCGACCATATTTTCTGAATGGCCGAAGGCATCGGGCGGTTTCAGGGGGCACTGCTCCGGCGGGGCGACCTCGGGCATGGTCATGAACTGTCGATCAGGTTCGCCCTCCCGCCTGCCGAGCGCCCCGATCACCCGCTGCAGCACCGTGTCTCCGCGCCGCAGCGTCGCCATGGCCTGAACAACGCTGCGCCCCCGGAAACGCGCTCGACTTCGATGTCCACGGTTTCGTCGAGAAACCCGGCGTTGAGGAAGTGAATGGCGGCCCAGAGCAGCGGCTTTTCAAAATACCGCTCCAGGGCGTCGACCGCACTGGCCATTGCTGCCCCGCCCATCAGAAACTGGCGCTGTGCAGGTCCGACGCAGGCCTCGGGTGGGACGGCCAGGCTGAAGCGATGCGGCTGCTCGGGGTTTTGCACAGCGTGCCAAAAAGCGGCTTTCTGATCGGCCGATGAATTCATCTCGGGGGCTCTCTAATGTGGGGGATATGGCGGACCGGACGGGACTCGAACCCGCGACCTCCGGCGTGACAGGCCGGCATTCTAACCAACTGAACTACCGGTCCCGGTAGTGCCGACATGCTGGTGGGTGGAGAGGGATTTGAACCCCCGACCCCCGCCTTGTAAGGGCGGTGCTCTGCCGGCTGAGCTATCCACCCCGCACTAAATTAGAGCGGGGCATTTTATATCATCTGCCGGGGTCGGTTTGGCCGGCAAAAACCGAGCAAATCGGCTGTCGCTTCAGGCAGCGGCAACGGGGCGGCGACTTATAATCCCGCCCGCAATCTGCGGGACGGGCGGTGCACAGTGAGCAATGAGGCAATGGAATTCGATGTGCTCGTGGTGGGCGCCGGTCCATCCGGGCTTGCGGCGGCGATTCGTCTGCGCCAGCTCAGTCTTGAGGCGGGCGTCGATCTGCAGGTCTGCGTTGTCGAAAAGGGCTCGGAAGTCGGCGCCCACATCCTGTCGGGGGCGGTGTTTGAGCCCACCGCACTCAATGAGCTGATCCCCGACTGGCGGGATCGGGACGCCCCGCTGAGGACAGCGGTCAGCGGCGACAAAATCTACTTTCTGACCGGTCAAAAATCCTCGATTCGCGCCCCGGGAATGTTTGTCCCGCCGGCGATGCACAACTCGGGCAACTACATCGTCAGCATGGGCAATGTCTGTCGCTGGCTGGCGCGCCAGGCCGAGGAGCTGGGCGTGATGCTGTTTCCCGGCTTTGCCGCCAGCGAGTTTCTGAGAGGAGAGGACGGCGCCATCACGGGCGTGGCCACCGGCGATATGGGTCTGTCGCGCAGCGGTGAGCAGAAGGGGAATTTCGTTCCGGGATACCACCTGAAGGCCAAGTACACGCTGCTGGCCGAGGGGTGCCGGGGGCATCTCGGCAAGCAGTTGATCCGCGAATTTGATCTGGACGCCGAGGCCCAGGATCCGCAGCACTACGGCATCGGCCTGAAGGAGGTCTGGGAGGTTGCCCCCGAGCGGCACCAGCCCGGCCTGGTGGTGCACGGTGCCGGCTGGCCGCTGGCGGGGGACGCCACCGGCGGGTCTTTTCTCTATCACGCAGAGGACAATCAGGTCTACCTGGGGCTGATCGTTGACCTGTCCTATTCAAATCCGCACCGCTCGCCGTTCCAGGATTTCCAGCTGCTCAAGCACCATCCGCTGTTCGCCGAGACGCTCAAGGGCGGGCGCAGGCTCAGCTACGGCGCCCGCGCGCTGGTCAAGGGCGGTCTGCAGAGCCTGCCCAAGATGAGCGCCCCCGGGGCGCTGCTGCTGGGCGATGACGCCGGGACGCTCAACGCCGCCAAGATCAAGGGCAATCACGTCGCGATGAAATCCGGCATGGTGGCCGCCGAAGTCGTGTTTGAGCAGCTTTCGGGTGAGGCGGCGGCGGGGGCGGATCTGACCGCCTACCGGGAGCGTTTTCTGGCGTCCTGGGCCGGGGACGAGCTGCATCGGGCGCGCAATTTTGCCCCGGCCATGCACAAGTGGGGCACCTGGCTCGGCTCCGCATTCGCCTTCATTGACCAAAAACTGCTGCGCGGCAGGGCGCCGTTTACGCTGCGGGACAGCCTGCCCGACCATGCGACCTTCAGGCCGGCCAGTTCCAGCCCGCCGATTGACTACCCCAAGCCTGACGGCGAGCTGAGTTTTGACCGGCTCTCCTCGGTGTTCCTGTCCAACACCAACCACGAGGAGGATCAGCCCTGTCACCTGCAGCTGACCGATGCCGATATTCCGATTCGCGACAATCTGCCGAAATTTGACGAGCCCGCACAGCGCTACTGTCCTGCGGGGGTTTATGAAGTCGTCCGGGAGAATGGCGAGGCCGAACCCAGGTTTCAGATCAACGCGCAGAATTGCGTGCACTGCAAAACCTGCGACATCAAGGATCCCGCGCAAAACATCACCTGGGTTGTTCCCGAGGGCGGCGGCGGCCCCAACTATCCCAACATGTAGATAGAGCTCCGGGGCGGCGGCGACCGGGTTATTGCTGCTCTTCGGAGCCGGTGAATTCGCGCAGCGCCACGGCAGCATCCTGAATGACCCCATCCCAGCGCCCCGCAGTTTTCTGGCGGAACAGCCTCAGGCTGGGATACCACTGCGAGGTCTCCTCCACGCCCCAGATCCAGTGCGCCCCGCGCGGCAGGATCACCCAGGCCGTCTTGCCGATCGCCCCGGCGATGTGCGCGGCCGGGGAATCTGAGCAGATCAGCAGGTCGAGGGAGTCGATCACGCGGGCCAGATTGGCCGAACTCTGCTCGACGTGCTCGCCGAGATCGATGACCTGGGTGTCCGCGTCCGCAGCGCTGATCTGTTCTGCGAATTCTCCGGTCTGCAGGCTGTAGATTTGGATGCCGAGGGCGCCCAAGAGGGGCGAGAGGGCTTCAAAGGGGATGCGGGTTCTGTGGTTCGCGGCCTGCAGCTTTTCAGGCGCCCAGACGATGCCGACGCGCTTGCGGCTGCGCTTGGTGCGGCGCTTCTCGAGCCCGCTTTTTTCCGGCAGGCGCCCGCAAAGGGGGTTGAGGTAGGGAAATTCAATCTCGGGCAGGCTGTCCGCCTTGAGCGTGGCGGGCAGCAGGTCCAGCGGGGTCTGCAGCTGGGTGGGGTATTTGCCGTAGACATCGTAGTGATCGACCACTCTGGGGCCCTCGGCCGTGGCGAGCAGGTTGACATCGCGCTTGGTGCAGGTGAGCGAAAAGCGCTCGATTCGATCCGTGATCTGCGGCAGAAACCGCAGGAAGGGAATCACTTCGGAGAGATTTTCCCTGCAGTGCACCGCCATCCGAATCGCCCCGACACGCGGGTTTCCATCCCAGTGATCCTGCGCCAGCTGCGGGCGACTGATCTGGTATTCCATGCTGTGCTGGCGCACGGAGTATTTCGCCCAGCCGCTTTTGAAATCGCCCAGGGCCAGCTGGATCTGTGCGAGCATCAAGTCGGCCGAAGATTCCCGGCGCATCATCTTGGCCTGGTTGACCAGGTTGTAGGCGCGCTCCTGCTCTCCGGTGATTTCATGGGCCAGGGTGGCCTGAATCAGGAAGGACGTAAAGCCGTTGACGCCTCGCTTGAGCAGTTCGCGCGAGAGCTGCCAGGCGCCTTCCTCATCGCCCATTGACGCAGTGAGCATGATCTTGGCTGTCAGTGTGTCAAGCAATTCGGGGTGCTCCCTGAGCAGCGCATCCAGAAGCGGGAGGGCATCCTCGTAGCGACCCAGGTGGTAGTAGGCCCGCGCCAGAATGGAGCGCAGGGAGGGCTCTCTCGGCAGCAGCTCCGTCTCCTCCAGCTGGCTGATGACCTGGTCATAAAAGCCGATGTTGAGATACATCTCGGCGAGGTTGCGCAGGGGCTCGACCATTGCGGTGTCCAGTTCCATGGCGCGGCGGAAGGCGAACTCGGCCTGCGTGATGTCGCCCAGATTCTGCAGGCACACGCCCAGGGTGTTGAAATACTGGGCGTTATGGGTGGTCAGCATGGCCCGGCGGATGTATTGATGCGCCTCGATGTACTGACGGGAGTTGGTCAGCAGCACGGCCATGATGTGGTTGGCGTCGGGGTCGGACGGATTGTGTTTCAGCAGCTGCTTGCAGGCTTCCAGCGTCTCGGCCTGCTTGTTCTCGGAGTACAGGCGATAAGTCCGCGCCCGCAGGGCGGACAGGTTGAACTTCAGATTTTCGCCCAGCGGCGAAGCGGGCGCTGATTTGAGATCCAAAAGCCTTCTCTGAGGTCGGCCCGAGCGGCAAAAATTATATAGTCAGGCGGAGCTTGGGTTTGACCGGTTGGGGGCGAGCGGGTATGATTTTCGCCGCCGAACTGGGGGATATGCCGTGAAGGTTCTAGTTGCAGTGAAGCGCGTGGTCGATTACAACGTCAAAGTGCGCGCGAAATCCGATCAGAGCGGCGTTGACCTGGCCAACGTCAAAATGGCGATGAATCCCTTCTGCGAGATCGCAGTGGAGGAGGCGGTGCGGCTCAAGGAGGCCGGCAAGGTTGAGGAAATTGTCGCGGTCAGCGTCGGTCCTGATGCCGCTCAGGAGCAGCTTCGCACGGCGCTGGCGCTCGGCGCCGACCGCGCCATTTTGGTCCGGCACGAGGGCGAGAGCGAACCGCTCGGCGTGGCCAAAGTCCTGCACAAACTGGTTGAGCGCGAGCAGGCCGATATGGTGCTGCTCGGCAAGCAGGCCATTGACGATGACAACAACCAGACCGGGCAGATGCTCGCCGCCCTGATGAATCGCCCCCAGGGCACCTTTATTTCCGAATTGAACATCGATGGCGAGCAGGTCTCAATCACCCGCGAGGTGGACGGCGGGCTGCAGAAGATTCGCTTTCAGCTTCCGGCGGTGATCACGGTTGACCTGCGACTCAACGAGCCCCGCTATGCGTCGCTGCCCAACATCATGAAGGCGCGTCAGAAGCCGCTGGACGCCGTTGACCCGGCTGAGCTGGGTGTGGATCTGGAGCCGCGCCTGGCGGTTCTCAAGGTGACCGACCCTCCGGTGCGTCAGGCCGGCATCGTGGTCGAAACGGTCGCCGATTTGGTGGACAAACTGCGCAACGAAGCTAAGGTAATTTAGATGGCCAATCTTGTTATTGCAGAGCACGACGGTGCCGAACTCAAGGGTGCGACGCGCGCGGTGCTGAGCGCCGCCGCAGCCATTGGCGGGGAGACCGATGTCCTGGTTGCCGGCTCCGGCTGCGATGACGTGGTGCAGGCGGCTGCACAGCTGCCCGGAGTGCGCCGGCTGATCGTTGCCGACGCCCAGCACTACGACCACTGCCTGGCCGAAAATGTCTCCGCCCTGGTGGTCGCCCTGGCCGGGGACTACTCCCACATCCTCGCCTCGGCCAGCACCGATGGCAAAAACTTTATGCCGCGCGTGGCGGTGATGCTGGATGTGATGCAGATCTCTGACATCAGCGCCGTGATTGATGCCGAAACCTTTGAGCGCCCCATTTATGCGGGCAACTGCATGGCGACGGTGAAAAGCTCGGATGCCACCAAGGTGATCACCGTGCGCGCCAGCTCTTTTGACGGCGTTGCAGGCGAGGGCCGCCCGGAGCGCGTCGATGCCCCGGCGGTTGACGGTGCGGGGCTTTCCGAGTGGGTGGAGGACATCCTCTCTGAGTCCGAACGCCCTGAACTGTCGGCGGCCGATGTGGTCATCTCGGGCGGGCGCGGCATGCAGAACGGCGATAACTTCAAGCTGCTCGAGGGCATCGCCGACAAGCTGGGGGCGGCGATAGGCGCCTCGAGGGCGGCGGTTGATGCGGGTTTTGTCCCCAATGACATGCAGGTCGGGCAGACCGGCAAGGTCGTCGCTCCGCAGCTCTACATTGCCGTCGGCATCTCCGGTGCGATCCAGCACCTGGCCGGGATGAAGGACAGCAAGGTCATCGTTGCGATCAACAAAGATGCCGATGCACCGATATTTCAGGTCGCCGACTACGGCCTGGTCGCCGACCTGTTCCAGGTGCTGCCGGAATTCGAGCAGTCGCTGTAGGCCGACCGGCGGCCGGGCAACCCGGCGGGCCTATCGGAGCCACCTGAATCCTAAGATTTCGGGGTCTGCCCCAGACGTTGCCGCAGCGCCGAGTAACCCGGGTTGTCAATCGAGAGCTGATCCACCGCACTTCGCAGCAGGTGCTCAATCAGGTCGGCGTCGTCCAGGTCGATTTCTCCGGAGCGGATGGCCAGAGCCAGGCGGCTGTTGAGCGCGTCCGGATCGGTTTCCTCCGGGGTGCGGAGCAGCGCTTGCAGGCGCTGCAGCTCCGCAGAGCGCTGCACCTCTGAGGCGAGCTCGCGCCGGATGATCCCCAGCGTCTTCTGGGCGACGAGCATCTTGAAGTCGACCGAGCCGTCCGAGCGGCGCGCACCATCGCCGAGAAACCCCTCGAGCGCTGCAAGCAGCTCGTTCAGATCGGGGCG
This sequence comes from Gammaproteobacteria bacterium AqS3, assembly GCA_001750645.1. Classification (GTDB taxonomy): domain Bacteria; phylum Pseudomonadota; class Gammaproteobacteria; order MEIF01; family AqS3; genus AqS3. The sequence continues at coordinate 6,963 of MEIF01000006.1, forward strand.
GTTGGCGGCCATTAGAGCAGCGCGTCCAGCAGGTCGAGAACGGTCTCCGAAACGCGCCGGCCGATGGCGGCGTGCTCGAGCGAGTGCGTGTGTCCATCCAGGTGAACCCGGGCCTGACGCTGGCAGATGATGCCCCAGCGCAGCGAGCCCCAGGCGATCCAGAAGTCGAGGTCATCGGGGCGCCAGTCGCCGCCGGAAATGGAGTTGTAGGCCGCCAGCAGCTCGGCGCGCTCGCCGAAGCCGCCGACCGTCTGCTCAATGTTGCCGAAGCGCCAGGAGTTGACGCACAGCCAGCCCAAGTCGGACAGTCTCGGACCGATGTGGAACAGCTCCCAGTCAAGCACCCCGGCCAGTCCCGCCTCGGGATGCACGACCAGATTGCCGTTGCGAAAGTCTCCGTGCTGCGGGCACGCCGGCATGTCGCCTCCCGGGCTGCGCTCCCCCAGGCGGCGAAAGGCGTATTCAAACACCGGGATGTGCTCGCCGTGAGACAGATAAACCTCAAAGTTCTGCTCCAGCAGCTCATCGATCGAGACCGCCTGAGCCCAGTCGGGCTTTTCGACGGCGTGCAGCATGGCGAGCTGCTCGCCGCACTGGTGCGCCAAAACCCTGCGGGCTTCGGCAAAGGCGTCGTCTCGGGCAATGCGCTTGCCGAGGGTTTCACCCTCAATGCAGGTCATCAGATAGCCCTCGCCGAGTTCGTCGGCCGGGTCAAGTGCGGCGATGATTTCAGGGGCGGCCACTCCGCCGTCCCGGGCGCGTCTTTGAATGTCGATTTCGTTGTGCATGGCCATTGCCCCTGGGCGGGCCTCGGCATGCACGCGCCGGCGCAGGATGAGATCGGGATGTCCCAACAGCACCACGCGCCAGGTTTCCGCACTCGCACCGCCGGTCAATATGCGGGCTGACTGCAGCTGCGCATCGGTGCCGAGAACGCGCCGAATCAACCCGGCGATTCGATCAAAAACGGCGTCTGAATCGGCCAATGACTGCGGGTGGAGGCAGGGGCGGTCGTTATAATGGCACATCTGACCTGCGCTCAGGACGCCTGATATGTCGCAGCTGCAGCGCACTTTCTCAATTATCAAACCCGATGCAGTCATGCGCGGGCTCACCGAGACGATACAGAAACACCTTGAGGGCGAGGGCTTGCGCATCGTCGCCCAGAAAAAAATCACACTTGAAGCATCCGTTGCCGAGCAGTTCTATGCCGAGCACGTCGACAGGCCGTTCTTCAGGGATTTGGTCGGGTACATGACTTCGGGCGAAATCGTCGTTCAGGTGCTGCAGGGTGATGATGCGATTGCGCACCATCGCCAAGTCATGGGCGCCACCAATCCCGAGGAGGCCGACCCCGGAACACTGCGCGCCCTCTACGGTGAGTCGCGCGAGCGCAATTCGGTGCACGGCTCGGATTCGCCCGAGGCCGCCCGGCGCGAGATCGAGATGTTCTTTCCCGGAGAGGCTGCACCGCAATCGGCGTGATGCTTGCCAGCGATTCCCCGCCTGGGCGTCTGAATCTATTGGGCTGTACCCAGGCCAGGCTCGCCCGGCTGATGCAGGAGTGGGGTCAGCCGAAGTGGCGCTCCGGGGTTCTCGTCCAGTGGATGCACCAGAGGGGGGTGCTCGACTTCGGGCAAATGACTGACCTGCCCAAGACGCTGCGCGCCCAGCTGGCCGAGCGGTGCTGCGCCAAAGCCCCCCAGGTCGAGCGCGTCCTCAATGCCTCCGACGGTGTGCGCAAATGGCTGATCCGTGCCGATGACAGCCTGATCGAGGCCGTGCTCATCCCCGAGGGCAGCCGGCGCACACTGTGCGTCTCCTCCCAGGTCGGCTGCGGTCTCAACTGCAGCTTTTGTGCAACCGGCATGCAGGGGTTTGCCCGCAATCTCTCGAGCGATGAGATCATCGGCCAGGTCTGGCTGGTGCAGCGGGAGCTGGAGCGCATCGGCGAGCGCGTCAGCAATGTGGTGATGATGGGCATGGGAGAGCCGCTGCTGAACTTTGAGGCGGTCACTGATGCCATGGATCTGATGCAGTCGGATCATGCCTACGGGATTTCCAAGCAGCGCGTGACGCTGAGCACTTCGGGGCTGGTGCCGCAGATCAATCGGCTCGGCGAGATCGGCTGCGAGGTTTCGCTGGCGCTTTCGCTGCACGCACCGGACGATGAATTGCGAAATCAGCTGGTTCCGATCAATCGAAAATATCCCATTGCCGAATTGCTGGCTTCGGCGCACCGCTATGTGCGCACTCAGAAGGGGCGGCGCACCGTGACGATCGAATACATCCTGCTGGGCGGGGTCAACGATGCCCCCGGGCAGGCCGAAAGGCTGGCCGCCCGGCTGCGCGATCTGCCCTGCAAAGTCAACCTGATTCCCTATAACGCGGTCGACGGTCTGCCCTACCGCGCCCCGGGAGAGCGGGAGGCGGCAGTCTTTCAAAATATTCTGCGCGGGCAGGGGCTCGTCGTCACGCTGCGCCGTCCGCGCGGCGCCGATATCGATGCGGCCTGCGGCCAGCTGGCCGGCTCGGTGCGCGAGATCACCCGGCGCCAGGCGCGCGCTGCCGCATCCGGAAGGGTTTCGTGAAGTACGCCGGGGCATCCATTGAGCGGCGCCGCTGCCGTCAGGTGCAGGTGGGGAGCGTCCCCGTAGGCGGCGATGCCCCGATCAGCGTGCAGACCATGACCAATACCGACACGCTGGATGTCGCCTCCACGCTGCGGCAGATCGACCGAATCCAGGCCGCCGGAGCCGACATGGTGCGGGTCTCCGTCCCCAGCCTGGAGGCGGCCGAGTCATTCCGACAGATTCGCAGCGGCACCCGGATACCGCTGATCGCCGACGTGCACTTTGACTACCGCATCGCCCTGCGCGTGATCGAATTGGGCGCCGACTGTCTGCGCATCAACCCGGGCAATATCGGTCGTCGAGAGCGCATTGCCGAAGTGGTGGGCGCCGCCGCCGATGCCGGCACTGTGCTGCGAATCGGCGTGAATGCAGGCTCTCTGGAAAAGGATCTGCAGGCCAAGTACGGCGAGCCCTGCCCGGACGCCCTGGTTGAGTCGGCCATGCGCCAGGTCGACATACTCGACGAGCTGGGCTTTGACAGCTACAAGCTCAGCATCAAGGCTTCCGAAGTGTTTATGGCCGTTGAGAGCTACCGGCGGATTGCCAGGCAGATCGATGCCCCGCTGCATCTGGGCATCACCGAGGCCGGGGCGGCGCGCGCGGGCACCGTCAAATCGGCCATCGGCCTGGGGGTGCTGCTGATGGAGGGCATCGGTGACACGCTGCGGATTTCGCTGGCGGCTGATCCGGTTGAGGAGGTCAAGGTCGGCTTTGAACTGCTCAAGTCGCTGCACCTGCGCACCCGGGGCGTAAACATCATTGCCTGCCCCAGCTGCTCGAGACAAAACTTTGATGTCATCGCCACGGTCAACGAACTTGAGCGGCGCCTGGAGGACATCACCGACCCGCTTGAACTCGCCGTCATTGGCTGCTACGTCAACGGCCCCGGAGAGTCCCGGGCGGCCGATATCGGCGTCACCGGTGCGGATCCCCGGCATCTGATGTACGTCGGCGGAGAGCCGTCGGCAAAGCTGGGCACAGGGGAGCTCATTGACCGCCTTGAGGCGGAAGTCCGGGCGCGCATTGAGCAAAACCGCAGAGAAAAAACCTCCGGCGGCGATATTCCGGTGCACCAGCAGTGAAGTCGCTCCAGTCGGTGCGCGGCATGCACGACCTGCTGCCCGAGCAGGCCGAATCCATGCAGCGGCTGGTGCAGGGCGCCTCGGATGTTCTGGCCGGCTTCGGCTACCGCCTGATTCAGCTGCCGCTGATTGAGCAGTTCGAGTTGTTTGCGCGCTCGGTGGGGGAGCACACCGATGTCATCGGCAAGGAGATGTACACCCTGGCACAGAGTGACGGCGATCCCCTGGTGCTGCGTCCCGAGGGCACTGCGGGCTGTGTGCGCGCGGCGATCCAGCACGGGCTGGTGCGCACGCCGCAGCAGAGGCTCTGGTATCACGGGCCGATGTTTCGCCACGAGCGCCCGCAAAAGGGACGCCAGCGCCAGTTCTGGCAGCTCGGCGTCGAGGCGCTGGGCATGCAGGGGGTCGCCTCTGAGGCTGAGCTGCTGCTGCTGGGCGCCTCGCTGTGGCGCGCCATGGGACTGAAGGGGCTGCGTCTGGAAATCAATCATCTGGGCGGGGCGGAGAGTCGGGCGCACTACCGCCAGGCGCTGCAGGAATGGCTGCTGGTGCGCGCCGATCAGTGGGACGGGGAGATCATGGAGCGGGCGCGCAGCAATCCGCTGCGCGTGCTGGACAGCAAGGACGAGGCCGTCCGCACCGCACTCGGGGAGGCTCCGCAGATCAGCGAGTTTCTCAGCGACGCCGAGCGCGCCGGTTTTGCCGAGCTGCTTGAGGTGCTCAGGGAGAACGATCTTGACCCGCAGGTCAACACGCATCTGGTGCGCGGGCTGGACTATTACACCGGCGTGGTGTTCGAGTGGAGCAGCGATCGCCTCGGGGCCCAGAGTGCGGTGTGCGCCGGAGGGCGGTATGACGAGCTGGTCGAGCAGCTCGGCGGGCAGCCGACACCCTGCCTGGGTTTTGCCCTGGGCTGGGAGCGCGTCATGCTGCACCTGGATGCGCAGGCCGAGGCCGAGACCGAAGCCGCTGCGGGCGACTCGCGCGACAGTGCAGTGGACGCCGTATTGATTCCTCTGGGCGAGGCCTCGGCATCCCGACGAGCCATCCTTATGGCGAACCAATTGCGCACCGAATTGCCTGGGCTGCACTTGGTGATGGACATCGGCGGCGGCAACCTGGCCAAAAAGCTGCGCCGTGCGGATCGGCTGCGCGCCCGACAGGTGCTGCTGCTGGGCGAAGACGAAATGGAGCGGGGCGTGGTGAGCGTAAAGTTGTTGTACGATGCGCCGCCTCAAGGGCAGTTTGAGGTGGCGCAGGGAAGTGCGCTGCTGGAATATTTAAGAACATCCATACATGAGCGGGGCAGTGGCTAGCCGTGGTTGAGACCTACGAAACTCAGGAAGAGGAAGTACTCGCGCTGCGGTATTTCTGGGAGGAAAACCGAGGCTTCATTCTGGGGTCGGTTGCCGCATTGATGATCGGCGCCGGGGGTTGGAGTTTTGCCGAATTTGGTTTCAACGACGCGCGCGAGAAAGCTGCTGAAAATTGGCAGCAAATTGTCGGGGTGCTGCAGGAGGCCGAGGGCGACATCATTGACAGCGGCGAGCGCGAGCAGCTCAACTCGCTGGCCACGGACATGCTCGGCCTGCAGTTTGCCGGGATCTACGAGGACTACGCCCGGCTGCTGCTGGCACGGCTGGCCCTGGATGCCGGCGATACCGAGGGCGCCCGCAATTACCTGACCGATCTGGCCGAGCGCACGGTGTGGCCGTGGTCTTCGGTCGAGCAGCATTCCAGTTCCGCACTGGCGCGTCTGACACTGGGGCGCATCGCACTGTCAGACGGCGATTTGTCTGGTGCGCGCTCCTATCTGGATTCGCTGCCCGATGAGGCGGGCGCACTCGCCGAGGACCTGGCCGGTGACATCGCCCTGGCCGAGGGCGATGAAGAGCTGGCTCGTGCCTCTTATGAGCGGGCCCTGGAGGATCCAAACGGTCTGGGAGAAGCCCTCGGCGTCATGGTCGAGCTGAAGCTGGCCGCCCTGAAGAAGACGCAGGGATTTGTCGCATCAAGTTCTGAGGCAGCCGAGGAAACCGAGGCGGAAGATGCGGCGGCTGAACCGGAAGCCGAAGCGGCTGAACCGGCAGCCGAAGCGGATGCTGAGACGCAAGCCAATGCTGAAGCCGATTCACCTTCCCCGGAGAAGGAGAAAGAGAAAGAAACAGCTGTTGAATCTCCCAAGGCGGAAGAAGCCTCAGAGGACGCACCGGGCGGGACGTCTTGATGGCGCTGACCGCTGTGCGCTATTGCATTGCGCTCCTGGCGCTGCTCCTGCTCATCTCGGCCTGCAAGGGCAAGGGCGGCGGCGAGGGGGAGGAGGGGGATCCGGGGGAGATTCAGGAAACCGCAGCTGTCCCGGCACTCAATCTGCAGGAGATCCCCCAGGTGAGGCTTCTGGATATGGTCTGGCGCGAGGGCAAATCCAAGGGCAAGGATCTTTCGATGATGCCGCCGTCTTCGGCGACGCTGCTCTATGACGAGCAGCAGATCGTGGTTTCAACCCAGCGCGGCGAGCTGTCGGCGCTGGACGCCGAAACCGGAAAAGAGCGCTGGACGATTGAGGTCAGCACGGATGACATACTGGCCGACTACGCCTTCGGCCGCTTTCTCGTCAGCACGCGCGGGGGAGAGATTGTGGCCTACAGCAATGAGGGCGAGCTGCTCTGGCGCAGCGCCACCGGAAGGGAGCTGCTCACTCCGCCCCGCAGCGACGGCAATGTGGTGCTGGTACACGCCGGGTCGTCGGAATTGATTGCCCTGGACATTGAAACCGGAGAGGAGCGCTGGGTCTACCGTCATGAGAAGCCCGGGCTGGTGGTGCGGGGGGATGCGGCGCCGCTGATCCGCCAGGGCGCCGCTGTGCTGGGGCTGGCCAGCGGGGCAGTGGCCCTGCACAATCCCGACTCCGGCATGCAGCTGGCCAAGTTTCAGATTGCCAGCTCGGTCGGGGGCAATGAATTGCGCCAGTTGGTCGACGTTGATCACGCCCCGGTATTTGTGCGCGAGCTGATGATCGCGGGGGCGTATCAATACACCACGCGCGCCATTGACATGCGCAGCGGTCAGGTCGCCTGGGAGCTGGAGATGGGCGCACCCCAGGGCATCGTGGTGACCGACGCCGGCAACCTGATCCTGATCAATGATGAAAACGAAGTCCTGCACGTTGACTCCTCCACCGGAGAGGTGCTCTGGCGCATCGAGGGGCTGGATCAATACCGCCCAGCCCTGCCCATTGCCATCGGTGATCAGGTGGTCATTCCGCTGCGCGAGAGAAATGTCTTTCTGTTTGCGGACCTGGCCAGCGGCGAGCTGTCGGGTCTGCAGAGGAAGGGCGTGCACGATCACATGCCCGAGGTGGCCTACGTCACCACGGACGGGTCAAAGCTCTATACCGTCAGCGCGTTCGGGGAGGTGGGGCATTGGCAGATGATGAATCCCTGAGCACGCGTCCCGCCCGCGTGGTGATCGCGGGCCGTCCGAATGTCGGCAAGTCGACCCTGTTCAATCGGCTTTCCAATACGCAGCGCGCCTTGATCGGCTCGGTTCCGGGGGTGACCCGAGACCTGCGCAGCATGCTCGTCGATTTTGACGGAACCGCAGTTGAGCTGATCGACTCCGGCGGCATTGAGCGCTCCGCAGGGCTTCAGGGGCGCATCAGCGAGCTGGCGCATTCGGCGCTTGCCTCTGCGGACATCATTGTCTTGGTGTTTGATGCGCGCGAGGGACTGTTGCGTCCGGACGAGGAGGTCATTGCCAGCGTGCGCCGGATTGATCGGCCGGTGCTCGTGGCCTTCAACAAGATCGACGGTGTTGCCAGTGCGGCTCTGGCGGAATTGGCGGTGCCCCCATGGCCGCATCAGGGCATTTGCGCGCGCACCGGCCGGGGTGTCCGGCAGCTCCGCCTGCGCATCGGCGAGATGCTGACCCAATTGGGGGCGCCCTCTGCGGAAATGCTCAAGGAGCGCGATCGCGATCCCTTCACGGTTTCGCTGTTGGGTCGGCCCAATGTCGGCAAATCGACCCTGCTGAACCAGCTGCTGGGCCGGGAGCGGGCGCTCACTTCAAGCGAGGCGGGCACCACGGTTGACGAGGTCGAGGGTCTGTTCGAGCACGCCGGGCGCAGTTACAGGCTGTTTGATACCGCAGGCGTGCGCCGCCGCACCCGCATTGCCGGCGTTGCCGAGGAGGCCGGGGTGGTGCGCAGCCTCAATTGGCTGCGGGGCAGCGACATCGGCGTCCTGCTGATCGATGCAGTCGAGGGCATGGTTGAGCAGGATGCCCGGCTGCTCGGCCTGATAGACGCCTGCGAGCATCCCTGCGTGCTCACGATCAACAAATGGGATCGACTCGATGACGCCCGGCGTCAGAGTTTGACGCGCAGTCTGGATCGGCGCGCGCGCTTTGCGCGCAATATTCCCCGGGTGCAGATCTCAGCGCTCAGCGGGCGCGGCGTGCCCGATCTGGTGCAGGCGCTGGATCGACTCCGAACCGCTCATGAACAGCGCGGAGCGCTGTCCACGGCGCTGATCAACCGACTGCTTGAACGCGCCGTGGCCGAACATCCGCCGCCGGGGCGGGGCGGGGGGCGTCAGCCGCGTCTGCGCTTCGCCCACAGCAGCAGTTCAGGGCGCATTGTGGTGCGGGGCACCCGCACTGCCGATGTGGATGCGACCTATCGGCGCTATTTGCGCGGCTTCTTTGAGCGGGCGCTCGATCTGCCGCGCTTGGAGGTCGAGCTCATCGAGGCGCACAACCCCTATGCCCAGCGCAGCAGCCGCAGCAGCCGGCGCAAATCCAAGCCCGCGTAACGGCATAACGAGAGAGGGCTCACGGAACTCTGTGCCGGCTGAATGGGGGAGCCGCCTGCGGAGGTTGGACCTAGATCCGCTTGGGCTGCCCAACCTGAGCGGGAACGCTGCGGCGCTCCTGGCCGACATAGAGCTGGCGGGGGCGGCTGATGCGATAGCCCTGGACAATCATTTCATTCCAGTGGGACAGCCAGCCGGCGCAGCGCCCCAGGGCGAAGATCAGCGGAAACATGGTCTTCGGAAGATTCAGGGCGCTCATGATGATGCCCGAGTAAAAGTCCACGTTGGGATAGAGGTTGCGCTCGATGAAGTAGTCATTCTGTCGGGCGATCTCGGCGAGCCTGAGCGCCAGCTGAAACAGGCCGTTGTCGGCCTGTCCGGTCATGGCCAGCATCTCCTCGCACCTGCCGCGGATGATGAGCGCGCGCGGGTCAAAGTTCTTGTAGACCCGGTGTCCGAAGCCCATCAGTCGAAAGGGATCGCTGCTGTCGGCCGCCCGTTCTATGTACTCCTCGATCGAATCAACCGAGCCGATTTCCTCAAGCATGTTCAGCACCGCCTCATTGGCGCCGCCGTGTGCCGGACCCCAGAGCGAGCCGATCCCGGAGGCCAGAGCCGCAAAGGGGTTGGTGTCGGATGATGCACAGACACGCACCGTTGCGGTTGAGGCGTTCTGCTCGTGGTCGGCGTGCAGGATCAGCAGTTTGTCAACGGCTTCGGCCAGCTTCGGATCCGGGCGCTCGCCCGAGAGCATGTAGAGGAAGTTCTCGACATAGCCGAATTCGGGCTGGGGCTCTATCAATTCCTGGCCGAGATTGTGTCGATGGCACAGCGCCACGAGCGTCGGCATCTTGGCGATCATTTGACAGGCAATGTGATAGCGGGTGGTTTCATCCTGAATGTCAATCTCGGAGTGATACAGCCCCGCCATGCCATACAGGGCGGCTCCGAGAATCGACATGGGATGGGCGTCCTGGGGGAAACTCTGGACGATTCTCTTGAGGTTGTCGCGCACGGGGGTGCGCTGCAGGATGTCATCGACATAAGTGTCCAGCCGAGCCTGATCGGGCAGCTCGCCGTGCATCAGCAGATAGGAGACACTCAGATAGGAGCAGTGCTCGGCCAGCTCCTCAATCGGATAGCCGCGGTGCAGCAGCACGCCGGCCTCGCCATCGATGTAGGTAATCGCCGATTGGCACGAGGCCGTGGCCAGAAAGCCCGGATCGTAGGCGAACACATCGTGCTGCAGGAGCGGCGCTATGGCGATGACATCCTGCCCCAGGCGGGCAGTCTCAACATCTAACTCCAGTGTTTCGCCGTTAGGCAACCGCAGTGTGACGCGGGGGGTATCGCCCATGCGCTCAGTTCCCTCGCCTCTCTGTGGCGGGGCGAATTATAGTCATTGGCTTCAGTCGCCCAAGGCGGGCGTCGCCGAACCGAAATTCACTGGGTTCGTATTGACGCAATGCCGACTGATGCATAAAATACGCCCGCATCGCCGAAGACACTGGTATTTCTGATGGCCACTGTCAATCAACTGGTTCGCAAACCCAGACGCCGCAAAGTCTCCAAGAGCGACGTGCCCGGCTTGCGAGGCAGCCCGCAGCGTCGCGGCGTGTGTGTTCGCGTCTTCACCGTGACACCCAAAAAACCCAATTCAGCACAGCGCAAAGTTTGCCGCGTCAGACTGACCACCGGCTATGAAGTCACCTCCTACATCGGCGGCGAGGGCCACCGGCTGCAGGAGCACTCGGTGGTCCTGGTGCGCGGCGGTCGTGTCAAGGATCTCCCCGGGGTGCGCTATCACACTGTTCGCGGGGCGCTTGACGCCACGGGTGTCGAAAAGCGCCGTCGCGGTCGCTCCAAGTACGGCACCAAAAAACCCAAAGATTGAACAGCGCCGTCGACCGCAGCTGTCTGTTTGGGGTGCGTCCTGATGGTCGGCATTCAGAGGTAGTGAACTGTGTCACGTAGAAATGTTGCCGCCAAGCGGGAGACGCTCCCCGATCCGAAATACAACGACGTGATGCTCGCGAAGTTCATCAATCACGTCATGCGCCGGGGCAAGAAGTCGCTGGCGGAGCGCATCGTCTACGGCGCCCTGGACGTGGTCAAGGTGCGCACCAGTGAAGATGCCCTGGAGATATTCAAGCGCGCCCTGGAGAACGTCGGCCCCCGCGTTGAGGTCAAGTCGAAACGAATGGGCGGCGCCACATATCAGGTGCCGGTTGAGGTGCGCGAGAGTCGCCGCATTGCCCTGGCCATGCGCTGGCTGGTTGAATGCGCTCGCGTGCGCAGAGACAAGACCATGGCTCAGCGCCTCGCCAACGAGTTGATCGAGGCGGCCAATCAGCGTGGTGGAGCCGTGCGCAGATGCGAGGAAATGCGTCGCATGGCGGAGGCCAACAAGGCCTTTGCCCACTACCGTTACTGAGCTGAAAAACAGCTGAACATTCGTTTAGGAGAGCGCCGTGGCTAGAGAAACAGCCTTATCAAAATATCGCAACATCGGAATCTGCGCGCACGTGGATGCGGGCAAGACCACCACGACCGAGCGCGTGCTTTTTTACACAGGGCTGTCGCACAAGATCGGCGAGGTTCACGACGGCGCCGCAGTCATGGACTGGATGGACCAGGAGCGGGAGCGGGGCATCACCATCACCTCGGCTGCGACGACCTGCTTCTGGCAGGGCATGGACGGAACGCGCGACCGCTACCGCATCAACATTATTGACACCCCGGGGCACGTTGATTTCACCATCGAAGTCGAGCGCTCGCTGCGTGTTTTGGACGGCGCAGTGGTGGTGTTCTGCGGTGTTTCCGGAGTTGAGCCGCAGTCCGAGACGGTATGGCGCCAGGCCAATCGCTACCGCGTTCCGCGCATTGTTTTTGTCAACAAGATGGATCGCGACGGAGCCAACTTTTTGCGTGTCGTCAAGCAGATTGAAACTCGCCTGCGCGCCCGTCCCGTGGTCGTGCAGCTGCCCATCGGATCCGAAAAGGACTTCAAGGGGGTCATTGATCTGGTCAAGATGAAGGCCATTTACTGGAACGAGGAGGACAAGGGCGCGACCTTTGAATACCTCGATATTCCCGAGGATCTGAAGCCCCAGGCGGACGAATACCGGGAGAAACTTCTCGAGGCGGTTTCCGACTGCAGCGATGAGGTCATGGAAAAGTACCTCGGCGGAGAGGATGTCAGCGAGGAGGAACTCATTGCCGGCCTGCGCTCCGGTGTGCTCGGCAATGACGTCGTGCCGGCTCTGTGCGGCTCTGCCTTCAAGAACAAGGGCGTGCAGGCGATGCTGGATGCCGTGGTCGACTATCTCCCGGCGCCGGACGAAGTCGAGGCGATCAGGGGCGAGCTCGACGGCGGCGAGGAGGCGCTGCGCCACTCTTCGGATGATGCGCCCTTTTCATCGCTGGCCTTCAAGATCGCCACCGACCCCTACGTCGGCACGCTGACCTTCATTCGGGTCTATTCCGGCGTGCTCAAGAGCGGCGATTCGGTCTACATTCCCAACAAGCACAACCGCGAGCGCGTCGGGCGCATGCTGCAGATGCACTCCAATGATCGATCCGAGATCAAGGAGGTGCGCGCCGGCGACATTGCCGCACTGGTCGGCCTGAAGAATGTCGTGACCGGCGAGACCCTGTGTGATCCGGATGAGGTGATCACGCTGGAGCGCATGGAGTTTCCCGAACCCGTCATCTCGATAGCGGTCGAGCCCAAGACCAAATCTGATCAGGAAAAGATGGGCGTGGCTCTGGGCAAGCTGGCGCAGGAAGACCCGTCATTCCGTGTTCAGACCGATGAGGAATCGGGACAGACCGTGATTTCCGGCATGGGCGAGCTGCATCTGGACATCATCATCGATCGCATGAAGCGGGAATTCAACGTCGAGGCCAATACCGGAAATCCGCAGGTGGCGTATCGCGAAACCATACGCAAGCCGGTTGAGCAGGAGGGCAAATTTGTTCGGCAGAGCGGCGGGCGCGGACAGTACGGCCACGTGTGGATCAAGCTTGAACCGCTGCCCGAGGATACCGAGGAGAATTTCGAGTTTGTCGATGCCATTGTCGGCGGGGTGGTTCCGCGCGAATACATCTCGGCGGTCAGCAAGGGGATCGAAGAGCAGATGGGGAACGGCGTGCTGGCGGGCTATCCGCTGCTGCGCATCAAGGCGACGCTTTATGACGGCTCCTATCACGATGTCGACTCGAGCGAGCTGGCCTTCAAGGTGGCGGGATCAATAGCGTTGCGCACCGGGGCTTTGGCGGCTGATCCGGCGCTGCTTGAGCCGATCATGGACGTTGAGGTTGTGACTCCGGACGACTATGCCGGAGACGTGGTCGGCGATTTGAACCGCAGGAGGGGGCAGATTCAGGGCATTGAGGACAACCCCTCGGGGCAGCAGGTGCGCGCCCATGTTCCGCTCGCCGAGATGTTCGGCTACGCAACCTCGCTGCGCTCGCAGACACAGGGAAGGGCGACCTTCACGATGGAGTTTCTCAAGTACGACGAGGCCCCCGCAAATATTGCCCAACCCATGATCGATGAATACATTCAGCGTCGCAGCGAGGGCAATTGATTCACCGGCTGTGCTCTTGACGCTGCAAGGGGTGTTCTCTACAATACGCCCGCTAAACACTGGACGGGTAGTCATTGCCCTCCGGTGCATACGAGAAGCCCGGTCTGGGGAGGTTTCCTCTCAGGCCGGGTTTCTCTGTGTTTTATTGGACCGGATTATTACTGGGGAAGGATGAGCGTGGAAAATCAGTGCATTCGCATCAAGCTCAAATCTTTTGATCATCGCCTGATCGATACCGCCGCACGAGAAATTGTTGACACGGTCCGCCGCACTGGCGCCATCGTTCGGGGTCCGATCCCGCTTCCGGTTCGGATACAGAAATACACCGTTCTGACATCGCCGCACAAATACAAAGATGCACGGGATCAGTTTGAGACCAGAACCCATAAGCGAATGCTGGATATTGTTCGATACACCGAAGACACCATGGACTCACTGATGAACCTGAAACTGTCAACCGGTGTCGAAGTCCAAATTAGCCTGGATGCGGTTGAATAAAAATGAAGACGGGACTGCTGGGAATAAAAATGGGAATGACGAGGTGGTTCCAGGAGACGGGAGGGGCGGTATCGGTCACCGCCATCAAAATTCCGCGCAATCGCGTGGTGCAGATCAAGACCCAAGAGCGTGACTCTTATTCCGCCATTCAGTTGACAGCCGTCGGCGTGCTCGACAAGAAGAGCCGCATCGGGCGTCCCCGGAGCGGGCATTTGGCCGCTTATCAGGCCGAGGAGGGCGGGCGCTGGCTGGCCGAATTTCGCACCGATGCAGACCCCGAGTGGAGTTCGGGCGATGAAATCAGCGCATCCGACCTGTTTGAAACCGGCCACCTTGTCGATGTTTCGGGCGTCACCAAGGGCAAGGGGTTTGCCGGTGTGATCAAGCGCTGGAATTTCAAGACCCAGGACGCCACCCACGGCAATTCGCTCTCACATCGGGCGCCCGGATCGATCGGCCAGTGCCAGACGCCCGGCAAGGTCTGGAAGGGCAAGAAGATGGCCGGGCGCATGGGCGGAAGCCGCCAGACCGTTCAAAACCTTGAGATAGTTGACATTGATTCCGAGTACGGAATTATTCTCGTGCGGGGTGCAGTGCCCGGGGCTGTCGGAGCCCGAGTCACGGTTCGTCCGGCCGTCAAGTCGAGGAAGAAGTAACAGAATGGAGATCTCGACGGCTGGTGGAAAAACGGTGGAGGTCTCCGAGACTGTGTTTGGTGCGGAGTACAACCCGGCTCTGGTGCATCAAGTCGTCACCGCAATGCTCAATACCGCCCGTGCGGGCACCAAAAACAACAAGTCGCGCTCCGACGTCGCCGGCGGCGGGGCCAAGCCCTGGCGTCAAAAGGGCAGTGGCCAAGCCCGGGCGGGGACGCGCAGCAGCCCGATATTCAGAAGCGGCGGGGTCACTTTCGCCGCACGGCCGCGTGACTACAGCCAGAAAGTCAACCGCAAAATGTACCGGGGGGCGCTGATCAGCGTGCTCTCGCAGTTGAACAGTGCGGGGGCGATCAAAGTGATCGATGAATTGGCCTTGGACGAGCCCAAGACCGCCAAGGCCGTGACCCTGCTGAACCAGCTGGATTTTGAGCAGGGACTCCTCGTTGATGTCGAACTCGACAGGAATGTATTTCTGGCTGTGCGCAATCTGCCGCACATTGAGGCCGTGGATGTTCAGGGTGTTACCCCTCTGCTGCTCGTGCAGTTTTCCCAAGTGGTCATTACCGCAGGGGCCATCGGCCAGCTCAACGAAAGGCTGGCATCGTGAATCTGGAGCGCTGCTACACCGTGCTGCGGGAACCGCACCTGACGGAAAAGGTGGCCAATCTGGGCGGCGGCAGTTTTTCGGGCGAGCTGGAAGCCGCCGCAGTGCATGTGGCCTTTAAGGTGGCTCCCGACGCCACCAAGCGAGAGATCGCCAAGGCGGTTGAAGAAATTTTCAAGGTCAAGGTGGAGCGCGTTCGCGTGGTCAATATCCGCGGCAAGCGCGGCGTTAACCGCAGCGGTCGGTATCAGCGCAATTCGGTGCGCAAAGCCTATGTCCGGCTCAAGTCGGGCGATTCCATTGATTTCACCAAGTTTTAAGGGGGCAGGGCATGGCTGTTGTTAAAACCAGACCCACCTCTCCTGGACGTCGCTTTGTCATCAAGGTGGTTGCCCCGCACCTTCACAAAGGGGCTCCGCACCGGCAGCTGACTGAACCGCTGAGTTCGACGGGGGCGCGCAACAACAACGGACGCATCACGGTGCGTCACAGGGGCGGAGGGCATAAGCGCCTGTATCGCGTCATTGACTTTCGCAGAAACAAGGTGACTTTCGACAAGAATAAAAACGAGGAAGTGCCGGGGCGCGTCGAGCGCATTGAATACGATCCCAATCGCAGCGCCCACATCGCACTGGTCTGCTATCCCGACGGCGAGCGCCTCTACATCATTGCCGCCGAGGGCATGCGCGCCGGCGATCTGGTGCAGAACGGACCGAAAGCGCCGATACGGCCCGGCAATGCACTGCCGCTGCGCAATATCCCGCAGGGCACCGAAGTGCACTGCATTGAAACCAGTCCGGGCAAAGGTGCACAGCTGGCGCGCAGTGCCGGCACTTACGCCCAGTTCGTCAGCCGGGATGGAGCTTGGGCGCTGCTGCGCATGCGTTCGGGGGAGATGCGGCGGGTTCCGATCGACTGCATGGCCTGCATCGGCACGGTCAGCAATTCCGAAAGCAATCTGCGTTCGCTCGGCAAGGCCGGGGCGAATCGCTGGAGGGGTCGGCGTCCGAAGGTTCGCGGTGTGGCCATGAACCCTGTTGATCACCCGCACGGCGGCGGCGAGGGCAAGACCTCGGGCGGGCGCCATCCGGTGACTCCCTGGGGGGTGCCGACCAAGGGTTACAGAACGCGCTCCAACAAGCGCACAGATTCGCTGATTGTCCGCAGCCGGCATCAGCGCAAGGGGAGATAGGATGGCGCGCTCGCTCAAGAAAGGCCCGTTTGTCGACCTGCACTTGGTCAAAAAAGTGCAGGCGGCGCTTGAGTCGGGTGACCTCAACAGAAAGCCGATCAAGACGTGGTCTCGGCGCTCGATGATCGTCCCCGAGATGGTTGGGCTGACCATTTCAGTCCACAACGGGCGCCAGCACGTCCCGGTGTTCATTACCGAAGACATGGTTGGACACAAACTGGGGGAATTTGCCCCGACCCGCACTTTCCACGGTCACTCGGGTGACCGCAAGACGGGGCGCTGATGAAAACGCCGATCACTGCGAGCAAGCAAATCCAGGCCGTTGTGCGCAGGGTGCCCATGTCGGCTCAGAAGCTGCGTCTGGTGGCCGATCAAATCCGCAGCTTGGGGATTGAGGAGGCGCGCACGCGAATGCAGCTGAGCAACAAAAAGGGTGCGCTCTATCTGGCCAAGGCGCTCGACTCGGCGATTTCGAATGCCGAGCACAACCACGGCGTCGAGGATTTTCACAATTACCGCATCTGCACCTTGATGGTGGATGAGGGCGCCACGCTCAAGCGCGGCCGCTTTCGCGCCCGCGGGCGCGGTTCGCGCATCCTCAAGCGCACCTGCCACATTACCTTGCGGATTCAGGAGGCATAGGCATGGGTCAGAAAGTACATCCGATCGGCATGCGTCTGGGGATTGTGCGCAGTCACGACTCGGTTTGGTTTGCCACCGGCGATGCCTATCGGGAGCAGCTGCTGATCGATATTCAGCTGCGCACGCATATCTTGGAGCGGCTGCGCGAGGCCTCGGTGAGCCGAGTGGTCATTGAGCGTCCGCCGCAGAATCTGGTGGTGACGATCCACAGTGCGCGCCCCGGAACCGTGCTGGGTCAGAAAGGCCAGGCGATTGACGCCCTGCGCGCCACCCTGGAAAAGATGACCGGCATTCCGGTCGATCTCAAAGTCGTCTCAATTGAGCAGCCTGATCTGGAGGCCAAGCTGGTGGCTGAAAATATTGCCCGCCAGCTGGAGACCCGGGTCGCGTTCAGACGCGCCCTCAAGCGGGGCATTCAGCACAGCATGCGCTCAGGTGCGAAGGGCATCCGTGTCCAGGCGTCGGGTCGTCTCGGCGGTGCCGACATCGCTCGCACCGAGGCCTTTCACGAGGGCAGTGTGCCGCTGCACACCCTGCGGGCCGATATCGATTACGCGGTTTGCGAGGCGCACACCACTTATGGAGTGATCGGTGTCAAGGTCTGGATTTTCCGCGGGGAGATCAAGAATCCTGCCGAATCAGTCCGACCGGGCAGATTCCCAGAGGCGGGAAATGCTCAAGGCGAAGATAATGCCCGCTCTGGCGATGAAACCGTTCAGGTGGAGGCGCCCTCCGTGCAGTCGGGTCAGTCGGGTCAGTCGGGGCAGTCAGGCCAGCCATCTGCCGCAGAGGCATCAGATGGGGAAGTTTCCAAGGCGACACCTGAGGAAACCATCGAAGATGAGGCCGCACTCGGCGAAACCTCTGAAGAAGCTCCCGGGGAAGCGGCGGATGATGCCGATTCCGGTTCCGAACAAGCGGCGGAGGACAAGTAACCGTGCTGCAGCCCAAACAGAGCAAGTTTCGCAAACGGCACAAGGGGCGCAACCGTGGCATGGCGCAGCGGGGTGACCGAGTCTCCTTTGGCGAATACGGCCTCAAGGCACTTTCTCGGGGGCTGATGACTGCCCGGCAGATTGAGGCGGGGCGGCGTGCCTTGACGCGCAGCATTCGTCGCGGCGGCAAAGTTTGGATTCGGGTTTTTCCCGATAAGCCGGTGACCCGCAAGCCGCTTGAGGTTCGCATGGGATCGGGCAAGGGCAACGTTGAGTTTTATGCGGCGGTGATCAAGCCCGGTCGCGTGCTCTACGAGCTGGAAGGCGTTGACGAGGAATCGGCGCGGGAAGCCTTCCGCCTGGCTGCCGGAAAGATGCCCTTTCGCACGGCTTTCGTGCGCAGACAGTTGATGTGAGCTGGGAAGATGAGTAAGCGAGAGACTAAAGAATTGCGCGATCTGAGCTCTGAGGAGCTGCTCGGTCGGATACTGGAATGGCGCCAAGAGCAGTTTCGGCTGCGCGCCCGTCGCGCAGTTTCGGGCGAGGACGAAGCCCCGCACCGTCACCGAATTCTGCGCGTATCCATTGCGCGTGCCAAGACGCTGCTGAGGGAACGGGAGGACAAAGAATGACTGCAGCCGCCAAAAGCAGCAAAACATTGACCGGTCGTGTTGTCAGTGATCGAATGAGCAAGACCATCACGGTTCAGATCCTGCGCAAGGTCAAGCACCCGCTTTACAAGAAGGTTGTCGTGCGCACCACTCGACTGCATGTCCACGATGCTGATGAGATCGCCCGCATCGGCGACACAGTGTTGATCCGGGAAGTGCGTCCCATATCGCGCACCAAATCCTGGACGATTGAGCGCGTGCTGACCCAGGCCTCGGATGAAGCTGCCGGCAGCGCTCCGGATAACCCGGATAAAGAGTCTCCAGCGGAGGCGGCGCCGACAGTTGACGCCTCTGAAGGGCAGGGGGCTGCTGATGAGCAAAATTCTGCTGCGGAACCTGTCGAGACCGAAGCAGCCGAGCCGGAGAAGCAGTCGTGATCCAAACCGAGAGCCTGGTCAATGTTGCCGACAACAGCGGAGCGCGCAAGGTGCTTTGCATCAAGGTTCTGGGCGGCTCAAAGCGGCGCTACGCGCGCATCGGCGACATCATTGCCGTGGCCATCAAGGAAGCCTCGCCCACGGGTCGAGTCCGCAAGGGGGAAGTGGCCAAGGCTGTGGTTGTGCGCACGCGCTTTGGCGTGCGCCGCCCGGACGGCTCTGCGATCAAGTTCGATGACAATGCCGTGGTCTTGATCAACCCCAACTCGGACGAGCCGATTGGCAGCCGTATTTTTGGGCCGGTTACTCGCGAGCTGCGCGGGCGCTATATGCGCATCGTCTCGCTGGCCCCGGAGGTGCTGTGAAACGTATTCGCATCGGCGATGAGGTGATTGTTCTGACCGGTCGTGCAAAGGGTCAGCGCGGCACAGTGCGCGAGCTGCGCGCCAATGGGCGCTGCATCGTCAGCGGCGTGAACATGGTCAAGAAGCACCGCCGCGCGGTGCCGTCTCGCCAGATCACTGCGGGCATTGTTGAAATTGAGGCATCGCTGCCGCTGTCCAACGTGGCTCACTATGATGCGGCCAGCGACAAGCCGAGTCGCGTCGGAATTCGCGTTGCAGAGGACGGAACCCGGGTGCGCTATTACAAGCGCAGCGGAGAGCCGGTGCCCGAACCGGAGAAGTCGCAATGAACATGCACGAGCACTACCGCAGCACGGTGGTTCCGCAATTGATGGAGGAGCTCTCCATTGCCAATATTTACGGGGTTCCCCGAGTTGAGAAAGTCACGCTCAACATGGGTGTCGGCGAGAGCGTCATGGATCGCAACATGCTCAGGAATGCGGTTGAGGAGCTCGCCTTGATCTCCGGTCAGCAGCCGGTGATTACCAAGGCGCGCAAATCGGTCGCCAGCTTCAAAATTCGCCAGGGGTTTCCGATCGGCTGCAAGGTGACGCTGCGGCGTCAGCGGATGTACAACTTTCTCGAGCGGCTGGTACACATCGCCCTGCCTCGAGTGCGCGATTTTCGCGGATTGAACCCGCGCAGCTTTGATGCGACCGGAAACTACACCTTTGGGGTGCGTGAACAGATCATCTTCACGGAAATCGATTTTGACAACATCAGCCGCATCCGCGGTCTGGATATCTGCATTACAACCAGTGCTCGCAGCAGCAGTGAGGGGCTGGCATTGCTCAAAGCGCTGCATTTTCCGTTCAGGAGTTGACCATGGCAAAGAAATCCATCATTGAGAGGGAGAAGAAGCGCCAGCGATTGGTGGCACGCCACGCCACCCGCCGCGCCGAAATTCAGAAGGTTTTGCGCGATCCCGACGCGACAGAAGAGGAGCGCTGGACTGCGCGCATGAAGCTGCAAAAGCTGCCGCGCAATTCCTCGCCGGTTCGGCTTCAGAACCGCTGTCAGTTGACCGGTCGGCCGCATGCCTATCTGCGTCGCTTTGGCCTGGGGCGCAACAAGATGCGTGAACATGCCTCGCAGGGGCATATTCCCGGCGTAGTGCGCTCGAGTTGGTGAGGGGGTCTGGCTCATGACGATGCAATCACCTCTCGCTGATATGTTGGTGCGGATTCGCAACGCCCAGGCGCGCCTGCAGCCCAGCACGACCATGCCGGCCTCCAAGTTAAAGTCCGCAGTTGCGAAAGTGCTGCTGGACGAGGGATATATCCAGAGTTTCTCTGAGCGGGGAGAAACAGTCTCCGAGCGTGAGCTGGTGATTGGCCTGAAATACTATGCCGGCAAGCCGGTGATCAGCGAAATCCAAATGATCAGTCGCCCCGGGCTGCGCCAGTACTGCGGGCGCAAGTCGATTCCGCGTGTCAAGAACGATTACGGAATCACCATCATGAGCACCAGCCAAGGCATCATGAGCGGGCAGCGCGCGCGCAAATTGGGCATTGGCGGCGAAATTCTCTGCGAGGTGTTTTAGATGGCGTTGTCAGAAATCAAAAGCTCGCACATCGGTCGTCTTCCGGTTGCATGCCCCTCGGGTGTTGAAGTGCGCTTTCAGGATCGTCGTCTGACGATCAAGGGAAAAAACGGCGAGCTGTCGCTGGATGTGCACGAGCTGGTTCAGCTGCGGCAGGAAGGCGCCGAACTGCGTTTTTCCCCGGCGGACGGCAGCACCGAGGCGCGCGCCCTGACCGGAACCATGCGCGCATTGGCGGCCAACATGGTCACTGGGGTCAGCGAGGGCTATGAGCGCGCACTTGAGCTGGTGGGCGTCGGCTATCGCGTCAACGTTCAGGGGCGCAGGGTCGAGCTGGCGCTCGGTTTTTCCCATCCGATCAGCTACCCGCTGCCCGACGGCATAGAGGCCAGCACGGAGGGCGCCACCACACTCATACTCAAGGGAACCGACAAGCAGCTGCTCGGTCAGGTTGCCAGCGAGATTCGTCGGTTTCGTCCGCCTGAGCCTTACAAGGGCAAGGGTGTTCGATACCGGGGCGAATACGTTCGCAAGAAGGAGGGCAAGAAGAAATAATGTCTGGGAACAGCAAACAAATTGCTCGTCTGCGCCGTGCGCGCCGCGGTCGTGCCAAAATTCGGCAACTGGCCATGCCGCGTCTCTCGGTGTTTCGAAGCGGACGGCACATCTATGCGCAGGTGTTTTCGCCCAATCTTGAGCGCGTTCTGGCCTCGGCCTCGACTCTGGAGTCCGGCGTGGGCGGCGGCAGAAACATTGCCAGCGCCGCCGAGGTCGGAGAGCGCGTTGCCAAGCGCAGCCTTGATGCCGGCATTGAGGCTGTCGCGTTTGATCACTCCGGCTACAAGTATCACGGTCGCATCAAAGCGCTGGCCGACGGTGCTCGCGGTGCCGGGCTGAAGTTTTAGGAGGATTCATCATGAGAGGTACCAGCCAGCAGCAGCATGAACTTGAAGCGCCCGAACGCGATGAGATCGAGCAGAAGACCATTGCAGTCAATCGAGTCGCCAAGGTCGTCGATGGCGGTCGGGTTTTCAGTTTCAACGCCCTGGTCGTGGTCGGCGATGGTCGCCGTCAGGTCGGCATTGGTCGCGGTCGTGCCCGCGAGAACTCAGTGGCCAGACAAAAAGCCTTGGAGAGTGCGCGTCGCAACATGATTCAGGTCAGCCTCGACGACGGCACTCTGCACTATCCGATCTTGGCGCGCTATGGAGCCACGCGCGTATTCATGAAGCCGGCATCTCCAGGCACGGGAATCATTGCCGGCGGCGCTGTGCGCGCCGTTCTGGAATTGGCCGGGGTGCATGACGTGCTGACCAAAATTTACGGCTCGTACAACTCGGTCAATGTCGTTCGCGCCACTTTCAACGCACTCGCAGAGATGCAGACACCTGAAGAGATTGCCGCCAAACGGGGCAAGGCTCTCGAATCGCTGAGGTCGCCCCGTGCCTGATGGCAAAACCATCCGAGTTCGCCAAGACCGCAGCCTGATCGGCCGCAATAAGGTGCAGCGCGCCTGCATCCGCGGGTTGGGTCTGCGTCGCATTGGTCATGTCGTTGAGTTGAAGCGCACACCAGAGGTGCTCGGCATGATCAAAAAAATTGAGTTCATGGTCACGGTTCTGGAGGACTAGAGCGATGACGGATGAAAATAAGGCACTCGGCCTGAATGCACTGCAGCCGGCGCCAGGCAGCAAAAAGACTCGCCGGCGAGTGGGGCGCGGTCGCGGCAGCAAGCTCGGCAAGACGGCCGGACGCGGGCACAAGGGGCAGAATTCGCGCTCCGGCGGCGGCGTGCCGGCATGGTTTGAAGGCGGACAGATGCCCATCCACATGCGCCTGCCCAAGTTCGGTTTTTCCTCGCGCATCGGTCGAGTGACTGCCGAGGTTCGTCTCGGCGAGCTCAATCGCATTGAGGGGGAGACCGTCAACCTGAACTCACTGATCGCAGCGGGGGTCGTGCGGCGTGACATGCTGCGCGCGCGTATCGTTCTCAGCGGTGCAGTGGAACGCAGATTCCGCATTGAGGAAGGGGACAGTCTTGCGGTGACGCGCGGAGCCCGTGCAGCTATTGAGGCGGCGGGAGGCGAGGTTGTTGAGGCCCCCGTTTTCGTCCGGTCAAAACCGAAGAAACCAGCTGCGCAGGCTGACCAAACGGCTGAGCCCTCCGTTCCCGAGGGCGCCTGCGAAGCACCGCCCGAAACAGCCGCTGCCGCTTCCATTGAGGGAACGGATGATCAGGCGGAGGCGGCAGTGTCTGCCGAGGCAAAAGAGTCGGAGGCGGCTGAGGCTGAAGCGGCAGCTGTCGAGGCTGCGGATCAAACAGAAACAGCGGAATCTGCCGAATCCGAGGAAGCGGCTGCCGAGGCCAAAGAGCCAGAGGCGGCAGAAACTGAAGCCGCGGTTGTCGAGGCTGCGGATCAAACAGAAACAGCGGAATCTGCCGAATCCGAGGAAGCGGTTGCCGAGGCCACGGAACCAGAGGCGACTGAAGTTAAAACGGCGGATGCGGCACCTCAAGCGGAAGCCACTGCGGGTGCCGAACCCGAAAATGTCGCTGTCGAGCAAGCATCCGATGAATCGGATGGTTCGGCAGAATCAGGGAAAGAGGGTCGTTAAGCCTTGGTTCAGGGTGCTGCCAGCGAACGAACGGGGCTCAGCGAGTTATTCGCCCGGCTGCGATTTCTTCTCATTGCCATCATCATCTACCGCATTGGCACGCACATTCCGGTTCCGGGCATTCACCCGGGGCGGCTGGCGGAACTGTTCAGCCAAACCGAGGGCACTCTGGTGCAGCTGTTCAATGTGTTTTCCGGCGGCGCTCTTGAGCGCATGAGCATTTTTGCGCTCAACATCATCCCCTACATTTCGGCCTCGATTGTTATGCAGATGTTTGCGGTGGTTAACCCGCACTTGTCGCAGCTGCGCAAGGAGGGCGAACAGGGGCGCAAGAAGATTTCACAGTACACGCGCTATTTGACGGTGGTCTTTGCCCTGATCCAGTCGGCCAGCCTGGTGTTCGGACTGTCCGCACAAGGGCTGGCGATCAACCCCGGTCTGGGCTTTTATGTCGTGGCCACCACGGCGCTGGTGACGGGAACCGTGTTTTTGATGTGGCTCGGCGAGCAGATCACCGAGCGCGGCCTCGGCAACGGCATCTCGATGCTGATTTTCGCCAGCATTGTCGCGGCCTTTCCCTCAGCGGTTGGCCAGGCACTTGAGTCGGCGCGTCAGGGTGATCTGTCGCTGCTGCTGCTTCTCGGCGTGATGTTTCTCGCGGTTGTGGTCATGGGGGTGGTGGTCTTTATCGAGCGCGGACAGCGCCGCATTCCGGTCAACTACACCCAGCGGGCTCAAGCGCAGGCGCAGGGCAACACCAGCTATCTGCCGCTGAAGATCAACATGTCTGGGGTTATTCCGGCAATCTTTGCCAGCAGCCTGCTGTTGTTTCCGGCCACGATCAGCCAGTGGGCCGGAAGCGATGGAAGCAATGCCTGGCTTCAGGAATTTGCCCTGCTGATTAGTCCGGGTCAGCCTTTGTATGTTATTCTATTCGCCGTTTTAATCGCCGGTTTTTGCTTCTTCTACACCGCATTGATGTATGACCCGGGCGAGGTGGCGGACAACCTAAAGCGTTCCGGCGGGTTTGTTCCAGGTATTCGCCCCGGCAGCCACACAGCTGCTCACATTGATACGGTGCTAACACGTCTGACATTGTTCGGCGCACTCTATATGGTGATAATCTGCCTGCTGCCGCAGGCACTTGCCGAAGGTGCGGGGATGCCGTTTTACTTCGGCGGAACCTCGGTGCTCATCGTTGTCGTGGTGGTGATGGACTTTATGAATCATGTGCAGGCCCATTTGGTTTCGCATCAATATGGGGCCTTGATGAAGAACGCAAATTTGGCAGGCTATCGGCGATAGGAATCAGGGAATTAATATGAAAGTCAGGGCATCGGTCAAGAAAATGTGTCGCGATTGCAGAGTGATCAAACGCAAGGGGGTCTTGCGCGTGATTTGCAGCAATCCGCAGAACAAGCACCGTCACAAGCAGAGGCAGGGTTAATGGCGCGCGTAGCTGGAGTCAACATTCCCGATAAGAAGCATGTCCGCATTGCTTTGACCTACATCTACGGCATTGGCCAATCGCGTGCCCTGTCGCTGTGCCAGCAGGCTCGGGTCGAGCCCGGCAAGCGCGTCGAGGAACTCAGTGATGCCGAGCTGGAGCGTGTGCGCGCATTGATCACCGGCGCCGACTTCTCAGTCGAAGGTGATTTGCGGCGCGAAAACACCATGAATATTAAGCGCCTTCAAGATCTCAAATGCTATCGCGGCCAGCGGCATCGCCGGCATCTTCCGGTTCGCGGTCAGCGCAGCAAAACCAACGCACGCACGCGCAAAGGCCCGCGTCGTCCGGTGCGTCGGTAGTCGGGAGAGAATTAATGTCCAAGGGAACCAGAGCAACTTCCGGCAGCAAAGCCAAGAGGTTCAAGCGCAACGTCGTGGATGCCATTGCGCACATCCACGCATCGTTTAACAACACCATCATCAATATCAGTGATCGCCAGGGGAATACCCTGACCTGGGCCTCCTCGGGCAGCTGCGGCTTCAAGGGCAACCGCAAGGGCACCCCCTTTGCAGCCCAGATGGTCGCAGAGCGGGTGGGTCAGCGCGCCCTTGAGATGGGAGTGCAGCATCTTGATGTTCGGGTTAGCGGCCCCGGCAACGGGCGAGAATCTTCGATTCGCACGCTGCATGTCGTCGGGCTGAAGATCTCGTCCATCACGGATGTCAGCGGCATGCCACACAACGGCTGTCGTGCTCCGAAGAAACGCAGGGCATAGGAGGCAGGCGGTATGGCGCGTTACATTGGACCGAAATGCAAGCTCTCGCGCCGCGAGGGTGTCGACTTGGAACTCAAGAGCGCCTCGCGCGATTGGGAGACCAAGTGCCGAACGGCCTCGCAGCCGCCGGGCCAGCACGGTGCAAGAGGCTCGCGGCGCTCTGATTTTGGCGATCAGTTCCGCGAAAAACAGAAAGTCAAGCGCATCTACGGCATTCTTGAGAAGCAGTTTCGGCGTTACTACCTGCGTGCAGCCCGCACGCGCGGAACCACCGGCGAAAAACTCCTGCACCTCCTGGAGGGGCGGCTGGATAACGTCGTCTATCGCATGGGTTTTGCGGTAACCCGGGCTGAAGCCCGCCAGCTGGTGTCACACAAGGGCATTGAGGTCAATGGGCGCATCGTCAACATTCCCTCTTATCAGGTCAGCGTCGGCGACACCATATCCGTCAGCGAGCGCGCCCGGAGCCAGCTGCGCATTCGCAATGCGATTGACGTTAACCGTGAAAATCGGGAGCCG
Source organism: Gammaproteobacteria bacterium AqS3 (assembly GCA_001750645.1). Taxonomy (GTDB): domain Bacteria; phylum Pseudomonadota; class Gammaproteobacteria; order MEIF01; family AqS3; genus AqS3. Next base: position 32,966 of record MEIF01000006.1, read on the forward strand.
ATCCGCTGGATTGAAGTGGACGATGAAAATCTCACCGGCAGCCTCAAGGCGCTGCCAGACCGCGACGAATTATCGGAGAACATCCGCGAGCAAATGATCGTTGAGTTGTATTCGAAGTAGGAATATTAGGAGGAAACACGTTTATGAACATGCTTTTGAAAGCCAACGAACCCCAGGTGCGGGCGGTTGATGAAACCACGGCACGCATTGTGCTTGAGCCCTTGGAGTCGGGCTACGGCTATACATTGGGGAACGCACTGCGGCGTGTGCTGCTGTCTTCGATCGAGGGGGCGTCCGTGACCGATGTGCGCATCACGGGCATCAAACACGAGTACACCGTGCTGGACGAGCTGGAGGAAGACGTTCTGCAGATTTTGATGAATCTGAAAAACCTCATCATCCGCTTGGATGATGTTGACGACATTGAATTGATCCTGCGCGGTGAGGGTCCCGGAATTGTCAGAGCCGGAGACATCGAGAGTGCGGCCAATGTTCATATCTACAACCCGGACATGCCGATCGCCACCCTCGGAAAGGGGGGCAAGTTGGAGGCTTTCATCCAGGTGCGCAAGGGTGTCGGCTACGACCCCGCTGACTATCGCTCTCGACCCGAGAACGTGATCGGGCAGATTCCGGTTGATGCTTATTACAGCCCGATTCGGCGCGTGGCCTACCAGGTTGAATCAGCGCGCCATAAGGAACGCGCCGACTTTGACCGGCTGGTGATGACTGTGCAGACCAATGGCACGATTGAAGCTTGGGATGCAGTCGTTCAGGCGGCCAAGATCCTGCAGCATCAGATGGCGGCGATCACCGGTGAAGATCTGGTTGCCGGCACGGCAGTTCCGGTGGCGCCCAAACGGGCTGACTTGATGATGCCAATCGACGGCGTCAAGGGACTGAGTCCTCGCACCTGCCAGGCACTCAAAAAAGAAGGCGTCAATTTCCTGGGTGACCTGGTCGCCAGCGATCGCGATCAGCTGGAGAGCACGCCAAAGATTGGCAAAAAGACCCTCGATGAGATCAAGGCCAGCCTTGAAGAGCTGGGCTTGGAATTGGGCATGGAAATTGACTGGCCCACGGCCGAGAATTGAGCGAAGACGATGAGACACCGGGATGCTGGCCGCAAATTCAACCGAAACAGCGCACATCGCCGCGCCATGTTTCGCAATATGTCCAAATCGCTGTTTGAGCATGAAGTCATTCAGACCACATTGCCCAAGGCCAAAGAGCTGCGCCGCTATGCCGAGCCGCTGATCACGCTGGCCAAGAACGACACCCCCAACAATCGCCGGCTGGCGTTTTTCAAAACGGGCTGCAGCCGCACCGTCACCAAACTGTTTGCCGAGATTGGCCCGCGCTACCGCGACCGGCCGGGAGGCTATTTGCGGGTCCTCAAGGGGGGCTACCGCAGAGGCGATGCCGCACCGCTTGCTTGGGTCGAGTTGGTGGATCGCCCCGATCAAGAAATCTAAGGATCAGGCGATGCCGGCTTTCAAGGCGCCCAATAGAATCCTGATGGGGCCGGGTCCTTCCAACATTGCACCGCGTGTCCTGGAGGCTCTGTCAGAGCCGGTTATCGGACATCTCGACCCCGAATTCTCGCAGCTGATGGAGCGCGTCAAGCACTTGCTGCGCCAGACTTTCCTGACTGAAAACTCATTGACCATGCCGGTTTCCGCCCCCGGTTCGGCTGGCATGGAAACCTGTTTCGTCAATTTGATCGAGCCCTCCGACAAGGTGCTGGTCTGCATCAACGGGGTGTTTGGCGGACGCATGCTTGAAAACATTGAGCGCATCGGGGCTGAGGCGGTGGTGCTTGAGCAGCCGTGGGGTGAGGCTGTCGATCCTGAGCGTGTTCGCAAATTGCTGCGGGAACATTCCCAGATCTGCGCACTCGCTTTCGTGCATGCAGAGACCTCCACCGGCGCCCTAAGCGATGCACAAACCTTGGCGGGCATCGCGCGCGAGTACGGCGCCATCACCATCGTTGACTGCGTCACCTCCCTGGCGGGGGTTCCCCTGCGAACCGATGATTGGGGACTGGATGCGGTCTATTCGGGGACGCAGAAATGCCTTTCCTGTGTTCCGGGCATTTCGCCGGTCACGTTCGGGCCGCGCGCACTTGAGCGTTTGCAGCGGCGCACCACCAAAGTGCCGAGCTGGTTCCTTGATCTCAATCTGGTCATGCAGTACTGGGATGGCGGGGACGGTGCGCGAACCTATCATCACACGGCGCCGGTCAATGCCCTCTACGCCCTGCACGAGGCTCTGGTGCAGCTGCACGAAGAGGGGCTTGAGCGCTCATGGGCGCGCCATCGGCATCATCATGGGGCTCTGCGCAGCGGGCTGGAGGCGCTCGGTTTTGAGTTCGCCGTCTCGGATGCGTCCGCGCGACTGCCGCAGCTCAATGCGGTGCGCGTTCCCCCCGGAATAGAGGAGGCACAGGTGCGCAGCCGGCTGCTGAGCGAATTTTCTCTGGAGATCGGTCCGGGACTGGGTCCTTGGGCTGGAGAGGTCTGGCGCATCGGTCTGATGGGCACGAGCTGCACGGCTGAATCAGTGCTGACATTTCTATCGGCTTACGGAGAAATTAGCGGTGCGGGGGATGCCGGTGTGCGCTCCGCCGGCGAGTACTACGAGACAGCCGAAGGCGCAGATTAGGCGATCAATAACACGCCGAGCAGCACGCTGCCCAAGACGATGCGATACAGCACAAAGGGCAGAATTCCAATGCGCTGCACCACTGAAAGCAAAATGCCGATTCCTGCCAGGGCCGTGACACAGGAGGCCAGGGCGGTGACGGCAAAAGTCAGGGCATTCTCAATGTCCAGCTGGAGTGCCTCATAAGTCACAGCAGCCAGGATTGCCGGAGCCCCCATCAAAACCGAAAACCGGGCTCCGAACTGCGGCGCTGCCCCCAGCAGCAATAAGACTGTCAATGCAGCCCCAGCTCGTGAAGTCCCCGGGATCAAGGCCAGGGTCTGTCCCAGGCCGATGAGCAGTGCGTGCCCGTATGACAGATCGGTCGCGTTAAAAAGCCTCCCCCGGTTCAGCTGCAGCGCCAGCAGCAAAAGCACGCCGAATATGAGTGTGGTTGATGCGGTGGTAAGCGGATCACGCAGCAGCAGTTGACCGTCTTCCTCGAGAAGGCCGATGACCAGGCCGGCGGGAATGAGCGGCAGTGTTGCAATAACCAGAAGGAAAAAAGTATGCAGGTGGGAGCGCTGGACATCGTTTAGCGAAGTTCCCCGAGCGAGCAGCAGCAGGGAGCCTGCCTGTCCCTGCCAATCTCGACGGCAGTAGATCAATACGGCTATGAGCCCGCCCAAATGTGCGGCGACAGACAGTGACTGGCCCGGATCGTTAAGTCCCAGCCACTGTGCTGCCAGCAGCAGATGGCCGCTGCTTGACACGGGCCAGAATTCGGTCAGCCCCTGGATGAGAGCGATGATGAAAATTTCCAGCCAAGACAGTTCGTTCAAGATTGACGTTGCCGCCAGCTGTCGGCTCCGTGAGCGTAAATCGGCTGCAGCGATTCCAGCGGCGCCGGGGGGCTGCGCATGATTAAATTCCAGAGGGCTTTCAGATTGAGTTCAAAGTTGACTGGGGTGCAGCCTGGCAGATCAGTATTGGCAATAAACGATGTGTCTCCGATGATTCGATAACCCTGCTCGTGCCAATCTTCATCAGCAGAAAATGCGGCGCCGATTTGCATGGCGCCCAGCGGCTCAGGGCATTCGCCGCCGCAGTCAAACCGCTGCCAGCACAGCCGGGAGCGTCGAGCGTCAATTAAGGCGATGACGCGCGGGTGTGCTCCGACACCACAGGCCAGCCAGGCCAGTGAACTGATTGGAACTGTCTCGCATTCGCACGAAATAGCCCAGGCCTGTGCAGCGGCCACACCCAGCCGCACACCGGTGTAAGAGCCGGGTCCGACAGACACGGCCAGTGTTTGAATATCGCACCAGCCGATCTCGGCTTGCTTCAGAAGATCCTCAACGGTTCCCAGCAGGGTATCTGCATTGCGCGGCGGCAGGGTGCGCACGAGCGCCCGCTCCGAACTGAGGTAGAGAACAATCGAAGGGGCTTCGGTTGAAGTCTCCAAAACCAGCACCGGAGTGCTGGGGGTGGAATAACTCAAGCTTGTTTTTTGGGACGTCCGGGCTTTCTCTTGGCGACAGCTCCGGATGCCTTATTGGTCGATCCCTTTGGCCGACCCGGCTTTTTCTTGGCGACAGGAGCAGCGTCCGTATTGCCGGATTCTTTTGGTTGCCCGGACTCTCCTATGGCGACAGCCGCAGAGGTTTGGTTTTTGGATCCCTTTGGCCGGCCTGGCTTTTTCTTGGCGACGGTCGCAGAGGTTTGGCTGCTGGATCCCTTTGGCCGACCTGGCTTTTTCTTGGCGACAGGAGCAGCGTCTGTATTGCCGGACTCTTTTGGTTTCCCGGGCTCTTCTTTGGCGACAGCCGCAGAGGTTTGGCTGCTGGAGCCCTTTGGCCGGCCTGGCTTTTTCTTGGCGACGGTCGCAGAGGTTTGGTCGCTCGATGCCTTCGGCCGGCCTGGCTTTTTCTTGGCGACAGCTTTGGCGCTTGAACTGGTGGAACCTTTCGGCCGCCCGGGTTTTCTTTTCGGAGATGCGGCTGCTTCTTTGCGCCCGGGTTTGGCGGGATCGGCTGCGGCAACAGCACTCTCCTTTAATTTGTCTTTCTGCTTTTCAAATTTTTGGATGCTCTTGCCGAATCGCGCCAAGCGCTTTTTGACCTTTGATGCGGTAGTCCGTTCACTCTCCCGCTCTAGCTTTTGCTTCATGGTCGCCAGCTTTTTGACGAGAGATTTCTTGGCGGTGTCGGCGTACTGTTTGCGCCATTTCTTCTCGGCGGCTTCAGCAGACTTTTTCAGAGCGGCGATCTTGTCGTCAATTTTGGCTATGCGCAGGTTATTGCGCAGCTCGGCCAATTTGGTCTTGGATGTTTTCAGGGTTCTTTCAGCTTCGGTGAACTTGCGTTTGCGCAATGCGGTGGCACCGTTTTTGAGGGCGGCTCGGGCCTTGGTGACCAATGCCTGGTTATTGCTGACCTCTTTCATTTGCTTCTGCACAGTGAGCTGAACTTCACGGGCAAAACTTCCGACCGCACTCTTTCTCTTTGCGGTGGATCGCCGCTTTGCGGAGTTTTTCGATCCGGGGGGTCTTCCCCTGCGGCGTTTGACGGTGGTGGATGGGATGGATGTGTTCGCAGCGGGGCGTCCAGGCTTTTTCGGCGTCATGGGAGTGATTTCCGAGGGTCTGCAAAATGTGCGGCATTATAACCAAGGAGGCATAAAAAATGTTAAACTCCAAAAGTCTGTCATGCAGTTATGCGAAAAACGGCTCCAATAAAACTGCGGCAGAATTTCCGCTGACTGTTTTGTTGATCCAATAACTACAGCTCATCCAATGTGAACGTGGAGGATAAGAAAATGAAAAAACTGGTGTCAATGATATTGCTGGTCGGCCTGCTGGCGGCGTGTTCAGGTGGCGATGATGGGGTCAAAGAAGAACCCGTCGCTGAGGCAGCCGATGTGATCCCCGAGGTTGTTGTCCAAGCCATTGCCGATCTGAGCGAAAATTTGGAAGTCCCGGAAACAGACATTTCCCTGATGGATTTCAAGGCGGTGAGCTGGTCTGACACCAGTCTCGGCTGTCCCGAGGAAATTAGGGTGTATTCGCCGGTGATGAAGGACGGGTACCGCATTCGACTGAAAAGCGGTGATGCAACCTACCACTATCACGCCGGTTCGGACATGAAATTCTCCCTCTGCGACCAGGAAAATCGACAAGAGCCTGCCGAAATCAAGGAGGGGGAGCCTTCCGGAGAGGCAATGAAAAAAGCGGCGCCTTCTGACATGAAGATGAAAGAGAGTGAAACGGCTTCCAAGAAAGGGTATGGAAAGTAAAGGGAACTAGACCTACACATATACCTATTCAGTCTTCTCTGCACCCAGTCAAAGCCGTGATCAGGGTTTTCCCGGGCTCCCCCTGAGCCTTTCAGTCCCAGTCCCGGCACTGGCCTTGCTTGCAAATACTTCAAAGCCTGTCCACTCCCTGAAATTCATCTCAGCTTTTCACTCGCCTTTTCTCGGACGGACCGGCGGCGAGCACAGTGAATCTCGTCACGTCACCCCTGCAAACAAAAGCAAACAGGGTTTGGAAATGCCGAGGGGGGGGGGATGCAGAATGACCTTGACCCCTCGCATGACGGTTGCCAGAGCGCCTTTGTCCTTCGCCATCGTCGCTTCATTGATGTCAAGGGCGTCTGCACTGACGGGGGAGCCTCTCGCCCAATGTTCGGGACATCTGAGGCTGGGGGCTTGATTCAGCCCAGCCAATATAATGCCGCCCGCCTCGGAGCCAACCAAGGGTCATGGCCTCAATTTTGATTCGCGGGGCACGCACCCACAATTTGAAAAACATCAATCTTGAAATCCCCAGAGATCAGCTGGTGGTGATTACGGGGCTGTCGGGTTCGGGCAAATCTTCTCTGGCATTTGACACACTTTTCGCCGAAGGTCAGCGGCGTTATGTTGAATCTCTGTCCTCGTACGCCCGGCAATTCCTTTCGGTGATGGAAAAGCCCGATGTCGACCTGATCGAGGGGCTTTCACCGGCGATTTCAATAGAACAGAAATCGACGTCGCACAATCCGCGTTCAACTGTGGGAACAGTCACCGAGGTCTACGATTACCTTCGTCTGCTCTACGCCCGCACCGGCGAGGCGCGCTGTCCCGATCACGGCACTGTGCTGCGGGCGCAAACTCCGCAGGAAATGGTTGAGCGTCTGTTTGAATGGGCCAACGATGACCGGTTGGTTGTCAGTGCACCCGTGATCGCACAAAAGAAGGGCGAGCACAGGAAAGTGTTTGCCGACCTCAATGCGCAGGGTTTCGTGCGCGCCATTGTCAACGGCGAGATGGTCGATTTGGCCGATGTCGTCGCTTTGGAGCGCAATAAGAAGCACACCATAGAGGTTGTCATTGATCGGCTTCGGCTGCGTTCGGATACACGTTCACGTCTCGCTGAATCGATTGAGACGGCAATCCTGCAGGGCGGCGGAACCGTTCTGGCACGGCGGGGTGAAGATGTTCAAGCTGAACCGCTGTTGTTTTCTGCGAGCCACTCCTGCCACCTGTGCGGCTTCAGCATTGACGCCCTGGAGCCCAGGCTGTTCTCCTTCAACAGCCCTGAAGGCGCCTGTCCAGACTGTGACGGCCTGGGTTCGCTGCAGCACTTCTCCGAGGACAAATTGATCAGCGACCCGAGCCTCACTCTTTCGCAGGGGGCGATTGCCGGCTGGGGGCCGGATCGACCCTACTATTACTTTCTCCTGTCATCGACAGCGCGCCACTACGGCATTGACCTTGACAGATCGTGGAGCCGCATCAGCGCGCGTCACCGAAAAATCCTGCTGCACGGCAGCGGCAGCGAGCGCATTGCCTTCAAATGGCGCTCCAAGCGCATGAATATCTCCAGAAAGCGTCCTTTTGAGGGAGTCCTCAACAACTATCGGCGCCGCTATACGGAGAGCAGTTCCTCGCACACCCAAGAGCACCTGCAGCAGTACATGTCGACACAGCCATGCGCAACCTGCAGCGGCACCCGTCTCAGACGGGAAGCGCGCCACGTCTATGTGGATGGAAAACAGATCCAGGCGCTGACTGCACTGCCCATCAGCGAGTGCCACGAATGGGTGGAGAATCTCAACCTTGAGGGCTGGCGCGGCGAAGTGGCCGAGCGCATCGTGCGCGAGTTGCATCGCAGGCTGCATTTTTTGGTTGAAGTCGGGCTCGGCTATCTCTCGCTTGACCGCAGCGCGCACACCCTTTCAGGGGGCGAGGCGCAGCGCATCCGTCTGGCCAGCCAGATCGGAGCGGGTCTGGTCGGGGTGCTGTACATCCTGGACGAGCCGTCGATCGGTCTGCACCAGCGTGACAACGCGCGCCTGCTGAACAGCCTGCTGCGTCTGCGCGATCTGGGCAACACAGTGCTGGTGGTGGAGCACGACGAGGAATTCATCCGCAGCGCCGACTGTGTGATTGACATTGGCCCGGGGGCGGGGCGCCACGGCGGCGAAATTTGCGCGCTGGGGACGCCCGATGAAATCCTCAATGCGGAGGGCTCGGTCACCGGGCGTTTTCTCAGCGGCAGCGAGCGCATTGAATTTGGCCGTCGTCGCCCGGCGGGAGATGAATGGATTGAACTCGCCGGTGCGGCCGGCAACAACTTGCAGCAGATTGACCTGAGCCTGCCGATCGGACTTTTCACCTGTGTGACCGGAGTCTCTGGATCGGGCAAATCCACATTGATCAATCAGACGCTCTATCCCCTGGCGCTGCGCACAGTGTCTCCGAGGAGCAGCATCGATTCTCCGGCCCCCCACAAATCCATTTCTGGTGTGCGGGAACACCTCGACAAAGTCATTGAGATTGACCAGAGCCCGATCGGGCGCACGCCGCGCTCCAATCCGGCGACGTATACCGGCATGTTCACGCCGATTCGCGAACTGTTTGCCGCCACCGAGGAGGCGCGCGCTCGCGGATACACCCCGGGGCGCTTCAGCTTCAATGTCGCAGGGGGACGCTGCCCGGCCTGCAAAGGCGATGGCCTGATCAAAGTCGAGATGCATTTCTTGGCGGACATCTATGTGCCCTGCGATGAGTGCCAGGGCACTCGCTACAACCGCGAAACGCTGGAGGTTCTCTACAAGGGCAAGAACATTCACCAAGTCCTGCAGATGACTGTTGAGGACGCTCTGGAGTTCTTTTCCGCAATCCCCCAGGTGTCAGGCAGGCTGCAGACTCTGGCCGATGTCGGCCTGGGCTACATCACATTGGGGCAGTCGGCCACCACGCTCTCCGGCGGCGAGGCACAGCGCATCAAGCTCTCTCGAGAATTGGCCCGGCGCGATACCGGGCGCACGCTTTACATTCTCGATGAGCCGACCACGGGGCTTCATTTCCACGATGTTCGTCTGCTGCTGTCTGTGCTGCAGCGGCTCTGCGACAGAGGCAACACGGTCACTGTCATCGAGCACAACTTGGATGTGATCAAAAGTGCCGACTGGATTGTCGACTTGGGTCCCGAGGGCGGTTCGGGTGGAGGGCAAATCATCGCCTGCGGCTCTCCGGAGGAAGTCAGCAGTGTTGCCGCTTCGCACACCGGGGCTTACCTGAAAATGCTGCTGAAGCCCGGCAAGGCCGGCGGCAGAAAAGCCGCATCAAAGAGGGGCGTGAAGTCTCCCCAAAAGACCGGTGCATCAAGCGCTTCAAAGGTTCGGCAAAGGCGCAAAACAAAGGCAGGCGGCAGAGCTTAAGGCTCGGGGCTGACAGCCCGTCATACGTGTTGAGAGCTGTGCACACGCCAAGGCGCTGGGCAGAGGGATCAAGGCATGATCCAGTTTGAGCAGGGAGTTGAAGACCCACTTCGGGCGGTGAATAGTTGGCGATGGATGGGATGTATTCGGATGAAAAAATCGTGTATCATTGCCGAACAGTCATGCCCGCCTCTGGCACATAATCAATATGACAGTCTCCAAAATGACAACAACAAAAACAACAAAATCTCAATATCAATACAGCAGCTATCGAAAGCTCCTTCATATTGACGATGCTATACTCCTTATCGGAAACCTTAATCAACATAGGTGGTCTCCCATGAAAATATTCTCCCTTTTAATAAACCTTCACTTGCTTCGACTCCTGTCGTTATCAGCAGCCCTGCTGTTGACGGCAGGAGTTTCCTCTGCATCCGAGGCGGCTGCTGAGGCAGCTTCTGAGGCGGCTGAGAACACACCGCAGTTGCGAAAGACTGTCGAGGAGGGAGGAACTCAGACTTTCAAAGTCTCACTGAGAACCGTCCCGACCGAAGAGATAACAGTCAATGCATCAGTGGTTAACGGCCCCATTGTGATTTCGCCGGTCTCTCTGACTTTCACTGCTGAAAATTGGGATGTTCCCCAGGTCGTGACGGTCAGTGCTGATCAAGATGAGGACTCCGACAATACCGAGGCTCATGTCGGCCTGATCGCCAGCGGCGGCGAATATGAAAACAAGACCGGGCTGATCGCTTTTGACGTGATTGACGATGACGCTCCTCCGGGACTTCCAGGTGAGGGTGCGGTTTTGTCGTCGCCCTCCGGCAGCCCTTCATACACTTTGATCGTGGGATCTCCGCCAGAAGTGCAGGAGGGTGCATCCGCAGATCCCAGCACTGGTTTGAATGTCAAATTGAGTGGTGCACCGACGGGGTCTGTGACTGTGACGGTGGCCAGCGGAGACACCGACGCGATCAAGTTTGTCAATTCACCGCTCACGTTTGATGCCAGCAACTGGAACGAATTCCAGACTGCCAGTGCAGTGGCCCCTCACGATGCCAACGCCATTGAAGAGAGCGTCACCGTCACCGTAACCGCAGCGGGCGGAGGCTACGACGGCATTACCTCCCAGGCCGAGGCCAAGACGTTGGAAGATGATGTCACCGGAGTGGTGGTGTCGGCATCGGAAATCACCATGGAAGAGCAAGCGTCCGCAGCCTTTTCAGTTATGCTGAATTCGCAGCCAACGGAAGGTCTTGATGTTGTTGTTGCGGTGTCAGCAGTTGACAGCGCCGGTGAGTCAACCGATGCAATCAGTATCGCAACAGATGGTGCTTCCAATAATCTGGCCTTCAGCTACGACAACTGGAATGTCCCCCAGACAGTCAACATCTCAGCGGCCAGGGATGCCGATGCAGTCGACACTCAGTCAATCATCCAGATAAGCGCCAGCAACGGTGCCGACTATCAGAATGTCCAGCATGCCTTCCCGGTGATGGTCACTGATCTGGACACCCAGGGATTGAACGTGTCCGCCTCTGCCTTGTCGATTGAAGAGGGCAATGATGTCACCTTTGATATTCAGCTGGACACGCAGCCAATTGGCGATGTCAGCGTTTCGATCAGCAAGTCTGAAAATGCGGATCTGGAAATCCAGCCCGCCTCGCTGATCTTCACTTCTTCCAATTGGAACGCTTCGCAGACGGTGACCGTGTCTGCCACCCAAGACGACGATGCCGTGGCTGATGAGGCTAAGATCTCAATTGCCGCCTCGGGTGCCGATTACGACGGTCAGACGGGTCAGGTGGATGTCAGCATCACTGATGACGATGAGGCTGCGCTGTTCATGACTGTCACTGAGGTCGAAGTCCTTGAAGGTGAAAGAGCCAGCTTTGATGTGCATTTGACCAGTGAGCCCACGGTTGAGGTTAGGGTTGACTTGGCCAGCGATGACCCCAGTGTGGTGGATATGTCTCAAGATCCATTGACCTTTGATGCCTCAAACTGGCGCATCGCCAAGAGGGTTGTCGTGCAGACCGTGCAGGACGACATCATGGTCGACAGAACCACGCGGATCAGACTCTCGGCTTCCGGCGGTGAGTACGACGGCGTAACGGGCAGTGTCAACGTCACAGTTACCGACGACGACCTGCTTCATGCAGCTGCCAAGGCCGCTGCGGCGATCCAAAATGCCATGGCTGAGCAAGCCCGCGCAATCCAGGCAGCTGCACAGAGTGCGATCAGTGCTCGCTTTGAGTCTTCGCCAGGGGAGCGCACCGCAACTTTGGCGGGACGTCAGGTCACCCTCAGCCGTTCAATGCTGGGTGAGCTGGTTTCGGGCTTTGTTCAATCTGCCGCCTCGCGCACGGAAGAGGAGCGTTTTGATCCGAATCGCTTCGGCAGCGACCGGCAGGACTTCAACTGGCTTGGATCAATCCCTCTGCGCGATGGACGTCCGGCCTTTGCCACAGTTGATCAGGTCAGCGACAGCAGTTCCGTGCCATTCCTGGGCAGCTTCACCTATGCACTTGACGGTGCTGACGGGTCTCCACTGTGGACGCTGTGGGGCGGTCGGGCTGACACGCGCAGATTCTCGGGAAGCTTCGAAGATCAGCTGATGCAGTATGACGGCTCGCAGAACTCCATATTCATGGGCTTTGACGGTCGCTTGAGCAGCAACACGATGATGGGTGTTGCACTGTCGGCCAACAACGGCCTGACCGAGTACACGGTCGACGGCTTGGATGCCAACCTCAGAACCAACCTGATGGCGGTTCTGCCCTACATCAATATTGAAATGCCTGGAGGCGGCTCGATGCAGTTGATTGTCGGCAACGGCAATGGCGAGATGGAAGTCAACCAGAACCAGGGCATACAGGGATTGGTTGATCTGAGCATGGAGATGGTGTCTGTGGGCGGTCGCTGGCCGGTGGCTCAGCTGGGTCGCAGCACGCTGTCCATGACAGGCAACTACGGCATGAGCCGGATGGAAACTGGCCAGGTGTCCATGCAGTGGAACAACGAAAAGACGGTTTCCTTCAAGAACCTTGTGGCTGAGATTTCTCAGTTGAGCAGCGGGATTGAGCTGGCGCACGAGGGCTTCGGCAGCGCCTGGACGGTCTCGCCCAGAATCGGCATGACCCTGCGGCATGACAAGGGCGACGGGGTTACCGGTGAAGGTGTCGAGATCAACGGTGCTCTGCAGATGTCCGGCCCGAGTGATCGCGTCAGCGTTGAGGTTAATGCCCATTACCTGGGTGCGCACTCAGTTGAAGCGCTCAGCGAGTGGGGTGCCAGCCTGGAGTTCCGCCTGAACTCTCTCGAAGGCGGTCGCGGCTTGGCCATCGCAGTTGGTCCGGAATGGGGTGCTGAGCGCAGCGATATGCTGGCTCGCGAGGAAGCCTTCAACAACCTGAATCGCAATAGCTTCCAGGGCAACCAGCCGCAGCGTCGCGGTGCATTGTCTGCCAGCATGGGCTACGGCATGGAAGGACTGGGCGGTCTGCTCACCCCGTATGCCGAATTCACCTCCACTCAGGGAGGCTATGCCAGCAGCCGGTTTATCAGCGGCCTGAAGTTCCAGGACAGCAGTCTCCTGGAAGCGCGGTTGTTTGCTGAACAGCAGAGCAGCCAGGGCGGCCAAGACACCAACGGCATGGGCTTTGAACTGAAGAAACTGTTCTAAGGCATTCGGCAGTGATGCCGATGCTAGAGAGCAGCTTCTTCAGCGGCCCTCCTCAATAGATCTCACAGAAGTTATCGGCTTCTGTGAGGTTCTGTTATGGATACATCGGAATAGGGCGCACAGTTTGATCGGTTGCATCACTGATCCGCACTTATACGCACTCTAAACAGTCTGGCTTTGATCAGTTTTGACGGGCTTTTTTACGGAAGTCAGGGCAGAGAGTGAAACTGCGACGCTTGACCGGCTGTTTGCCCGCCCAAGGTTTTCTGAATGAATGTCAAGCAATCCAAGGCATCACCCGTATCTGACATCGGGCAGCGCCCACGGAACATTCTTTTGTTCGTCAAGAGTGTCCCAGAGTTTCCTGGATTGGATCTCATGCCGCTCGCCGGCGAGTGTATGACCGTTAGAAAAACACCCGCCGGCTGCGGCGGTTTTTTTTTGGGGGGGGGGGTGGTTTCCGAGGGGGCGTCCTGACTGCCCTAGGCGAGCTCTTCGCGCACGCTGCTGACCCATTTTCCAGCCTGACTGCGGGTGCGGTTGTTGCCGATGAGCAGCGCGGTGCTCGGGGTGCTGGTGTTGAGCAGGTAGGTCTCGGCGGCGGCCAGGACGTAGTCCCGATCCAAGTCGAAGTAGCTCGCTCTGCGGGCTTTGCGCTGGCTGGCGGGGCTGTGCCAGAGGCTCGCGTGCAGGGCGTCCTGGGCGAGGCTCAGCGGTGTCGATGAGCTTTCGCTGCGGCCCAGTGCGGCGATGACGGCCTCATCAAAGTCGGTCTGCGACACGCCCTCATGCACCAGCTGCGTCAGCGATTCGGAAAAAATTCCCAGGGTGCGCTCCAGATGGGGGTCGCGGTAGCTGTAGAGCAGCATGACCCCGACCTGGGAGTCAAACCCGGCTCCGCCGCCGTATGCGCCGCCCTTCTCGCGCAGCTCCCGGTGCAGGTGGCTGTGGTTGAGCAGCGCGGCGACCACGTGCAGGGCGGCGGCATCCTTGAAGGCATACCTCTCGTCCAGCGGGCAGGGGATGGCTCTGGCGCAGTAGTTGACCTCGCCGGGGATCAGCCAGGCGGTGTCCTCGACTTGGGGCTGGGCGTACAGACCCCTGTGCGAGTCCAGCGGCCCGCCGCTCGGGCGCAGCCTGCTGATCCAGCTGTTCGGGGGGGCCAGCTGCACGTAGCTGGAGGCTGCGGAGTCCAGTTCGGCTTCGGCGGGACCGGCGATCTGCTCGGCGCATTGGCTCAGCGAATTCATTGCCGCGCGCTCGCCGATCAAACCGATCTGGCGCGGGGCGGCACGAAGCAGCTGCTGCTGCAGGGCGCCCATGCGTCCGGCAAATTCCCGCATGCCGGCGGGGGTTTCGATGTCCCGCTTGAACTGATCCCAGCGCACAATGCCGTCCAGCCCGCTGCATTGCAGTCTCAGCATGCTCAGCGGGTGGTGTGCTGCGGCGGCCTGTCCCATTGCCAGCCGGTGACCCGAGCGGCCGATGCTGCGCCGCATGGCGTTGTGTTTCTGCACCGTCAGTTCCAGAATGCGGTCGGCCTCGTCCCAGCGCAGACCGCCGAGCCATTCGTCGATCAGGTCGATCACCTTCTTGTGCTTGCTGCGCAGCCCCCAGTTGGAGATGCGGAGGTAGCCGTGCATGTTCTGATCGCAGTCGACTGCGTGATCAATGCCGAACGGTCCGATGTCCACAAAAGTGGAGAGCCCGCCGCTGTTGGCGAGCTTGCGCCGGGTCCACTCGGCGTAGTCCATCTCGCCGACACCCAGCTGGTCGGCAAACTGGGTGAAGCGGTGCAGCTCTTTCAGCTCCTCGAAGTCAAAGGAGCCGAGCGGGAGGTTGACGGAGACGTGTACCAGGCCGTTGGCGGGGATCGAATGGCGGTACACGCTGGCCGTGCTCATCTTGATGCGACTGCCCGGCGGCAGCCGGGTCGGCTCGCGCCGGATGTCGGACAGCTCCAGCGTCGGCAGCACGCTGTTGTCCTGTGTCTCTTCCTGCTGCTGCGAGAGCGCGCGGTTCAGCCTGCGGATCCGCTCGCGCTCCGCAGGGCTGAGCGCCTTGCCGCGCTGCGAGAGCTCGCGCCGCTGCCGGCGCGCCTCGCGCTCGGCGAGCTGGATGTCCGGGGTCAGGTGCAGCTCAAGCCGGTGGGGGTTGTCCAGCAGGTAGCGGCGGATCAGCTGCGGGATCCAATCCGGATCCCTGCTGCGCATGATCAGCCGCTTCAGCGCCTTGTCGGTGTCGATGCGCGCAGCCGCATCGCTGCCGTAGAGCAGGGCGGGCAGTGCCTCGAGCAGCAGGTCCAGCCCCCAGGGGCCGCCGCCGCCGTCGAGGGCGCGCTGGTCCAGCTCGAACTGGTGCAGGCTGGTCTCGATGAGCTCGGGGTCGATGCCGTTGTCGGACAGGTCGGTGAGCGTCCGCTCGATGAGCGCCGTGACTGCGTCGGGATCCTGGACATCCTCCAGCCCGCAGGTCAGCGTGATGTCGGACATCTCGTGCATCAGCGAGTCGAGCCCGGCCCGCGTCCCCAGCCCGCTGCGCTGCAGTGCGCGGCGCAGCGGGGCGCTGCTGTCCCCCAGCAGGCAGCTGTAGAGCAGCTGCATGGCGAGCACCTGATCGATGTCGTCGCTGGGGCAGAGCACCCAGGCCAGGACGTGCATGGATTTGGTCTGGGTGCCGTAGTCGGGAAAGCTGGTGCGCACCGAGCGCGGGGCCTCGAACGGGGTCTGGCGCTCGTAGCGCCGCGCCGCGCCGACGCTCTTGGCGCCGGACAGGTAGGGAGCCACCCGCTCCTGGATGTCCTGTGCTGCAATGCTGCCGCAGGTCAGGATCAGGGCGTTGGCGGGGCAGTAGTGGCGCCGGTGGAAGGTGCGCAGCTGGGCGTGGGTCAGCTGGGCGATGGCCTCGGGCTCGCCGCCGCTGCTGTGGCGCAGCGGGGTGTCGGGAAACAGCCCGGCGCTGAGGTGGTTCCACAGGTGGTGCGTGGGGGAGTCGCGCGCACCCTTCATCTCGTTGAACACCACGCCGTTGATGCTGAGGGTGTCGTTATCGGACAGCACCAGGCGGTGCCCCTCCTGGGCGAATGACAGCGCCGTCAGGCGCGGGGCGAACACCGCGTCCAGGTAGACGTCCATCAGGTTGAAGTAGTCCTTGCGGTGGTTGGTGGCGAACGGATAGGCGGTCCAGTCCGAGGCCGTCATGGCATTCATGTAGGTGTGCAGCGAGCGGCGCAGCATGCCGAAGAATGGGTCGTTGACCGGGTAGCGGCGGCTGCCGCACAGGACGGTGTGCTCGAGGATGTGGGCCACGCCGGTGTCGTCCTCGGGCAGCGTGCGAAACGCCACCATGAAGGCGTTTTCCTCGCCGCCGTGCGTGAGGTGGAAATGCTTGGCTCCGCTGGGGTGCTCAAATTCGTCGACCTGCATGCGGATGCCGTGCAGCCGGTTTTGATGGGTCTGTCTGAAACCGAAGGTGTTCTGCAAGGTCGGAGGTGCCGCCGCAGGAAGGGGCGCATTATTCCATCACTGGGGGTGGGCGATAATGCGCACCGTCGAAAAGACGGCAGGACTGCGATGGGACCTCTCAAAGGCGTGCGAATTCTCGAACTGGCCGGCATCGGCCCCGGCCCGTTTGCCGCCATGGTGCTGGCCGATCTGGGAGCCGAGGTGATCCGCATTGATCGGCGCAGCGGGGTCGGAGGTGGCAGCCGCCGGGACGTGCTGAACCGCGGGCGCCGCTCGATCGCCCTGGACCTGAAAAAACCCGAGGCGGTTGCGGCGGTGCTGCGATTGGCCGAGCGCTCCGATGCGCTGATCGAGGGCTTCCGCCCCGGCGTGACCGAGCGGCTCGGCCTGGGTCCCGAGGTCGTCGCCGAGTGCAATCCCAGACTGGTCTACGGACGCATGACCGGCTGGGGCCAGACCGGCCCGCTGTCCCAGGCGGCCGGACACGACATCAACTACATCGCCCTCTCCGGCGCCTTGGGTGCGATCGCGCGCCAGGGCGAGGCGCCGCTGCCGCCGCTCAACCTGGTCGGCGATTTTGGCGGCGGCGGGATGTTTCTGGCGCTCGGCGTGGTGGCCGGCGTGCTGGAGGCGCGCAGCTCGGGCAAGGGTCAGGTCGTCGACGTCGCCATGACCGAGGGCTCGGCGATCCTGATGGCCATGCTCTACTCCATGCACGCCGGCGGGATGTGGTCGCTCGAGCCCGGCACCAACCTGCTGGACAGCGGCGCGCACTTCTACGACACCTACCGCTGCAGCGACGGCGAGTACATCGCCCTGGGCTCGATCGAGCCGCAGTTCTACGCCGAGCTGCGCGAGAAGGCCGGCCTGTCCGGCGCCGAGTTCGACGCCCAGATGGACCGGGAGGCCTGGCCCGAGCTCAAGGTCAAGCTCGCCGAGGTCATTGCGCGGAAATCCCGCGATGAATGGTGCGAGCTGATGGAGGGCAGCGATGTCTGCTTTGCCCCCGTGCTCAACATGGCCGAGGCGCCGAAGCACCCGCACAACGTCGCGCGCGGGTCGTTCATCGAGGTGGAGGGTGCGGTGCAGCCGGCTCCGGCACCGAGGTTTTCGCGCACCGAGTGCGATGCACCGGCGCCGTCGGCGATCATCGGCGAGCACACCGACGAGGTGCTGGGCGAGTTCGGCTTCGGCGCAGATGAAATCGAGGCGCTGCGGGAAGCCGAGGCGATCTGAGAGGGCTGCGTGCTTCGGCGGGAGCGGCTGGATGTCGGGTGACGCCGAACTGACGCTGGTGCTCTACGGCCGCCGGCAGTGCCATCTGTGCGATCTGGCCGAGCGCGAGCTCGCCGTGCTGCGGCAGGCCGGCGCCGCCGAATGGCAGCTGCGGTGCGTCGATGTCGACACCTCCCCGGAACTGGCGGCGCGCTACGGTCTGCGCGTTCCGGTGCTGCGCTGTCCCGACGGCAGCGAGCTGGACTGGCCGTTCCGCGCTGCGCAGATCCGCCGCGCGCTGGGAGCGGGCGCCGCCGGGGGGTCGGCCTCGTGAACCGGCGCGCCCCCGACCCCCGCCTGTTTCGGCAGCTGCGCCGGCAGGTCGGCACCGCCGTCGAGCGCTATCAGATGATCGCCGAGGGCGATCTCGTCATGGTCTGTCTGTCCGGCGGCAAGGACTCCTACCTGATGCTCGACGTGCTGATGAGCCTGCAGCGCGCCGCCCCGGTCGACTTCGAGCTGATTGCGGTCAATCTGGATCAAAAACAGCCCGGCTTTCCCGAGCACGTCCTGCCCGAATACCTCGAGCGGCTCGGCGTGCGCTGGCGCATCGTCGAGCAGGACACCTACAGCATCGTCAAGCGCGTCGTCCCCGAGGGCAAGACGATGTGCTCGCTCTGCAGCCGGCTGCGGCGCGGCGTGCTCTACCGCACCGCCGAGGAGCTCGGCGCCAGCAAGATCGCCCTGGGGCACCACCGCGAGGACGCCATTGAGACGCTGTTCCTCAACATGTTCAACGGCGGGACGCTCAAGACCATGCCGCCGGCGCTGCGCAGCGACGACGGCCGCCATGTCGTCATCCGCCCGCTCTACCAGTGCCGCGAGAAGGACATTGCCCGCTATGCGCGCGGCGCCGGCTACCCGATCATTCCCTGCGACCTGTGCGGCTCCCAGGAACACCTGGCCAGGGCGCAGCTGAAGCGGATGCTCGCCGAGTGGGATCGCCGGCACCCCGGGCGGCTCGAGAGCCTGGCGCGCAGCATTACCAAAGTGACCCCGTCGCACCTGGCCGACGACGCGCTGTTCGATTTCGCCGGGCTGTCGGCCGCCGACGGCGGGGGCGTTGGCGAGGCCGTCACCGGCTGGCTGAAATCGCGCGAGATCCTCGCCAGCGACGCCGGGGCGCCGGGCGGTGCGGCTGATGGCGCCGCTGATCGGGACGAGGCTGACTCGGTCAAATTAATCTGAGCACTCCGCAGTCAATGAACGCACCTGCCGCAGGGCAATGGCACCGTGGTCGGAGCCCCGCAGCGAGGGGCAGCTCGGGGCGAAAGTCGTCAAGACAGCCGACGGGGAGGCCCCGCAGGGGTTCATTGCCGACGCCGTGGGGCGGGGAACTTCTGCTGAGACACTGCCCGCAGCAATCTATTCTTTAGCAGGTAATAAGAGTGAACTTAAGCGGTTTGGCTTCGCGCAGTTGGGATGCGCTCTTTTAGGGGGGAGTCAGAGCAGAGCAGAGAATTTGACCAGCCGGTCTTTCGGTCAGGGTTTGCCAAATGATCACGGAGCAATACGAGACACTGGCCGCAGCCCTCTCCCAAGCCGAAGCGCAGACGAAGATCATTGGCCTCTGTGCAGCCCTCTTGGATGGCTTGATCGATCTCGCTAATACGCACACCCGTGCAGTTGCAGAAGAACATGACCAGTCCGGGGACGCTTCAAAAGCGGCGGATTTTAGCATGAATGCGAATGGTTCTCATTTATATTCAAATTTCGGGAATTTATATATATAAGAACACGCTTGTGATTCGCTGTGATTTGCTCGGTTTCAATACTGCAGGCCGCATCGACTTGATAACCCTCAGCGCCGGACTTCAACGACACTCAGCTGAAAATGCCTGGCGATATAAGTCGGGGTTAGGTCGCGACCGATGTCGGCGAATCCGAACAGGGCTCTGGGAAACTTCAGGGTCAGACTGTAGCTGCCATCGGGTTCAATCGGCCCGCCAGAATTACCTGTTCCAGCTGTGCCGCCGTCGGTTTCGGCGCGCAGCCGAAAGTTGGCCAGTCGGTATGAGCCCTTCCAGACGTATGAGACTTTCAGCTCGTGGGTGCTGATCACGCTGGCGCGGTAAATCGTCAGCGCCCGACTGACAGCGCTGCGCTCATCATCCAGGTGCCTGGCCAGGCGAATTCGATCCTCCTTGTCGCGGGCGCTTTTCGCGTCTTCGAAAGTCTCCTCAATGCCGACTTTGCGAAACAGGTCATCGTCTTGGGGGACGCCGGCGGGCCGCCAATTGCGCGCATGTCTGCGCAACACGGTTTCGTAGTCGGGATTGCGCTGATTGGGCGAGTAGTAGCCGAGCAGATTCTGCCCCTGCTGCTGAAGCAGTTTCAGGCGGGCCGGGCTCACAGGATGCAACTGCACAAGCGGCGACGATTCTTCGGGGGTCTGCCCGGACGACCACAGCGTGTGAGCGGAGCGAGGGTCGTATCCGGCCAAGGCGGTGTAGAGCTGCCCCATGATGTCCGCCTCCTGCTCCTGCTTGGGCGTGAATGAAATGGTTTGAAACGGCGCCCCTGATGTCGACTGGGCCAATTGCCGGGTCAGTTGATGCGCGTGGCGGATGTGCCCGCCGTGATTGGCAGCCAGATGTCCGAGAGCGTGGGCAAAGGCGGCTGCGACGGCATCATCCCTGAACTGCTCGACCAGACCGGAATGCACGAACAGGTATGTCCCCCCGGTGGTGAACAGGCCGGGTTTGTCGTTTTGCAGCACGATGAGTTTCCAGTCTTCGGAGCGAAAGTGCGAGGCCGCCAGCACGCGCTGGAAAATGCGGCGGGCCTGGGCGACGGTGGCGCGGTTGGTCTGTCCCACAGCGCCCCGCAGGGCGAGCGCTCTGAGAACCTCGGCGGCCAGGGCATTGCCTGCGCGCGCACCGGGCTGGCGTTCAACTGCGCGATAGAGGGTTTCCAGCGGGCGCTCGGGGGATGCCAGGGCGCTGAAGTCGCGTTCGGGCGAAGTGTCGACGGCCGCACAGCCGGTGCATAAAAGCAGCACGCCCGACCACACTCGCACCAATGCTTCACCCTTTATTCGCCGGGCTATATTAGCCGCAGGGCGTGCGGGTAAAATTGCCGAGTTGCGTTTGCCGGCGCCGGGTCATGGCTGAAAACAAAAACATCATCAATCAGCGCGATCGGCTTGCCAGTCCCTGCATGGGCATCTGCACGACAACTTACGGCGATCCGGTTTGCAAGGGCTGCAAGCGGTTTGTCCACGAGATCGCCGACTGGAGCGCCTACAGCGAGGGGCAGCGCACAGCGGTTAGTGAGCGGCTTCAGAATCAGGCGCGAAATGCGGTGCTGAGCTACTTTCGCATCGTGGATGAGAAGGCTCTCTGGAGTTATGTCGAGCAGGAAAACCGGGTGCGCTACTACCCTGATTGGTGCCCCGAGCACACGGTTTTTCAATTGCTGTTCTACCGCATTTTTTCCGGGTTTGAGGCGCTCAGAGAGTGCGGTGTCGAGCCGCTTCCAGAATACCGGTCACAGAGCCTTGAAGAATTGGTTCAGCACGTCGATTCGCTCTACAACCGGCTCGGTCAGGACTATTACAACGATCACGTCGTTTCTCAGCAGGGGTAGCAGGGCGGCGTTTTTAGCGGATTGGGAATTCGATCAGCTCGCAGCGTTTGTCATCAGCCTCGATACACCAGCCCGTTCTGTCCCAGTCGCCCAGAACAAACCGGCGGCGGCTGCCCGCCAATTGGTGCACGGCGGGGCGGTGCGTGTGGCCGTGAATGAGCAGCCGGACATCGTATTCGGCCATGACGGCATCGACGGCGGCAGGTGCGACATCAAGGATCATCTCGCTGCCCGACTGTCTCAGGGTTCCCGCGGCCTGCCGGCTCTCCTCGCGCATGCCCACGGCCAGTTTGCGACGCTCGTCAAGAGGGCGACCGAGAAATGCTGCGCACCATTCGGGACGACGCATGCGCTCGCGCGCCGCTTGGTAGTCAATGTCATCGGTGCACAGCTGATCACCGTGGATCAGCAGCGCCGGCTCGCCGGCGACCTCAAGCATTAAATACTCGGGCAGAACCGTAGCGCCGGAGCGCGCTGTGAAACCCTCGCCGATCAGGAAATCGCGGTTGCCGTGCTGAATGCCGACGCTCATGCCTCGGCGAGCGCACTCGCTGATTCCCTCCAGTACGGGATCGACCCAGGACTCGTTTTCGTCGTCTCCAATCCAGGCGTCGAACAGGTCCCCCAAGATCAGCAGCTCGTCAAAATGGCGCGTGCGCACCCGCAGCAATTCAAGCAGTGCAGCGATGCGCTCGGGGGCATTGGCATGCAGGTGAAGATCGGAGATCAGGAGGCGCTTCACACAGGCGGGTGCATCGCATTGCGGCAATAATAGCCGCCGCCCGCAGACTGCACTGCCGAATGCTGCGCATTTTCAACAGTCACAGCGGCGTTCTCGAGACTTTTGCACCGCTCGACCCCCCGAAACTGGGCATTTATGTCTGCGGCATCACGGTCTATGACCGCTGCCATCTCGGGCATGCGCGGTCTTTCGTGGCCTTTGACGCAATCGTTCGTTATCTGCGTTTTAGCGGGTATCAGGTCAACTATGTGCGCAACATCACCGACATTGACGACAAGATGATTGCAGCGGCGCTGCAGAACACGGAGCCCGTTGCAGAGCTGGCACAGCGCATGATTGATCTCATGGATCGGGACCTTCACCGTCTCGGCCTGGCCGCACCCGACGCCGAACCGCGCGCCACCGGCCACATTGCTCAGATGATTGACATGATCGAGCGTCTGATCGCCGCCGCTCACGCCTACCCCTCCGGCGGAGATGTCTACTTCAGCGTGCGCAGCGATCCCGAATACGGCAGCCTGAGCCGGCGCGGGCTGGATGCGATGCAGCCCGAAGACCCGGACACCGAGCGCCGCAAGCGGGACCCTCTGGACTTTGCCCTGTGGAAGGCCGAGAAGCCCGGCGAGCCGGCTTGGGATTCGCCCTGGGGGCGGGGCCGGCCGGGCTGGCACATCGAGTGCTCGGCGATGTCGGAGCACCACTTGGGCGAGAGTTTTGACATACACGGCGGCGGGGTGGATCTGAAATTTCCCCACCACGAAAACGAGATCGCCCAGAGTCGCTGCGGCAGCCCCGGGGAGTTCGCCCGGATCTGGATGCACACCGGGCCGCTGCAGGCCTCCGATGGCGAGAAGATGTCCAAGTCTCTGGGCAATCAGACGGTGCTGTCCGATGTGCTCGATGCGCATCCGGCCGAGGCGGTCTACCTGTTTCTGCTGGGCGCGCACTACCGCAGTCCGATGGAGTATTCCGACGCGCTGATTGCCGAGGCCGCGCGCGGGCTGCGCAGGCTATACGGTGCACTGCGAGCGGCGCCTCCCGGCGGCAGCGTGATCGACAGCGAAGTCGAGCGCTTTCGCACCGTGATGGACGATGATTTCAACACCGCCGAGGCTCGCTCAGTGCTGTTTGATCTCGCCCGGCAGATCAACAGAGAGAGCGGCGGGGCAGCTCGGCGAGCGGCCGATCTGGCGGCGACGCTGCGACATCTGGGCGGGGTGTTCGGTCTGCTCCAGGCGGATCCGGAAGATTTCCTGCGGCGCAGCGGCAGCGGGAGCGGGAGCGGGGCGAGGGAGTCGCTCAATGAAGCTGACATCGAGGCGCTGATTGCCGAGCGCACCGGCGCCCGCAGCGAGGGGGATTTCGCCCGCGCCGACGCCATTCGCGATCAGCTCGCCGCCCAGGGCGTGGTGCTGCTGGACAGCGCTGAGGGCACGCGCTGGGAGCGCAGCTGAGGCTCTGTCAAAACTGTCAAAACCCTGCCGGTCAGCTGCCGGTCAGCTGCCGGGATGAATTCCGGCGGTGCGCTCGGCGGCCTGCAGCGTGTTTTCGATCAGCGCCGATATCGTCATCGGCCCGACCCCGCCGGGCACCGGCGTATAGGCTGAGACGCGCTCAATCAGGGCGGCATTCAGATCGATGTCGCCGCAGCGGTCAGCGGGGTGGTAGCCGGCGTCGATCGCCACCGCATCATCGGCTATCCACTCGCCTGGAATGAAGCGGGGGCGCCCCAGGGCGGCCACCACCAGATCGGCGCTGCGCACGACATCGGCAAGGTCGCGCGTGCGCGAGTGGCAGATGCTGACGGTGCAGTTGGCATTCAGCAGCATGGCCGCCATCGGCTTGCCGAGAATCGGGCTGCGGCCGACGACGACGGCGTGACGGCCGGAGAGCTCAATGCCGTAGTGCGCCAGCATTCGCATGATGCCGGTCGGCGTCGCCGAGCCGTAGGCGTCCAGACCCATGCTGAGCCGGCCAAAACCGGTGCAGGTGACCCCGTCGGTGTCCTTCTCCGCGCGGATGGCGTCAAAGCAGGCGCGCTCGTCGATCTGCCCGGGCACGGGGTGCTGCAGCAGGATGCCGCTGACCGAGGGGTCCTGGTTGAGCTGCTCGATCTGCTCCAGCAGGGCTTCGGTGGTGGTGTCCTGGCCGAGGACAATGGCGCGCGAATCGATGCCGATCTTGCGGCAGGCGTTCTGTTTCATGCGCACATAAGTGGCCGATGCGGGGTCCTCTCCGACCAAAATCGTCGCCAGAACGGGCGCCTGGGCGCCGGAGCGGAGCAGCTGTGAGACCCGCACGGACATGGCTTCGGCGCGTTCGGCGGCGAGTCGGGAACCATTAAGCTCCAGGGCGGGCACAGCGACTCTGCGTGCGGAAGCGGGGGCTATTGTAGTGTCGGCTCTTGCAGTGCAGACTGGCTCTGCAGCCAGTCCCGCAGAATCTCAGGGCAGCGCTCGGGGTTCTCGCTGAGCCTGCGGCGCATCGCGCGCGCTCCGGGGACGGCGCACCAGAGACCGGGCAGGTGCCGGGCAATGCGGGCTGCGGAAGTTCCGTAGCGAATGCACTGATCGGTCAGGTATTCCAGCACGGCGGCGACGGCCTCGCTGCGGCTCTGCATCGGAGGCGGCTCGCCAAAGTAGAGCGGATCCACCTGCTGCAGCAGCCACCAGTCTGCACACGGGGCGCGTCCAAACATGACCCCGTCGATGTCGGTTTCCTCCAGCACGGACAGGCCCTGCTGATGGGAAGTCAGCCCGCCGTTGAGGACGATCGTCAAATGCGGAAAGTCGCCCTTGAGTCGGGAGACCCGCTCATAGTCCAGCGGCGGAACGCTGCGGTTCTGCGCCGGGCTGAGCCCCCTGGAAAGCGCCTTGCGGGCGTGAATGATGAATATGCGACAGCCGGCCTGCCCGGTCAGCTCGACCAGTCGGAGCAAGTCCTCATAGCTGTCGAGTTCGTCAATGCCGAGCCGGGTCTTGATGCTGACCGGCACCGGGGCGGCCTCAGTCATTGCGGCGACGCACTCGGCCAGGAGTTTGGGCTGGGCGAACAGGCAGGCTCCGAAGTTCCCGCTGCCGGCTCTGCTGCTGGGGCAGCCGACATTGATGTTGATCTCGCTGTAGCCCCACTGGCGCCCCATCTTGGCACAGCGCGCCATGTCGACCGGGTCGCTTCCGCCCAATTGCAGCGCCACCGGGTGCTCCCGGGGGGAGTGTTCCAGGCGACCTGCGGCATCGCCCCGCAGCACCACCGTGCCCGGAACCGCCGGCGCCGCCGAGGGCGCCTGGGTGTTCTCGATGGCGGCGCCGGGATCCAGGAAGACCTGCCGGCTGTCGGCGTCGCCGATGCGTATCGTCCCGGCCCCGCCGGCGCCGCTGGTGCGCAGGGTTGAGCCGTCCCGCAGCAGGATGCCCGCCCCCGAGAGCCGCAGACTGCCGCCGGGCTCGCCGGCGACGTCGCCGCCGGCATCGAGGGCGCCGCCAATGCGCGCACTGCCGGCGCCGGCGTCGAGGGTGATGCGCCCGCCCCCCGAGGCCATGCTGCGCGCCGAGACCACGCCGTCGAGGTTGATGACCTGGTCCAGCACCCCCTCGGCGTGGTGCGCCGAGATCATGACCGTCTCGGCGGCGATGCTGCCGGCCTCGGTCTGCGTGATGCCGGCGTCGCCCCCGGCCCAGCCGCCCGGCTGCGCCTCGAAGTGGATCAGCCCGTCGCCGGTGAAGTCGAGAAAGAAGCTGTGGGCGCTGCCGAGCTGGACGGTTCCGCCCGCCGCGGCGATGCGTCCGCGGTTCTCGACCTGGGCGCCGATCAGCCCGATGAAGCCGCCGCCGGAGGAGCGGATCTCGCCCTGGTTGATCAGGCGGCTCTCGGCCGAGCGGCTGCCGTGGGTCAGCGACAGGCGCTCGCCGGCCATGAACCTGCCGAATTCATCCTCCGAGCTGACATCGGCGCTGGTCAGCACCATCGAGCCGACGTCCAGCTGCGCCCCCTCGCCGATCAGCACGCCGTGCGGGTTGATCAGAAACACGCCGGCATTGGATTTCAGCTCGCCGAGAATGCTGGACACGACGCCCGAGCGGTCGCGGTTGAGCACCCAGCCCTGATCGGGCTGGATGAATTCGACGCGCTCGTCGGCGTCGATTCCGAAGCTGCCCCAGTCGATGATGGCGCGCGCGCTCTGCTGGCGGATGGTCAGCGACTGGGGGTCGCGCTCGAACTGGGCCTCGCCGCGGCGCAGGTTTTCGCTCTCGGGCAGGGCGTAGGCGGCGCCGGCCGGCAGCAGCAGTCCGGCTGCGATGGCGCGGCGACCCGGGCTGCGGCGCAGGGCGCTGCGGGTGATGGGGGTGATGCGGGTGATGCGGGTGGGCTGGTGTGAACGATTGCGGTCGGAGGGGCTGCTCTTTACGCGCGCGCGTGCGCGTGTAGTAGCGTTTGAATTAGAAATTCCCTCTTCCGAAGCCATGTAAACCGATTCAGTCTAGCGGCGGGCGCCGCAGCGCCAATTCCTGGCATGCAAACTTGCCGACAAAAAAATATATGCGTCTCGCCCGCTTCGGCATCGCTGAAAATTCTCCAGATAAAACACGAATAACAACAAGCCCCCATGCGGGGGCTGTCGTCAGATTCAAACCCGAACTTAAGGGGGTTTGGGGCTTTTTTATTCGCGTGAATATGCCCGAAACAGCGGCATATTGCAACACGAAAATATTGGTTTCTGCTGAACCGGGTGCATCTCGCTGATCGGCGTGCGGATCGCCTTTGCGGGTGCGTCGGGCTTCGCGCCCCCTGTTATTCTGCCGGTTTTCGGCTTTCGGCACCATTATCCAGATATTAAAAAATTAATAAATTTCAGTACATTCAGGGGTTTATAAAATATTCCAAAAACCGGCGGTTTTCTCGGTGCAATGCCGCCAATGCGCGGATTCCCGTGCCGTATCACCCGCCAATGACTGCACTTTTTGGCCTGAAAATATTTTTCAGCGCAGCGGGATAAAAAAGCGAATCATCTGAAAAATGGCAGGGATACGCCCCAGCCCCTCCGGTTTGGGTGTTTTCACACAAGATATTCAGCGGCTGTGCACTCTCCCTTTTGGGCGGCGGGACTGCACGCTGAGAGCGTTTTTTTGGCGTTTCCAGGGGGTCTCCACACCCCCTTCGACGGAGCGAGCAGGTCGATTGAAACCCCTATGAAATCTCTATGAATCGGCTGTGCACAAGCTGTGGGGTCGTGCTCCTGACGAACATCTGGGCGCTGGGCTGGGGCAAGCTGTCGAAACGCTGGGGATACGGGCGCGCAAATCGTGCGGGCTGCGCGGCCGCCGAAACCCGCCCTACTCGGCGTGCCGGCGACGCACGATCTTGGTGGCCTCGACCATATTGCCCAGCGCCGAGCGCACCTCGGGCCAGGCGCGCGTCTTCAGGCCGCAGTCGGGGTTGACCCAGACGCGCTCGGCGGGCAGGTGCCGGCAGATCTGATCGAGCAGCTCGACGATGTGCTCCCGCTCGGGCACCAGCGGGCTGTGAATGTCGTAGACCCCCGGGCCGATGTCATTGGGGTATTCGAAGTCGGTCAGCGAGGCCAGCAGCTCCATGTCGGAGCGCGAGTTCTCAATGGTGATGACGTCGGCGTCCATGTCGGCGATGGACTGCATGATGTCGTTGAACTCGCTGTAGCACATGTGCGAGTGGATCTGCGTGGCATCCTCGGCGACGCAGACCGACAGGCGAAAGCTGCGCACCGCCCAGTCGAGATAGACCGACCAGTCGCTGCGGCGCAGCGGCAGCCCCTCGCGCAGCGCCGGCTCGTCGACCTGGATGATGCCGATGCCGGCGGCCTCAAGGTCGCGCACCTCGTCGCGAATCGCCAGCGCCAGCTGGCCGGCGGTCTCGTGCAGGGGCTGGTCGTCGCGCACGAATGACCAGCACAGCATCGTGATCGGGCCGGTCAGCATGCCCTTGACCGGCCGCTCGCTGAGCGACTGGGCGTGCTGAATCCACTGCACCGTCATCGGCTCCGGGCGGTATACGTCGCCGTAGAGGATCGGCGGCTTGACGCAGCGCGAGCCGTAGCTCTGCACCCAGCCGAAGCGCGAGACGGCATAGCCCCCGAGCAGCTCGCCGAAGTACTCGACCATGTCGTTGCGCTCGGCCTCGCCGTGCACCAGGACGTCGAGATCGAGCTCGATCTGCTCGCTGATGTGGTGCTCGATGGCGGCGCGCATGCGGGCCTCGTACTCGGCCTGGTCGATCTCCCCTGTGCGCAGCTGGGCGCGGGTGCGGCGGATGTCCTCGGTCTGGGGAAACGAGCCGATGGTCGTGGTCGGGAAAAGCGGCAGATCCAGGCGGGCGCGCTGCACCGGGGCGCGCTCGGAATACGGGCTGCGGCGCGAGTAGTCCGCCTCGGACAGGCCGGCCATGCGGCTGCGCACCGCCTCCCGGTGCGTCAGCGGCGAGCTGCGGCGCGTTTCGACGGCACGGCTGTTGGCGTCGAGCTCGGCCTCGCCCTCGGCGTCGAGCGCGCCGTTGAGTCCCTGGGTGATCAGCGAGATCTCGCGCACCTTCTGCACCGCAAAGGCCAGCCACTCGCGCACCTGGGGGTCCATCGTGTCCTCCTGATCCAGATCGACCGGGGTGTGCAGCAGCGAGCAGCTCGGGGCGACCCACAGCCGGTCGCCGCGGGTCTCCTGCAGCGGCCTGAGCCGCTCGATGATCGAGGCGCAGTCGCTGCGCCAGACGTTGCGGCCGTTGATCACGCCGGCGGAGAGCACCTGATCGGGGCGCAGCAGCGCATCGGCGTGCACCAGCTGCTCGGGGGCGCGGACGCCGTCCAGGTGCAGCCCGTCAATCGGCAGCGCCGCAGCGGTCTCCATGTTCTCGCGCAGCGCCCCGAAGTAGGTCGCCAGCAGCGTGCGCACCCCGGCGCCGGAGAGCGACTGGTAGGCGTGCGCAAAGGCCTCGCGCCACTGATCCGACAGGTCCAGGCAGAGCACCGGCTCGTCGATCTGCACCCAGCGCTCGCCGAGCTGGTCGAGGATCTGCCTGTAGACCGGCAGCAGCCGCTCGAGCAGCTCGAGCTTGTCGCCCTGGTGGCTGCGGTTCTTGCCCAGCCACAGGTAGCTCAGCGGCCCCAGCAGCACCGGCTTGGCGGCGATGCCGAGCGCCTCGGCCTCGGCGAGCTCGTCCTGCAGCATCGTGCTGCCCAGGTGGAACTGCTGATCGGCGTCGAATTCCGGGACGAGGTAGTGGTAGTTGGTGTCGAACCACTTGGTCATCTCGCAGGCCGCGGCGTCGGCGCCGCTGGGCGCCCGCCCGCGCGCCATGCGGAACATGGTGTCAAGGTCGACCGGATCCGGGCTGCGGTGGCCGAAGCGGGGCGGCACCGCACCGAGCATGCAGGAGGTGTTGAGGACCTGATCGTAGAAGGCGAAGTCGCCGACCGGCACCAGCTCAATGCCCATATCGGCCTGCAGCTGCCAGTGCTTTTTGCGCAGCTCCGACCCGACCTTGAGCAGCTCGTCCTGGCCGGATTGGCCGGCCCAGTAGGCCTCCAGCGCCATCTTGAGCTCTCGCCGGGCGCCGATTCGGGGGAAGCCCAGATTGTGATTTTTGGCCATGGATTCTGCTCGGTTCGCTGCAAGCGGCGCGCATTGTAGTGGCGTTGCACCGCCGGCCTGCCGCAGCGCCGGCCGCAGGCTAGGACTCGCGCGCCTCCCTGACCCCCCAGAGCAGCCAGATCCCGGCGGCGAGGAAGGCAAAGATGATCAGCATCCCGCCCCGCTGGCTCTGCGTCAGGGCGGTCAGCAGGCCGATGGCCAGCGGCGCCGCAAAGGCGGTCACCTGGCCGGAGAGTGCGTAGAGGCCGAAGAAGCGCGTCACCGACTCGGGCGGGGCGATGCGCACCAGCAGCGAGCGGCTGTTGGCATAGGCCGCCGTGATGAACAGCGCGTAGAGGAAGGACATGCCGACGTAGAGCAGCTGTGCCGGCGTGTTGAACCACGGCAGCGGCAGGACCTGGGCGTCAAAGCCGTCGATGTCGGCGAACAGGAAGCCCTGGGGCGTCAGCAGCAGGGTGAAGATGAGCGTCGCGGCGATGATGCCCAGATCGATGAGCAGGGCACGGCGCGACCCCATGGCGTTCTCCATGACCCCGCCCATGAGACCGCCGATGACGGCGACCACGCTCAGCACGATGCCCAGCAGCAGCGGCTCGATGATGCCCCAGCCGAACAGCGCCACCCCGTAGATGGTGCCGAAGGTCATGATCGCCATCTTGCCGTCGTTGAACAGCATGCGCGCCAGCAGGTAGCGGATGATGTTGGCGTAGCGCCGCGCCTCGCGCACGGTCTCGAGCAGGTCCTGCAGCCCCAGCCGCATGGCCCTGCCGAACGGCGCCCCGGCAGGGGCGTCGGGCACCCAGAGCATCAGCGGCAGCGTGAAGATCAGCAGCCAGACCGCGCAGATCGGCCCGACGATGCGGCGGTCCTCGGCGGTCGACGGATCCAGCCCGAACCAGGGCGAATCCGGCAGTATCGCCCAGTCAAACAGCCCGCTGGCCGGCAGCGCAATGCCGAAGAACACCAGCACCAGAAGGGTCACCGAGCCGGCATTGCCCATGGCCAGCCCCCGCCCCGAGGCGCGCCCGAGCGTGTTGGGGGCGACCGTGACCAGCATGGCGTTGTGCAGCACCTCGCTGAAGGCGTAGCAGATGCCGGCGAGCGTCAGCGTCAGGGCGATCAGCAGCACCGCAGCGCCGGCGGCGCCGGGAACCGCAAACCACAGAATGAAGACCGCCGGGGCCATGACCAGCGCCGCAATGGCGATGCCGGGCTTGCGCCGGCCGAGGTGATCGGCCATGGCGCCGAGGAAGGGGGCGCACAGCGCCACGACCGCACCGCTGACGCCGTTGATGTAGCCCCACAGAGCCTGACCCCTGATCGGGTCGCCGATCACCTCCTGCGTGAAATAGGGGCCGAAGACGTAGATGACGACCAGGATGTAATACGGATTGCGCGCACATTCGAACAGCGCCCAGCACCATTCCCTGAAGTTGTCGCCCGCTGCACTCAAGCTGCCCGAAGCTCCGGTGCAGAACGGCGGCGAGTATAAACCTCCCCGCCCGGCTGATCCCGCAGTGCCGGAGATATGCAGTCTTGCCTCAGAGCCGCCGTCTGCAGGTGCGGCGGGCCGACCGCAGCCTCTGAGCCCTGATTTTTTCAGGCGGGGGCGTTCAGCCCCGGCGGGATTCGAACCGGCAGCCCATTCAGTTGCAGTGACCCGGGGGCAGTCCCATCGCCGTCCCAGCTTTTGTGCATATACTCGCCCGCTTCAACGGGGAACACAGCTCCCCGCCCCTCCAAGATATGAGGAGATCAGCACCATGGAAAACCAGCACACCCCCGGTGCGCAGGATGCGGACACGCCCACTCCCACGCCACAGGATCTGCGCATAAGCGAGTTCCTAGATGACTGCAGGCAGCAATTCCAAGCACAGAATCTGCGAATAAATGAGTTCACAGAAGCCTGCCAGAGACAATTTCAAGCCCAGGATTTGCGGATCAGCGAGTTCCTAGATGACTGCAGGCAGCAATTCCAGGCACAGGATTTGCGAATAAATAGTTTTATAGAGACCAACAAGAATCAGTTCGAAACATTACAAGCCGCCATAAATGAGACAAAAGAAGAAAATAGAAGAGGCTTGGAGGAAAACAAAAATGCCATAGAGGAAAACAAAAATGCCATAGAGGCAAATAAAAATGCTATAGAGGCAAACAAAAAAGCCTTGGATGAAAACAAAAAAGCCCTGGATGAAAACAAAGAAGCCTTGGTTGCACACGACAGACAGTGCATCGTGGATAAGACAACGATGAAGGGAGAGATTAGTCATTTGAGTGCGCGGATTGATCATTTGGAAGCGCGGATGAAAATTCTGGGATGGC
>MEIF01000061.1 GCA_001750645.1 Gammaproteobacteria bacterium AqS3
GTCACGGTGACGCTGTCGCAGCCGACTGACGGCAGCGCCAATGCCGACGTGACGCTGGACACCGACCCCGGCACGACCGGCGACCAGAACTCCCTGAGCTTCACGGCCTCGGACTGGGACGACCCCCAGACCGTCACGGTCAGCGCCGCCGATGACGACGATGCCGCCGCCGACTCGGCGACGATCAACCTGACGGCGGCCGGCGGCGACTACCAGGGCAAGACCGGCAGCCTGACAGTCAGCGTCGACGACGACGACGAGATCGCGCTGATCCTGTCAGCGACCAGCCTGGACGTGGCCGAGGGCGGCGATGCAACCTTCAAGGTTGCGCTGGATTCCGTCCCGACCGCCAGCGTCACGGTGACGCTCGCCCAGCCGAGCAACACCGACGTGACGGTCGAGGACACCGACAGCGGCACGCCCGGCAGCCAGAACACGCTGACCTTCACCACCGCCAACTGGAGGGATGCCCAGACCGTGAGGGTCAGCGCCGCCGAGGACAGCGACTCCGACAGAGAGACCGCGACCATCAGCCTGACGGCTGCGGGCGGCGGCTACGACAGCGCCGCCGGCTCTGTGACGGTCGATGTCGCCGACAACGACATCGGGCTGGATCTGTCGGTGATGTCGCTGGCCGTGGACGAGAACGGCAGCAAGGGCTTCACGGTCAAGCTGAATACCCGGCCCTCGGCCCCGGTCATGGTGAGGCTGGGGCAGCCGGGCGGCTCCGAGAACACCGACGTGAGCTTCAGCCCGACAGCGCTGAACTTCTCGACCGGCAGCTGGAGCACGATCCAGACCGTGACGGTCAGAGCCGCCGATGACGACGATGCCCTGACTGACACGGCGACCATTGAGCTGGCGGCCTCGGGCGGCGACTACGCCGGCGTCACCGACCGCGTGTCGGTGACCGTGACGGAGAACGACACCGCAGAGCTGAAGATCTCGAAGCCCCGCCTGGACGTGAACGAGGAGGGCGTCGCAACCTTCACCGTGCAGCTGAAGACCAAGCCCTCCGATGATGTCATGGTGAGGCTGTCGCAGCCGACTGATGGCACCGCCAACACCGATGTGACGTTCGACACCGATCCCGACACCGCCGACGACCAGAACTCCCTGAGCTTCACGGTCTCGGACTGGGACGACCCCCAGACCGTCACGGTCAGCGCCGCCGATGACGACGACGCTGCCGATGAAACCGCCACCATCGACCTGACGGCTTCCGGCGGCGACTACCAGGGCAGGACCGGCAGCCTGACTGTCAGCGTCGACGACAACGACGAGATTGCGCTGATCCTGTCTGCGACGACACTGGACGTGACCGAGGGCGGCACCTCGACCTTCACGGTCAAGTTGGACTCGGTCCCGACCGCCGGCGTCACGGTGACGCTCGCCCAGCCGAGCAACACCGACGTCAGGGTCGAGGACACCGACAGCGGTGCGCCCGGCAGCCAGAACACGCTGACCTTCACCAGCGCCAACTGGAGGGACGCCCAGACCGTGACGGTCAGCGCCGCCGAGGATGGCGATGAAGACAGCGAGACCGCGACCATCAGCCTGACGGCTGCGCGCGGCGGCTACGACAGCGCCGCCGCCAGCGTGGCGGTCGATGTCACCGACAACGACAAGGGGCTGGATCTGTCGGCGGCATCGCTGCACGTGACCGAGGGCAGCAGCAGAACCTTCACGGTCAAGCTGATCAGCCGGCCCTTGACGACGGTCACGGTGGCCCTGTCCCAGCCGGATGACGACACCAACACCGACGTGAGATTCAGCCCGACATCGCTGACTTTCATGACCGACGACTGGGGCACGATCCAGACCGTCACGGTGAGAGCCGCCGGCGACGACGACGCCGTCGATGACAGGGCGACCATTGACCTGACAGCCTCGGGCGGCAACTACGCCGGGATCAAGCGCAGCGTGAGGGTGGGCGTGGACGACGACGACATCGCAGAGCTGTCGCTCTCCGAGGCCCGCCTGGACGTGGACGAGGCGGACAGTGCGACCTTCACAGTCAGGCTGACCAGCGAGCCCTCGGCGCGTGTCACGGTGGCGCTGTCCCAGCCGGACAACACCGACGTGACGGTCGATGAAACCTCGCTGACCTTCACGGCCGCCAACTGGGAAGACCCCCAGACCGTCACGGTCAGAGCCGCCGATGACGACGATGCCGCGGACGATACTGCGATGGTCAGACTGGCGGCTGCGGGCGGCGACTACGAGGGCAAGGCCGGCAGCCTGACAGTCAAAGTCGACGACAACGACAGGTCGGATCTGGTGCTCACGCCGGCATCGCTGACCGTGAAAGAGGGCGCCAGCAGCACCTTCACCGTGCAGCTGGAGGCGCGGCCCAGCGCCAGCGTGACGGTGACGCTGTCGCAGCCGGACAACACCGACGTGACGGTCGATGAAACCTCGCTGACCTTCACGACGGACAACTGGAAGGACCCCCAGATCGTGACGGTCCGCACCGCCGAGGATGACGCCGACTTCGACGATGAAACCGCGGTCATCGACCTGACGGCC
The DNA here is from genome assembly GCA_001750645.1 of Gammaproteobacteria bacterium AqS3. Taxonomy (GTDB): domain Bacteria; phylum Pseudomonadota; class Gammaproteobacteria; order MEIF01; family AqS3; genus AqS3. The sequence continues at coordinate 2,530 of MEIF01000061.1, forward strand.
GCAGGCGGCGGCTATGACAGCGCCGCCTCCGCCGCCAGCGTGGCGGTCGATGTCACCGACAACGACAAGGGGCTGGATCTGTCGGTGGCGGCGCTGGACGTGCGCGAGGGCGGCAGCAAGACCTTTATGGTCAAGCTGAACAGCCGGCCCTCGGCGACGGTCACGGTGACGCTGTCGCAGCCGAGCGACAGCCGCAATTCCGATGTGAGCTTCAGCCCGCTGCCGCTGATCTTCACGACGACCAGCTGGGGCACGACCCAGGCCGTGACGGTCAATACGGTCGATGACAGGGATGCCGTGGAGGACACCGCGACCATTGAGCTGACGGCCTCGGGCGGCGACTACACCGGCATCATCAGGCGTCTGCCCGTGACCGTGACAGAGAGAGACGCGGCCGGCTTTGGGCTCTCCGAGAGCGACGGCATGCTGGATTTGGGCGAAACCAAGAGTGCGACCTTCACGGTCAGGCTCACCAGCGAGCCGTTGGATGATGTCATGGTGACGCTGTCCCAGCCGGATGACGGCGCCGCCAACGACGACGTGACGGTCGACACCGACCCCGACATGGCCGACGACCAGAACTCCCTGAGCTTCACGACGATCGATTGGGACATCGCCCAGACCGTCACGGTCAGCGCCGCCGATGACGACGACGCCGACAACGACATCACGATCATCAACCTGAGCGCCTCGGGCGGCGGCTACGCGGGCAAGACCGGCAGCCTGACAGTCCGCGTCGACGATGACGACGAGATTGAGCTGGTCTTTTCGCAGTCGACAGTGGAGGTCAACGAGGGCTCCAGCGCCAGCTTCACGGTTGTGCTGGGCTCGGTGCCCAGCGGCAACGTCACGGTCACGCTGGTGCAGCCGGGCAACATCGACGTGATGGTCGACGACACCTCGCTGACCTTCACCACCGCCAACTGGAAAGAGGCCCAGACCGTGACGGTGAACGCGGTCGAGGACGACGACTCCGACAACGACACCGCGACCCTCAGCTTCACGGCGGCGGGCGGCGGCTACGGCGGCGTGAGCGCAGGCGTGACCGTGAATGTGACCGACAACGACATCGGGCTGTACCTGCCGACAACGCTGGCCGTCCCCGAGAACGGCAGCCAGGTCTTCGGCGTCAGGCTGAAGACCCTGCCCTCGGCGACGGTGACGGTGGATCTGGTGCAGTCAAGAGACCGCTTCAACTCCGACGTGAGATTCAGCCCGACGTCGCTGACTTTCATGGCCGACGACTGGAGCAGGAGCAAGATCGTCACGGTCAGCGCCGCCGATGACGCCGACGCCGTGCAAGACACCGCGATCATTGAGCTGACGGCCTCGGGCGGCGACTACGCCGGCGTCGAGGGCAGCGTGGAGGTGAGCGTGACCGAGAACCACACCGCCCGCCTGATGACCTCCAGGGCCGGCGTGGATGTGGACGAGGAGGACGCTGCGACCTTCACGGTCAGGCTGACCAGCGAGCCGTCTGACGATGTCCAGGTGATGCTGTCGCAGCCGACTGACGGCGCCGCCAACGACGACGTGACGTTCGACACCGACGCCGTCGCCGGCGGCGATCAGAACACCCTGATGTTCACGACGGCCAACTGGGAGGACCCCCAGACCGTGACGGTCAGGGCCGCCGATGACGACGATGTCGATGACGATGCCGCGACCATTGAGCTGACGGCTGCCGGCGGCGACTACGAGGGCGTCACCGGCAGCCTGATGGTGATGGTGGACGACAACGACATGCTCAGGCTGGTGCTCACGCCGGAATCGCTGACCGTGAACGAGGGCGGCAGCAGCGCCTTCACCGTGCAGCTGGATGCACCGCCCCGCGGCGATGTCATGGTGGCGCTGGTGCAGGGCGGAACCGCCAACAACGAGGTGAGCTTCACCCCGGCCTCGCTGGACTTCACGACTGACAACTGGAAAGACCCCCAGACCGTGACGGTCAGCGCCGCCCAGGACGCCGACGTCGATGAGGACACCGCAGCCATCAGTCTGACGGCCTCAGGCGGCGGCTATGACGGCGTCAGCGGCAGCATGACGGTCACCGTCGACGACGACGACATCCCGCAGCTGATCTTCACGCCGGCGCTGCTGACCGTCGACGAGGGGGCGTCGGGAACCTTCAGGGCCAGGCTTGATCTGCGCCCGAGCGGCGCCGTGACCGTCAACCTGACATCGGACAACGACGACGTCACCATCGACACCGACCCCGACACTTCGGGCAACCAGACCGCGCTGAGCTTCACCGCCGGAAGCGACGGCAACTGGGGCGCCGATCAGGCCGTCACGGTGATCGCGGCCGATGACAGCGATGACATCGACGACAGTGCGGTGATCCGCCTCAGCGGCACGGGCTTCATGAACACCTCGCTGACGGTGACGGTCGCCGACGACGACAGGGGCGCCACGCTCAAGCAGCAGCAGGAGGCCGCCGCACTGCAGCTGGCGACGATCGCCGCCAACCTGATGCCGGCCAGCAGCAGCACCATTGCGCTGAGGTTTGACGCCCCGCGCGGGGGGCGCACCGCCACGGTGGCGGGTCGGCAGGTCGCCCTGGACCGCTCGCTGGCACAGGATCTGGTCGCCGGATTTGCCGGCCGCACCGGCGCCCAGGATGCCTCGCAGAGACGCTTCGCCGAGGACCGCTTCGGCGCCGAGCGCCACAGCGGCGACTGGCTCGGCGGGGTGCGGCTCGAGAACGGCCGCCCGCTGCGCAGCGGCGCCGGTGCCTCATCGTCCCCGCCCTCCGGTCGCGGCGCCCTGCTCAGCAGCTTCAGCTACGCCCTCGGTGCGGGCTCTGACTGGTCGGTCTGGGGTCGGGTCGACGCCGGCGAGTTCTCGGGCGCCGGCGACGGGGTCGAATTCGACGGCGCACAGAGCAGCGCCTGGCTCGGCTTTGACCGGCGCACCGACAGAGGCAACCTGTCGGGCGTGGCCTACTCATCGAGCAGCAGCGACTCGGACTACACGCTGGCCCACCTCGGCGCCAGCATCGAGACCGACATGATCATCGTGATGCCCTACATGGAGTTTGAGGGCGGCCGCCGCGGCGGCCGCGGCCACATCATGCTGGGGCTGGCCGACGGCGACGCCACCCTGAATCAGACCGACCGTCTGCAGGGCAGCGCCGACCTGTCGATGTACATGGTGGTCGCCGGCGGCAGCTGGCCGGCGACCCGGCTGGGCGGCAGCACGCTGTCGTGGTCGGGCGACTTCGGCTACACCTCGCTGCGCACGTCCGGCTCGGCGCTGGCGCCGCTGAACGGCCTGAGCGTCAGCAGCATGCAGCTCAAGAGCGGGATGGAGCTGGCGTTTGCGGATATCGGCAGCTCCTGGAGCACCACCCCGCGGGCGGCGCTTCTGATGCGGCTGGACATCGGCGACGGGATCACGGGTGCGGGCGTTGAGCTGACCGGCGGGTTGAAGATGACCTCGGTGCATTCGGGCCGGTTCAGCGTCGACGTCAACCTGCGCACGCTCGTCGTGCACAGCGCCGAGGAGCTCAGCGACTGGGGCGCCAGCATCCAGCTGCGGCTGAACTCGCACAGCGGGGGCAGGGGCTTCGGCTTCGCCCTCGGCCCGCACTGGGGCGCCCCCGACGGGGACGGCCTGCTGGAGCGGGACGAGGCCTTCCGGCTCGACGAGGCCGACCGGCAGAGCCGCCAGGTTCGGGGTCAGGATCGCGGGCTGGCGGGCAGCTTGGGCTACGGGCTGAGGGCCTTCGGCGGGATGCTGACGCCCTACACCGAGTACCGCTTCACCAGCGGGTCGGGCGGCTCGATCCGCCAGGTCGCCGGGGTTCGGTTCTCGGACGGCGGCGCCCTCGAGCTGAGCCTGTTCAGCGAGCGGCAGATCATCCATCGGGGCGAGGCCAGCTCTAATCTGGCCATTGAGCTGCGGAGGCGCTACTAGGGCGAATGGGCGCTGCCGCCCGCCGCGGACGGGCGCTCGGCTGTCAGGGCGAGTCACAGGCTGTGCATATAATCCGTCCGGCTGCTGAGGGGCGGCGCCTCAAAAACAGGGAGGGCGACCGGGATGAAAACGGCACTCAAATATTCTTGCAAAGCTCATCGGCGGACTCGGCCGAGACAGGCCCCCAGCGATTCCCGCTCCAACCCAGGCTACCCCCCCCGTCTCAGCGCCGCTGCAGACACTGATTTAGGGCGAGCCCCGCACCCCGCCTCGGGCGGGCTTTTATCGCCGCTGTCGGGCGCTGTTTCGACAGCCGCCGCCGCCCTGCCGCCGGAGATCGGTATCGTCAGATGCCGTCCCGGCCTGCCAACAAGACCCAGTCAAATGAGGGAGGTTCAGCGATGAAACGCATCCTATCCGCGGCGCTTATTGCCCTTGCCGTTTTTCCCGCAGTGGTGAGTGCCGACTCAACCAACCCCATCATAAAAATCAAGAGCAGCGGGACGGTGATCTTTTCCGGCACGGGCGATCAGGATGATTACAACCTCACCATCCGGGAGGGAGAGTCCATCACGCTGACAGTGCAGCTGGGCGTTGAGGGCACCCAGAATCAGAGAAGAATCAGACTGCTGCAGAAATTCGTAACGGTTGCTCCGTTTCCGACCAACACCTACAACCCGGATCTTCTCATCGATGCCGGTTCGCGCGACGAGTACCGGGATGATACCGCCAACCCGAAACGGTTCTTCAAGGCGAATAACGCGAGAATCCAATTTGGCAGGAACAACTGGAGACAACCGGTGGATGTCGTCATCTCGGCAAAAGAGGACCTTGATGCAACAGACGACAGTTTTCGCATCCAAATTCCAAGGGCTGGGGGAAGCTCCTTTGCTCATTACCTCTACATCAACGGAACGATCAAGGACAACGACCCTGTGGCAGGGCTGGTGCCGGCGCATGAGTGCATCACCTATTACCGAAAACCCGGCACTAACGTCACAAAACTTACGAACAACTGTTCGCGCGGTGTTATTGTTTATGGCAATACCAATGATCGGGGTCATTTGACCTGGCGTATGGCGCCAGGCACTAACAATTACGGCATTAATATCGGAACTAGAGGGCAGATATGCGTAGCCTATAGCAGCGGCACTAATCAGGACCCAACAGCACAGGCTCAAGCCGGATTTGGAACCTGCAATGAAAATCGCAACAGCTACAACGTAAACAAAAGCCCTTTTGAAATCGTCCAACCGTCAAAGACTGTTCTGCCGGTGCTTTCAGACACAACGCTGAAAATGCGGGAAGACACTTCAGACCGGAAGACTTTCACGGTCAGGCTGGCCCATGATGTGGGTGTGAATCGAACCGTCAGCATCTCCTCGAGCAATTCCCAGCTCTCGTTCAGCCCCTCATCGATCAACTTCACGCACGGCAGCAGCGGCAACTGGAAGACCCCCCAGACCGTGACGGTCACGGCGTCTTCGGACAGCACATCGGACGATGAAACCGCCACCATCAGCATCGGCGGCACCAACGTCCTCTCCAAGTCGCTATCCGTCAGTCTGTATGAGCAGATCAGGACGCAGGAGGTTGGCAGCCGCGCCATTGTCGGCGAGGGCTCGACGGCCGAGTTCAAATATAGGATGTTGGATGAGCCGCCCGGGAATAAAACGGTCACACTCTCGACTGGAGATGCCAAGCTTACGATCTCGTCCGACGGCACCACATTTGCTCGCTCGGCCACCGTGACCTTCACCCCATCGAATTACAGAACGGATAAGATCTTCACACTCAAAGCGGCGGAGGACAACGACTCAAATGACATCTCGAACGTGGTCATCGATCATAGATCGGGATTGGACAACGGTTTGATCCGTCATGGCAGAAGTGGCCAATATGCGGTAGCAGACATAAAGGATGACGACATCGGACTGAACGCACCCTCGGGCGTCATAAAAATGAGCGAGGGCGCCAGCAGAACATTCGAAGTCTCCCTGCAAGCCCAGCCTGCCGACCGCTGGACCTTCTACAGACATGTCAATCTGAAGTCGGACAACAGCGACGTCACCATCACCAGCCCCGCCGCCGACAGTAAGGGCAACCACGTACTGACCTTCAAACACGGCGACTGGAACACCGCCCAGACCGTGACGGTCACGGCCGCCTCGGACGATGACACCCTCGACGAAACCGCGGTGATCAGCCTGGAGGGCGGGGGCTTTCAGCACGAAACGGTGGATGTGGCCGTGACCGATGACGACGATGTCGAGCTGATCCTGTCGGAGACCTCGGTGGATGTCGACGAGAACGGCACGGGCACCTTCACCATCAAGCTGAAGACGGATCCCGGTGTGACCCGGGGCGTCCGCGTGACCTCGGGCAACAGCGATGTCACCCTGAACTCCGATGCGCTGACCTTCTCGGGCGGCGACGACGGCGACTGGGGCACCGAGAAGACCGTGACGGTCAGCGCCGGCGATGACAGCGACACCGCCGATGAGAGCGCGAACCTCAGCATCACCGGCACGAGGATCATGGCCGCCTCGCTGACGGTCAATGTCAGCGACGACGACGACGTCGCCCTGACCCTGTCGCCGACCTCGCTGAGCATCGACGAGGGCGGCACGGGCAGCTTCACCGTCAAGCTGGCGACGGAGCCGGGCGAGGACATGAGCGTCAGTCTGGCCTCGGCCAACGACGATGTCACCCTCAGCGCCGCCTCGCTGTCCTTCACCGGCGGCAGCGACGGCAACTGGGGCACTGCCCAGAGCGTGACGCTCACCGTCGCCTCGGACGATGACACCGCCGATGAGAGCGCCGCCATCAACCTGACCGGCACCAGGATCACGGCCAATTCGGTGAGCGCGACGGTCAACGACGACGACGATGTCGCCCTGATCCTGTCGGCGACATCGGTGAACGTCGATGAGAACGGCACGGGCAGCTTCACCGTGGAGCTGGCGACCGATCCGGGCGAGAACATGAGCGTCAGCCTGGCCTCGAGCAACACCGACGTCACCCTCGGCGCCTCCTCGCTGTCCTTCACCGGCGGCAGCGACGGCAACTGGGACGCCACCCAGACTGTGGTGATCACCGTCGGCGATGACTCCGACTCCGACAACGAGACCGCGACCATCGACCTCACCGGGACGAGGATCACGGCCGGCTCCGTGACGGTCAATGTGAAGGACGACGACATCGGGCTGGATGTGCCCGCAACGCTGGCCGTGGACGAGGGCGGCAGCAAGACCTTCACGGTCAAGCTGAAGACCCAGCCCTCGGCGGCGGTCAAGGTGGATCTGGGGCAGCCCAGCGCCACCGAAAACACCGACGTGAGATTCAGCCCGGCCTCGCTGGACTTCTCGACGACCGACTGGAGCACGATCCAGACCGTCACGGTGAATGCCGCCGAGGACGATGACGCCGCGGATGACACCGCGACCATCGAGCTGAAGGCCTCGGGCGGCGACTACGCCAACGTCGAGGCCAGCGTGTCGGTGAGCGTGACCGAGAACGACACGGCGGGCTTCAAGCTCTCCGAGGCCGACGGCATGCTGGATGTCGACGAGGAGGGCACCGCGCCCTTCACCGTCAAGCTGACCAGCGAGCCCTCGGCGAATGTCACGGTGACGCTGGCTCAGCCGAGCAACACCGATGTGACGCTGGACACGGCCAACAACCAGAACGAGCTGACCTTCACGACGACAGACTGGAACGTCGCCCAGACCGTGACGGTCAGCGCCGCCAATGACGACGATGCCGCGGACGATACGGCGACGATCAACCTGACGGCGGCCGGCGGCGACTACGCCGGCAAGACCGGCAGCCTGACGGTCGACGTCGATGACAACGACGAGATCAAGTTGGTTCTGTCTGCGACGATGCTGGACATCGACGAGGGCGGCACCGCGACCTTCACGGTTGTGCTCGACTCGGTGCCAACCGCCAGCGTCACGGTGACGCTGACCCAGCCGACCAACAGCGACGTGACGGTCGACACCGACACCGGCACAGCCAGCAACCAGAACGAGCTGACCTTCACCACCACCGACTGGGGCACGGCGCAGACCGTAACGGTGAGCGTCGCCGAGGATGATGCCGACTTCGACGACGAGGAGGCGACCATCAGCCTGAGCGCTGCGGGCGGCGGCTACGACAGCGCCGCCGGCACCGTGACGGTGGATGTGACCGACAACGACAAGGGGCTGGACCTGTCGGTGTCGTCGCTGGCCGTGGACGAGGGCGGCAGCAAGGCCTTCACGGTCAGGCTGAAGACCCAGCCCACGGCGGCGGTCAAGGTGGATCTGGGGCAGCCCAGCGCCACCGAAAACACCGACGTGAGATTCAGCCCAGCCTCGCTGGACTTCTCGACGACCGACTGGAGCACGATCCAGACCGTGACGGTCACAGCCGACGAGGACGATGACGCCGCGGATGACACCGCGACCATTGAGCTGAAGGCCTCGGGCGGCGACTACGCCGGCGTCGAGGGCAGCGTGGAGGTGAGCGTGGCGGAGACGGACACCGCCGGCTTTGAGCTCTCCGAGGCCGACGGCATGCTGGATGTCGACGAGGAGGGCAATGCCACCTTCACCGTCAAGCTGACCAGCGAGCCCTCGGCGAATGCCACGGTGACGCTGGCTCAGCCGAGCAACACCGAGGTGACGCTGGACACCGA
>MEIF01000062.1 GCA_001750645.1 Gammaproteobacteria bacterium AqS3
CGCTGACAGCTCTGGATGCGCAGGCGCGGGACTGGTTTGCCGGGCTGATCGGGCGGCACCTGCGGGACGGCGGCTGTGCGGTCATCGCCTCGCACGCCCCGCTGGGGGTCGCACCCGATGCCGAGCTCGACCTGTCAGCGCCTGCATGAGCCCTGCGCGCCAGCTGGGCACTGCGCTGCGCTCGGAGTGGGCGCGCCACCGCAGCGAGCGCTACGCCCTGTGGGTGGTGCCGGGTTTCTATCTCATCGTCCTGCTGCTGTTCGGCGCGCTGCTGGGGCCGTGGCCGGATCTGCTGGCCCGCGCGGCCGGGGCGGTGGTCTGGAGCGGCGCCTCGATCACCCTGGCGGCCTGCGCCGGCGCCATGCACCGGGGGGCGCTCGGCGACGGCTCGCTGCAGCGCTGGGCGGCCTCGGGCCGGCTGATGAGCCTGTGGTCGATCGGCACGATTGCGGTCTGGGGGGCGCTCTGCGGCGCTCCGCTGCTGGTCATGGGCGTCCTGGGCATGGTGAGCTTCGCCGGCTGGAGCCCCGAGACCGAGGCGGTCTCTCTGGGGCTGGCGATCGCACTGCCGGGGCTCCTGGGGCTGGCTTCGCTGGCCTCGGCGCTCGGCTACGGCGCCGGGGCGCTGCTGCAGCCGCTGCTGATCCTGCCGCTCATGCTGCCCAGCCTGATCCTGGGCGTCGGCGCCGGCAGCGTTCCCGGTGTGCTGTGGTGGCTCGGGGCGCTGAGCGTCGGCCAGCTGCTGCTGGGGGTGGCGCTGAGTGCGCTCACCCTGCGCGCCCAGATCGACTGAACCGCCCCCAAACGACCGCGAAATTCGCCTGATTTTCCCTCGATACGGGCGGTTTTTTCAGCCCCAGACACTACAATGCGCGCCGCATTTGTTCGGGGGCGACCAATGGTGCAGACGACTGCCTCCCCGAACCGCCCCAGCCGGCGAATCCTGCATATTTTTTACGCCTGGGGCTCCTCCCCCGGCTTCTACCGGCTCGCCGAGCGGCTGCGCCCCTGGCTGGCGGCGGGGGCGGTGGGGCTTCTGTCCTGGGGCTGGATCTGGGGGCTGTTTTGGGCCCCGGCCGACTTCCGCCAGGGCGACAGCGTGCGCATCATCTACATCCACGTCCCGGCGGTTTCGACCGCCATGGCGATGTATCTGCTGCTGGCGGTCTGCGGGCTGCTGACGCTGATCTGGCGCGTCAAGATCGCCTCGGTGCTGGGGCGCGCCATTGCCCCGATCGGAGCGTGGATGACCGCCCTGGCGCTCATCAGCGGGGCGATCTGGGGGCGGCCGACCTGGGGGGCCTACTGGATCTGGGGCGATCCCAGGCTGCTCTCGACGCTGCTGCTGCTGCTGCTCTACCTGGGCTACAGCGCCCTGCAGCGCGCCTTCAGCCGCCCCGAGCAGGGCGAGCGCATGGCCGCGATTCTGGCGATCATCGGCAGCATCAACCTGCCCGTGATCCGCTACTCCGTCGAGTGGTGGAACAGCCTGCACCAGACCAGCACCTTCACGGTCACCAGCGCCCCGGCGATGGAGACCTCGATGGCGCTGCCGCTGCTGCCCAGCCTGTTTGGGGTGTGGTGCCTGTGCGCCCTGTGCGTGCTGCTGCGCGCCCAGGCTCAGCTGCTGGAGCGGGAGGCCGGCAGCAATTGGCAGCGCGAGAGTCTGGCCGGTGCCTGAGGCTCTGATCCGGATCCTCGAGATGGGCGGCCACGGCCCCTGGGTGTGGTCGGCGTATGCGGCGGCGCTGCTGGTGCTGGGGCTCGCCTGGCTGGGCTCGCACCGTCTGTTTCAGCGCGCCCGCGAACGGGCCCGTGCGCGCATCTCTGAGCGCATCTCTGAGCGCATCGCCGAGCACAGCGGAGAGTCGCGGTGAAGGCTCAGCGCCGCAACCGGCTGCTGCTGATCTTCGGCGCCCTGGCGCTGGCCGGGCTCGGCGTCACCCTCGTTCTGCGCGCACTCGAGGAGAACATCAACCTGTTCTACGCCCCGGTGCAGTTTGCCGCCGGCGAGGTGGTCGAGGGCTCGCGCGTGCGCATCGGCGGCATGGTGCGGGAGGGCAGCCTGCGGCGGCAGGACGAGAACCTGGAGGTGCGCTTTGTGGTGACCGACTTTGCCGCCGACATTGCGGTCGTCTACACCGGCATCCTGCCGGATTTGTTCGCCGAGGGCCAGGGCATGGTCGCCACCGGCGTTTATGCGGGGGGGCTGTTTCGCGCCGAGCAGATCCTGGCCAAGCACGATGAGAACTACATGCCGCCCGAGGTCGCCGAGGCGCTCCAGGACTCCGGGCACAGCGGGTCGCAGCCGTGAACCTCAGGGAGATCAAGATCGCCGGGTTCAAGTCGTTCATGACGCCGACATCGCTGCAGTTCACCCCGCAGGTCAGCGCCGTGGTCGGCCCCAACGGCTGCGGCAAGTCCAACGTGGTCGAGGCGATCCGCTGGGTGCTGGGCGAGTCCTCGGCCAAGGCGCTCAGGGCGGCGCGCGGCCCCGACGTCATCTTCAGCGGCACCGATGCGCACAAGCCGATGGGGCAGTGCTCGGTCGAGCTGGTGTTCGACAACTCCGACGGCACCATCGGCGGCGGCTATGCGGCCTATTCGGAGATCTCGGTGCGGCGTCAGATGACCAGCGACGGCGCCTCGGTCTACGCCATCAACAGCCGCACGGCGCGCCGCCGGGACGTGCAGAAGGTCTTCAGGGGCACGGGGCTGGGGGCGCGCTCCTATTCCATCATCGAGCAGGGGCTGGCGGCACAGCTGGTCACCGCCGGGCCGGAATCGCTGCTCGAGCAGATCGAGGAGGCCGCCGGGGTGTCGGCCTACCGCGAAAACCGCCGCCAGACCCAGCAGAGCATTGCCCGCACGCGCAGCCACCTGGCCGAGGTCTCCCACCTGATGGACGAGGTCGCCGCCCGCGTGCGCCAGCTGCAGTATCAGACCCGGGCGGTTGAGCGCGAGCGCCGGCTGCGCACCGAGCAGAGCCTGCTGCGCACCCAGCTGGCGGCGCTGCGCTGGGGCGAGCTTCACCGCATCGTCGGCGATCGTCAGAATGCGGTGCGCCAGGCCTCCCAGTCGATCGAGGACGCCCGCGCCGAGCAGCTCTCCCTGCGCGCCCAGCACGAGCAGCTGGAGCGCGCCTTTGATGCGGCGCAGGAGCGCTTTGACGCCGCCCAGCAGGATCAGGTTCGCCTGGGCGCCGCGCGCGAGGTCGCCCAGGAGCGTCTCGACGGCGCCCAAAACCGCTGCACCCAGAGCGGCGCCCGCGTCTCCGAGCTGGAGCGCGCCCTGGCCGAGGCCGCCGGGGAGCGCAAGGTGCGCGAGACCGAGCAGACCGAGTGCACCGCCGCCCTGGAGACCAACCGCAGCGCCCTGGCCGAGATCGAGGCCGAGCTGCGGCGGGTGCAGCCGCAGTCCGAGGACGCCGGCGTCGAGGCCCTGCACGCCGAGCTGTCGGTGCGGGCGCAGGAGCTGGCCACCGCAGCCCAGCTCGGCCAGCAGAACAGCCGCACGCTCGAGGCGGCGCTGTCCGACCTCGACGCGCGCATGCAGGCGGTGCGCGCCGATCTGCCGCTCGCCGAGGACACCGCGCAGCTGGAACATCAGCTCCAGGCCGCGCGCGACGAGCTGCGGGATCTGACCGCGCAACTGGGCGAGCTGAGGCAGCGCTCCCCGGCGCTCGGCGCCGCGCGCGATGCTGCCTCGGCTGCCGTCGACGCCTCGGTGCGCGCGCTCGCCGAGTGCGAGGCCGGCATCGGCGTGCTGAGCGGTCAGCTGGAGCAGCTGCGCAGGCGCGAGGGCGCCGCCGACACCCCGGGCAGTGCGGCGCGCTGGAGCCGGGAGCACGGCCTTGAGCGCATCGACCTTCAGGTTGAGGAGGCCTGGCAGAGCGCCGTCGAGCGCGTCCTCGGCTGGCTGATCGACGCCTATTCGGTCGCTGATGAGTCCTGGCTGGTGCGTCTGGCCGAGATCGACTCCGGCGCACTCGGCATGGTGTCCGGCAACGGCCCCGAGCCGGAGATCCCCGCCGGCAGCCTGGCCGAGGTGGTGCGCGCCCCGGCCCCGCTGCTGGCCCTGCTGGGGCAGGTCGGACGCGCCGAGGACGATGCCGCCGTCGCCGAGCTTCTGGGGCGCTTTGAGCGCGTCGCCCTGCCCGACGGCCGCCTCTACGGTCGGGGCTGGGCCAGCCGCGGCGGCGAGGGCGAGGTCATCGGCGTCGCCGAGCGCACCCAGGCCATCGCCGAGCTGCAGTCGCGGCGCGGGCAGACCGAGCGGCAGCTGGGCGAGCAGCGCGCACAGCTCGATGCGGCGCGGGCCTCTCTGACCGAGGTCTCCGAGGCCATCCAGCAGGGCTCGCTGCACCAGCGCGAACTCCAGTCCCAGGTGCGCGAGGCCGAGACCGCGCTCAGGGCCCGCACCGAGGCGCTCGAGGAGGGCGCCCGAACGCTGCAGTCCCTGCAGGTGCGCCGCGACGAGACAGCCGGCGAGCTGTCCCGCACCTCGGAGGCGCTGGCCGCCGTCCGGGCCGAGCAGGCCGAGATTCAGCCGCAGCTCGAGCGGCTCGGCGAGATCCTTGAGACCGAGCGCAGCGCCCGGCGCGAGCTTGAGCGCAGACTGCACGAGTGCTACCAGCGCCAGCGCGAGCTGTCGGTTGAGGCCGAGGCGCTCAGCGGCCGGCTGGCGCACGCCCAGGATCGCATCGGCGCGATCGACGCCGCCTTCGAGACCCAGAACCGGGCGCTGGATGAGGCGCGCATCCGGGCGGGCGAGGACGAGGCCGCCCTGCAGCAGCAGCGCGCGCAGATGCAGGGACTGCTCGACGAGGCCGGCAAATCCGAGACCGCCTTCTCCCACGCCCAGGGGGCGCTGGCGGCGGCGCGCGATCAGCGAGGCGAGTCGCAGCGGCGCATCGAGGCCGGCGGCGAGGCCGCCCAGCAGTTTGAGGGGACGCTCAACGAGGCCAAGATCCGCCTGGCCACTGCCGAGCGCGATCTGGAGCACGCCGCAGCGGCGCTGCAGGACGCCGATCCCCAGGCCGTGCTGGCCGAACTCCCCGAAGGCGCCGCCGCCGCGGACTGGGAGGAGCAGCTGCAGCAGCTGGCCACCAAGATCCAGCGGCTGGGGGCGCTCAACTACGCCGCCGCAGAGGAGCTCGAAGTCGAGAAAACCCGGCTGGCCGAGTTCGAGCAGCAGCGGGATGAGATCGAGGCCGCCATCGCCGAGCTCGAGCGCGCCGACGCCGAAATCGAGACCGAGGCCAGGCGCCGCTTCGACGTCGCCTTCGCCCGCATCCGGCAGGAGTTCACCGCCAAGTTCCGCCTGCTGTTTGACGGCGGCGAGGCCGACCTGGTGCATCAGGAGAACGGCGTTCGCATCGAGGCCGTCCCGCCCGGCAAGAACACGCGCGCCCTCTCGCTGCTCTCCGGCGGCGAGAAATCGCTGGTCGCCATCGCCCTGGTGCTGGCCATCTTTGAGCTGAACCCGGCGCCGCTGTGCGTCATGGACGAGGTCGACGCCGCCCTCGACGAGTCCAACTCGCTCAACTTCAGCCGGCTGATCGTCGAGATGTCCCGGCAGGTGCAGTTCGTGCTGGTGACGCACAATAAAGTCGTGATGGAGGCGGCCGAGCTGCTGCACGGAGTCACCATGCGCGAACCGGGGGTCTCCCGCGTGGTCGGCATCAACCTGCAGCAGGCCGACGAGCTGCTGCAGCAGCAGAGCGGATAAAGTGGATAGAGTGGCGCCGCAGGGGGGGAGCATCTAATGGACGGCACTTGGGTTCTCATCGGCCTGGGGCTTCTCGGGTGTGTGCTCGGGCTGGCCGCCTTTCTGTGGAATCGTCACGAGCAGCGCCAGGCGGTGAGGGGCTCGGCCAGGCGGCGGCACGAACCCTTCATGGACGAGGACGATGACCAACCCGTCGATTCCGGGGTGGCCGAGCCGTCAGGGCAGGTGCAGATGCGCCTGGACCTGGATTTGTTCAGCTCCGAGCCGAGCGAGTTTCTCTCGCTCTACCTTGACCTGACCTCGCCGCACAGCTTTGATGACGTGCGCGTCCAGCTGGAGGGGCTGGGGCTGCGACACCACCGCAGGCACGGCATCTTCTACCGGCCGCTGGCGCTGGAATCGCCGGAGTATCTGGCCAAATTCATCGTCTTCGACGGCATCAACGGCAAGTTTCAGGACGAGGACGATCCCAACATCCGCTCGCTGACGCTGGCCATGCCGCTGCCGATGGAGGTCGACCCGGTGACGGTGTTCTTCCAGGATCTGGTCGAGCTGGGGCTGGAGCTGTCGAGGCGCTTCCGCGCCCCGCTGCGCAACATTGAGAACGTCGAGATCCGCTCGGCTGAAAGCCAGGTGCTGCGGCATTTTCGCGATGACATCGAGAGCTTCGAGCGCCTGCAGAGAGAGCGGGACGCACTGGCAGAGCAGGGCGACGGCGGCTTTGATGAGGAAGGCTCCGAACGCGACGACCTCGACCCCTCGGAGATGGATCGACCCGATCCCGACGCCGGGGGCAGTCCCCGCCGGTGAGGGGCTGACCGGGCATGGCTCGGCAGGGCCGAGGCGGGGGCGACGGGGGCGGCGCCTCTGATGACGGCCAGCTGTCGCTGCCGAACCTGTCGTCCGGCGGCGGCGATCAGTCCGAGGGGCAGTCCGAGGGGCGGTCCGGGGTGGAGCCCGAGGGGCAGCCCGAGGCCGACGCCGAGGCGGATGTCCGCGCCCAGATCGAGCGCCTGCGCGGCGAGATCCGCCGGCACAACGACCTCTATCACGGCCGGGACGCCCCCCAAATCAGCGACGCCAGCTTTGACGACCTGATGCGCCGGCTGCGCGCGCTGGAGGCGCAGCATCCCGAGTGGATCACGCTCGACTCGCCGACCCAGACCGTCGGGGCGGCGCCGTCCTCCGGCTTTGCCCAGGTCGTCCACGAGGTGCCCATGGGTTCGCTCGACAACGCCTTTAACGAGGACGATTTCGAGCGCTTTGACACCGCCATGCGCAAGCTGATCAAACAAAAACTAAAGCAGGAGAAAGAAGAGGCGGAGAAGCGCTCCGACACCGCCATGATCAAGCTGATCGAGTTGAAGGAAAAGCAAGACATCATCATCGACTGCATCTGCGAGCCCAAGCTCGACGGCGTCGCCGTGTCGCTGCTCTACCGCGGCGGGGTGCTGGTGCGGGGGGCGACCCGGGGCGACGGCCGCATCGGCGAGGACTTCACCGAGAACCTACGAACCCTGGACAGCATCCCCAAGCGGCTGCAGGGGCCGGACGTCCCCGAAGTGCTCGAGGTGCGGGGCGAGATCTACATGCGCAAGAGCGCCTTTGAGGAGCTCAACCGGCAGCTGCGCCGGCGCGCCGAGGAGCAGGCGCGCCAAGCCGAACAATCCAAGTCCAAGTCCAAATCCTCCAAGGCCGGCGCCAAGTCCGGGAAGGCCGGAAAAACCGCCTCGGCCAGGCGCCCCGACCAGGTCGGCTTTGCCAACCCCCGCAGCGCCGCCGCCGGCAGCCTGCGCCAGCTCGACAGCCGCATCACCGCCGAGCGCCCGCTGGAGTTCTGCACCTACACGCAGGTGCAGTGGCGGGGCGGCGCCGCACCTGCGCCCCGGCGCCACAGCGAGGCGCTGCGCGCCCTGGCCGGGTTCGGCTTCAGCGTCAGCGAATCCTCGGAGACCTTCGACCGCTGGCAGGACTGCCTGGCGCACTGCCGCGCGCTCGAGGCCGAGCGCGACAGCTGGGAGTTCGAGGCCGACGGCGTCGTCGTCAAGGTCGACGACTATGCCCTGCGCAAAGACCTGGGGCAGACCGCGCGGGCGCCCCGCTGGGCGCTGGCGTTCAAGTTCGCCGCACAGGAGGCCACCACCGTGCTGGATGACGTGCTGCACTCGGTCGGCCGCACCGGTGCGGTCACGCCGGTGGCGGTGCTGCGCGAGGTCCAGGTCGGCGGCGTGCGGGTGTCGCGCTCGACGCTGCACAACTACGACGAGGTCAAGAAGCTCGACATCGCCATCGGCGACAGCGTCCGGCTGAAGCGCGCCGGCGACGTCATCCCCAAGGTCGTCAGGCGGGAGCGCCGGGCGGCGAAGAGCAGGCGCAGAGCCATCGTCCCGCCGGCCGAGTGCCCGGGCTGCGGTGCGGAGCTGGTCGTCGAGACGGCGCTGCGGCGCTGCCCCAACCGGCGCGGCTGCCCGGAGCAGCAGCGGGAGGCGCTGAGCCACTTCGTCTCGCGCCGCGCTTTGGACATCGACGGATTCGGGGAAATCCTGATCGACCGGCTGCTTGAGTCCGGCGACCTGAAGACCTTCGCCGACATCTTCCGCCTGCGCGCCGAGAAGCTGGCCGCAATGGAGCGCATGGGCGAGCTGTCGGCGCAGAACCTGATGCGCTCCATTGAGACCTCGCGCAGCACCACGCTGGCGCGGCTGATCAACGCCCTCGGAATCGACAGCGTCGGCGAGCAGAATGCCGAGCTGCTGGCCGTGCGCTTCGGCTCCGTGCAGCGTCTGATGGATGCCTCGGTCGAGGACATCGCCGGCGTCAAGGGGTTTGGCGAGATCGTCGCCCAGTCGGTCTACGACTACTTTGCCGATGCGCACAACCGGGCGCTGATCGAGGACCTGCTCTCGGTCGGCGTGACCTATCCGGAGACCGAACCGGTTCTGGACGGGGAGGACTCCTCGGTTGAAGGCCCGCTGAACGGGCTCAGCTTTGTCATCACCGGTAAGTTGCCGGGGGGCAGCACGCGCGATGCAGCCGAGAAGCGCATCAAAGCCCTCGGCGGCAAGTTTGCCAATAACGTCTCCAGTACCACCGACTACCTGGTCTGCACCCCCGGAAGCACCGCCAGCAAGAAACTCAAGGATGCCGAGAAGCACGACACGAAAATCCTCGACGGGGAGGTCTTTGTGAAGTTACTGGGACTGGCTGAAAAACGCACCGGTGAGACTCTGGAAAAAGTCCAGCAGGAGGGGCTGATTAAATCCGCCGAGAAGCGAGCCTCAGAGCGATGAGTGGGTCCACAGGTTGATGCTGCGGATGATGGCGGCCTCGAGCCAGTCGGCGAATCTTTGCTTGGCATCCTCAGGAGATTCTCGGTAATTGATTTGAAACAGCTCGTCAGAGGCGGACACTGCCGGCATATTTTCCTGCTCGCCCTCCTCGGTTTTGATCCTCTGGTACCAGACCGCAGAGCAGGCCAGCACGCCCCGAAATTCATGGCCGAAGCCGTGGAATGAAATCACCAATCGGGTGTGGTTGGAATCGCTGCCTGTTTCGTCCATCTTGATGCTCAGACAGACCCAGCTTTTGTAGTGATCCAAGTCGGCGAAATAATCCAGCTTATTGGCCACCTGGATGATTTGATTGCGGTGAAAATAATCTTGATCGTGCCCGTGCTCCGTACTGTTAATGTAAAACCTGATCGATTCGTTGTTCTCTCCCATTTCTTCTTCTAATTGATCAAGTACTTCATCCAACCTATTTTCGGCTTGAATTCTTAATGCCTCGGCAAGCGACATGGCCTGCGACCACTCATTGACAAGCGCATCTTGGCGCTGCCTCAACTTGTTGGCGGCAGACTGGATGGCCTCGTTCAATTGATGCTTTTGGGTGACCTTTTCCGACAGGCTCAGCGCCTTCAGACAGGCCTTTCTTTGCAGGGTTGCGAAATAGTCCACCAGCGGCTTTAGATCGCCCGCATCGGCACGCTCCAGCGCTTCGATGTATTCGGAGCGATTGTCATTGAGCACCACCAGCGGAAACAGGCCGGCCTTGATGAATACCAGCGAGGCCAGCGAGCGGGCGACCCTGCCATTGCCGTCCTCAAATGGGTGAATTTGGGTGAAGCGATGATGCAGCCAGGCCGACAAAACCTCGGGCGGGTAATTTTGATATTCCTGATACATTTCTATCAGTCGGTCCATTTCAGAGGCGGTCTGCTCCGGCGGGCAGTAATGATGGACAGCGCCGTCGGGGCGCGTGGGGTTGTTGGGATGTTTTTTGTACTCCCTTTTCAGAAGCTCGACATCAACTTTTTGACCCTGCAAATCAACCCCGGTGGCTGTGGCTTGGTGCTCCGTCAACACGACGTGCAATTCCTTGATGTAGCCGGTCGACAGATCGCGTTCGCTTTTGACAAAACCAAATAGCCCATCAATGGCATCTTTATGGCTGTTGATCATGGCTGCGGTCTGCTCGGAATTGGGGTCGTTTTTATGTGAAATCAGACTGGCTTTAATGCCTTGTTCAATTAACATTTCTGTAATGCCGCGATCCATCGTATACAGGCGTTCAATCAAGCCTGTCTCTATGGACCATTCGCGCTTGAGACGCTCAAGGAAGTCGTGGTATACCTTTTGCTGTTCCAATTCCCCCCGCTGTGCCTTCCAAACATCGGCGAGAGATGCCAGCTCGCCGTGTGCCAATTGCCTCGGATCTGGGCAGTCTTCAATAGGTCTCCAGCCACTCATCGTAAGCCTCCTTTGCGTGAATGTCTTACGCAAGCCGCCTAATTTACAACTTGTTTGACGTTTATGTGGATGAGCCGACCGATAAGTCGATGCCGCTGTGGCAGTCGGAGTGCGGAGCAGCTCCAAACCTGGGCTGGCTCTGCCGACAGCCGCTCGTGTTTTCCCCCAATGTGAAAGCACAACCTGTCATCGCCAGGCCCTGCACAGATTCGCGGCGGCGGTTTTTGGTTTTTTGCTCGGATCAAAACCCCAATCGGCGCCTGCACCGATGCCGAGTGTCTGCAAGCTTCAATTTAGATTAAATTGAACGAAGAAGAAAGAATTTAATTGAAATTAAACTGATTTGCTCGCTGGTCACATCATATCCGCCCTAATACCGCTTCTGGAGTTCGACGGCGAGGCGGGAGCGGGTCTCGCCGGGGCGGGCGATGTGGCGCTCGCTGAACAGGCTGAACTGCAGGGCGTCGCTGTTCGAGAACCGCACCCCGGCGACCTGGCTGATCGACCCGTAGTCCCCGCTGGTGAGACGGTATTCAGAGTATGGTGTCAGCATCCCGCCGAAG
>MEIF01000063.1 GCA_001750645.1 Gammaproteobacteria bacterium AqS3
GCCCGAACGATGCGCCCAATGCCGGCGCGAGTTCATTCCTACCGACCGCCGGTCGAAGTATTGCAGCAAGCGCTGCATGAACCAAGCACGCCCGAAATCTCCCCGATTTGCGCGGACGCAACAAACCGGGGAGCAATATTTTTTTTGACGCCCGCGATTCGTTTGCGCGATGGGTATGTCGCAAACGATGCAACGAGAATCGATCTTGGCTTCGGGCATGATATAAAACCGCTAAATCGACATCTTGGATCAGGATGTTTTATCTCGCCAATCCCACGGCTGGCCTCCTTGATCGCGCACCATCTCGATCTTCAATCCTGAAATGTCAGCGCGCAATGCCTGGGGGCAAGGCGGCGGATCTTCTTCGTCTTTGTATGCCCAATATTCGATCAACTTATCGACATCTTCCATTTCAGGCGAATCATACCCAAACACATCCCAAGCTTCCTGCCGAAGCCGGTGAAGGTATCGAAGTCTCTTTTCCGAAGCCATGAGTTCAGAAAAAATCCATTTTGTCTACCGACAGGCGACATTTCGGCATTTTTTCGCACTCACCACCAATCCCATGTCGGGCTGATCCGCCTGGCTTCGATCAATGCGCCGTTGGTGGCATCGCCGACCGACGCGCCGGCCCCGATCATCGCATCATAGACTGAAAAAAACTTGGCTTCCGCTTGACTATCGAGACTGCTCATAATATCAATCCTCTTTTATGGTATTTTTGGAACGCCAGTTGGCGTCTTTGTCGAATTCGATGACTTTCTCTTTTTTCGTGTTGGTACACGAAAACACCACTTCTTCGGTCATGTCTTCATACACTGCAACGATCCTTCGCTCGTCATCGAGATCGTATCGCCGCGCGATGTCCATCGCTTCGTCAACCGTTGCGACCGCCGCAACGAGTTCCCATTGACCCTTTTCAAAATACCGCCAACGAGAATGCACTTTGTATTTTACCACATTCAAGTCCGCGGCGGGAATATAAATCGGTTGCGTGATGGTGTGGGTTTTTTCGAACCAAACGCGATCGGCTTTTTTCACGCCGTGTTTTCTCGCGAGTTCCATGACGCCGATCGTCCCGACCACGAGCACGATAATCAGCGTGCCAATCCAAATTTCTGCGATCATGTCATTTCTCCGTTTCGGTCGGTGAATCCCAAACGACGGGCATTTGTTCTTCGTAAACGAGTTCCAAATCGATCACGCGGGTATCTCGGCCGCACTGGGTCGCCAACGCTTGGGCGTCACGCACCGCTTCGGCGATGTCGAGATGGGTGTGCCGTTCTGGAAGCCACCGGTGTTTATGCCTGCTCTGCACCTTGAATCTTTTCACGAATCGTTTGCATGTATGTTTCATTGGGGATTCTGATCCGGTCGGTGTCATCGCCCGCCAGCGCATCGATCGCATCGCCGTAATCGGAATTTGGAAATCGGACTTTCAGAATGACTTCGACCGTTCTCAACGATGGGATTTCGGGGAACCCGACATTGACCGATATGTTTTCGATTTCGTGTGATTCTTTCCATTGCTTGCATATTTTGGAAACTTCGAACAACTCTTCCGTCTCTTCGAATGGACGCTCGAAAACGCACTGCAAACTCGCTTCGTTTTTGCTCCATTTTTTGTTGCTTAGCTGATAGACCACGGCTTCCACGCCGTCAAGACGATACAGATACTCGATCAGTTCGCCGGTGATGTTTTTACTGAGAAGGTCGAGAATGGATTTTATGTACATGAGAGTCTCTCCGGTTGGTTGGCGATCATCTGTTACGCAAGCGGGGGCGGCGCGCCGGTCTTGAACGGGATGTAGCGTTCGCCGGTGTCGATCGAGCGGGCGGCGTATCGGCAAAGCAGGAAGCCCCCCGGCCCCCGAAACATCGGTGACGTCATTGCATCGAGAAAACAACTCATCCCGTCTTTATAAAGGAAAGTCGGCCAATAGAATTTGGGATGCAAGTTGACGAATATCACGTCGAGCACATAAATCCCGTTGCCGCCCAATCGCTTGGCACCTCCGGTCAAATCGTGCCATTCTTCTTTGGACATATCAGTTGGGTTATATTTATGCGCTTGCAGCACTTTCAGCCATTTGGCGTCAAATTCTTCCGGTGTCGTCGTTTTCAGCAAGTCGGGCAATAGCATGTTGCTTTCGACAAATCCATCGTGCCAACCGCTTTCTTCGTTCCGTGCAAGTTGGCGCAATCGATCGAGCATTGCGCCTTCGGTCAGTGTCAAGCCTTCGGCTTTCGGTTGCACCTTCGCGCGTTTCTTTTCGTCCTTGACAGATTTGTCGAACAAATCGACGACACGGGATTTCATGACTGATCGCTCGTCAAAGATGATTCCCCGTACCCGACTTGCAATCCGTCGGGACGGGGAATTTCTTTTTGGCTGATATGAATCGTCTTCAAATCAACCAAATCTTCGAGTTTCATCAGATCGATCGGCTTGCCGCAACAAAGTCTTGCACTTGTTTTTTCGCTTCCGTCAGTTCTTTCTCCGCTTCGTTGCGGTCGGCTTCCAGCGATGCGATCGAAGATCGAAGTTCCGCGATGCGCGCGTGGATTTTTTCAAGCCGGTCTTCGGCCCTAACCACTTTCGTCATCGCGATGATGCGCGGATCTTCGGCGCCTACGGCGTGCCATTCCTTTATTTTTTGGAACGGATATGAAGTGCTTGTTATCAGCATTGTCGTTTTTCTCCTGTGTGAATAAAGTTCAGGCGCGACCTGAACATGATAGCCCATGAGCGGTAAGCTGGGTGGGGGCGACCCGTTTTCGATGATCGACTACGATTTTGATTCGGTCTGTCCGAAATGATTTAACACCGGCAACACCAAGTCTGGAACATGACTGATAAACGCTTCGTCTCGATCGTTTTCCAATCCTTGAACGAAATGACTTCTTTTTTCGAATACTTCGATCACCCAATCTTCGATGCCGTATTTACGCTGATAGACTTTCAACACCGTCGCATACCGGCGAAGACTGTCGGAGTTGTTCCAATCGACATAGACGCCGATATGATAGTGCATGTTTTCGGGAACAACCGTCAAAGCGTAAAAACTGCGCAACGCGGCCGAATTGCCCGCATCCGCGTATTTTTTGAAAAGTTTGCAAAGCGAGCCGAACATTGCGATCTCGCCGAGCATTTGCCACATTTCGGGCCATGTCCCTTCGAACGACCCGGTGCGCCGTAGCGTTTCGTAGCGTTTTCGTTCGCCGCCGGCTTCATCGCCGCCGCGCGCTTCGCCGGGGTCGATGACGCGCGGGATGGGGGGCAATGTCGGGATCGATCCCTTTGCGCCTTCGCCGCCGTCTTTCGGGGGGTTGACATCGCGAGCGATTTCTTCCACCACGGCATCGATGCTTTGCACGATCTCGTAACGAACAAACCCTAACCGCATCCATTTCACCATCGGGCTCGTTTCGTCATACCGCAACGCAACCAGCCGTTTCAGTTCGTCTTTGATCGTAATATCTTTTGCCATTTCCATATTTTGTCCTTTTTTCAATGACTTACGCGTTCCGCCCGCCGGTGTCCCGATGGGCGGATCGGTTATTATACATGATTTCGCTTCGGGTTGCAAGATTTTTTCACGGGGTCGAATCCATGTCCCGAAATTCTTTTTTTCGCCAGTTGAAAACGCATGACAGGTAGATGACGATCATCCCGCACGCCGTCCACCCGATATTGGAATGTTCGAGATGATGATTTTCCCAAAAAAACTGCATCCCGTTTCCGGCGATGACGGTTCCTATGAACGCGCCGATTGCCCGAACAGGGTCTAATTCTTTTATCTTACCCGTCATTTGTTTCTTTCCCCGTCTTCGCGCGCCATGTCTTCGCGCACCATCATATCCAATATCCCGACGATCCGCGCGGTCGCCCTTGTCTGAAGTTTTTCGTTTTTCATGATCAACTCGAGAGTTTCATACATTTTTATGACGATATGATGGATATATGCTACCCATCCCGCCAACACGAGAATTCCGACTGCTATGAGGATGTCATGAAGTTCCATTCGAATCTCCTAATCGTCGATGATCGGGTTGCCGTTGCGAAACTTGCCCATGTTCAACCCATTGTCCGTAACGACGATGCAATCGCCGCCATCGACGGATCGATTTTCCGCGATTCTGTACGCTTCTTTCAGTTGTCCGGTACGACAAACAACGACCCAATCTTCCGGCAATTGCAGCACGGTGTAAACCGTCTCGGTCTTCATGGCGCGTAATCTCGTATATCGGTGGCGGTTAGATGATCCCAGATTCGAACATGATCGCGTCCCAACCATTCGGTTTCTTTTCGTGCCATGGTTTTCGCAAGCGGCAAGCTGTTATAGCATTCCATCGGATCCCAAACACACGGGGGAGCCCACGGCCGCCCGATCAATTGTTGCACATGGTATCGGCGCGCTTTGACATTTCGCGTTGCGATCGTTCTTAATTTCCGTCGGGCGGATTCTCGCCGCGACCGGATATATCCGTCGAACGGTCCCATGCAGTTGGGTTCGTAGTTTTTCTTTTCGAGATAGATGGTTGACCAAGTGAAAGCCCCTTTTCTTTGCAAGGCATACGGGTATTCATCGGCCATTTGCAAAATGGTCAGGTGGGATTGGTCGCCGACATACATCATTGCGGTCGGGGCCCTGTGTAGGCGATCGTATCCGAGTCGATGCCGAACCCGCATTGTTTGTTATGAAACGCCGCCGCTTTGACCGCGAATGTTGCGATGTATTCGGCGGAATGCACTGCATGATCATCGACAGATATTTTTCCCGTTTTCTCCAATGTTTCCCGCAAAGCGAACGCTGCGCCGATGGCGACTTCTTCCCCCGCGCCGATGGCGTGGAATTTGTCGAACGAATGGACGCACAAATCCGTCGACACGCCATAGATGCCGGTTGGGGAAACGACCAAGAATTCGTTGCCCAATGTCGAAAACGGTCCGTCGTTCGTTTTTCCGTTCAGATGATATCGAGTCTTCGTGTCTCTCGTGAATGCGTAAAAGAACTCGAACACATCGTCCGCGTTTCGAAAGACCGGATCGGAATTCGATTTCGCCAAATATTTTTCCATCATTTGGGCATAGATGGCATATCCGCAAGATGCGATGCGAACATTGCCTCTGCCTTTGATCTTGTTGATCGCCAGATTGCTGCTGGTGTATGATTTGTTGCTGAAATCGACGAATTGATCGGCGGCGATCGCGATCAAATTTTCCCATTTGACTGCAACGCACACGGTCATTCGATCGCCCTCAGTTGGGATACCACGGATTGGTTACGAGATCGTGCACGGCGCGTTCCGTGTCCGCGTCTTCGACCGGATACGCGTAGCCGCGTTCGTAGTATTTCTTGCCGTAAAACTTACCTTTGACGAAAAACTTCGCGCGGGGTATTTTCCGGCTGGTCTCGCCGCAAATCGAAATCGCCGTGTCGAGATTGTCGATTTCGGCGATCTTCAACGGCTTGGCGGATGTGGTGTCGGTCGTTTGCGCCCAGATGACATATAACTCTCGATCGGACTTTTCGCTCATCATTTTATCCGTCTCCGTTCCCAGCATCCCGTCGCCGGACACGCCGATTCCATCGATCGCGTTCATGGTATCCATGTCGAGCACAGACAATCGCTGTTGCACGGCGTTGCCCGATCGTTTCGATCTTGTTTGCAATAATACTTCTTAGGCTGCGTGAGCGTGCCGTCCCAGTAGCATCCATTCGACCCGACAAACCAATAACCGGACTCGTTGACATTTTTCACCCAGACTTCCCCGGTTTTGTTATGCCTGATCCATGGCTTTGCCCAATCGATCGCTTCGAAAAGCGTATTGAAACATTTGAACCTTCTCTGTTCTCGTTGCCGGATGAAAGCAACTTGCCACGGGAGATCCCCGTATTCATACTCGCCGCTTGGCGTCAATTTGTCCAGATCGTGTCGAGCGCTGTCGTAAACGACTTTATCGATGGCCATTTTGATGATCTTGAGTTCCCGCGGATTGGAACTTGCCTTCAGTTTTTTGGCAAATTCCACCGCTTCGTCAAGCGAACCGAACGGGGGGCTCTGATATTCCCAAAGATTGGGGTTGGTTTGCGACAGGTAGGAAACCGCGTAGACTGGCATGGCGTACTCTCCGTGAAGGTGGCGAAGACGGGGATATCGTTACGAACCGAATTCCTTGATCAGCAATCGGCGAATGATTTGCGAGCGGGGCTGTCCCAGCATTTTTTCCATTTTACGCAAATCGTCAGCTTGTTTTTTGGTTATTGCGATGACGATCGTTTCGAATTTAGGTGTGTTGCTCATCGGTTTTCTTTTCTTCCTCGCGATTGGGCGGCGTTCGATCCGTCCGCCAAAAATCGTAGAAATACGGAATCACCAAGATCGCCCCCATCCCGATGCCAAGCAGCACCAAGACCATGTACGAGACGAATTGCTCCATGATCGTTTCCTCGTGTCGAAAGCGGTATTTTACACTAATCGATGCAATCGCACGGCATTTCTTCCATGCCGATGCCGGGGGCGTTTCGAATGTTCGAGTAATCGTTCCGGTTGGGATCGTCGATCAGGTGTTCGCCGAAAAAGCCGTATCCCGCCGGTTCCGGTTCGCCGAATGTGACTTTTTCGAAATAGCGTTTGTATTTCCGCTCCAGTTCGACCCACCATCCCAAATCGGCGGGGGACTCCGCTTTGCCGGTATCGGTCGCGCGGGCGATCCGCGCCAGCGCGCGGGGGCCTTTCATGAAGCAATACACGCAGTTCGACAGATTCAGATCGTGATCCAACTCCAAGTCTTTCTCCGGATTCGCCTTCCAAAAATCCATGACATCACTGCGCGTCAGTCCGGCGTCCACCAACGGAAACACCGATATGCCGGTGGCTTTGGCTTTCGACGCTTTCATCCGCACATAGCGGGCTTGTTCGTCCGCGCGGATCCCGATGATCGAAAGATAATCGTCGCCGGTATATGGGGACTGATGACGCTTGCCGACAGACGAGTATTCGTTGAATCGTTGGGCGGGGCGTACCCATGGACGTTGCGAGACGAATTCCCGATGCGCCATCACTTCGTCTTTCGTCAACTTCCCGCCGTATTTGCGATGTTTTCGGTACCAATCTTCGGGTGTGACTCTGGATTGGTTGGCGAAGTGTCCCATGCGGGGGATCGTGTCTCTGTCGCTCAGCCAATCGTGCATAAAGTTGACGCTGACGCCGACTTTCATGTGGGTGGTGCATGTTCGGCTGAATCGATTGGGAATATGGGCGCGCAAACTGACCATTTCTTCGAAGACCTCGCCGCGGGTTCGGTATCCGCCCAGTCCATCGTCCGCATTCAGCAAATGACGCAGCCGCCCGTAATCGTACTCGAACGGGTGTGCCAACCGGTATGTGATCTTGCGGCTGTATTCGAGGGTTTTTTCGTTTTGATCTTCGTAAGTGCAAAATTCCGTAAAGAAAAACGGGATGCCGGCGTTTTCGCATTCATGCCAAAGTTTTTCCAGGAATCGGTAGGTGGCGGGGTGTTCCGCCGATGTGTTGTTGAACATGACGACATCGCCGCGCTTGCGGTCCAACTGATTCGCTTCCATAAGCATCAGCAACAACATCCCGCTCGACCGCCCGCCGCTGACCTTGATCACGTGAGGCATGAGGCGATGTTCGGGACGATCGTAGATAATCATTCGATCGATTCCGCGTGGGCGCGATTTCTTTGTTCCGCTTCGATTCGTGCGACCATGATGTTGATGTCATATATTTTGTCGATAAAAATCGTGTTGGTACCCATGACGTCCATTGCAGCATTGGGATCGTCTTTCGTAAGAAACAACAATTCTTGTTTCAATGTTTCGATATTTTTGTCGATTGTACGATTGGTAAGGATGGTTTTTTCGACAATATCTTCGCGATTCAGGCGCAAAAAGTCGATCGCGTTTTTGATTTGTTTCGGGCTCATGGTGTGGTTGGAACTCCATTTGACGACTTTGAATCTTGAATTCAGGTGCCAAAACGGGTATCGGTGGATACCGATAACGTAGTCGAGCATCTTTTCGCGGGCATCGGATTCATTGTCATATTCGCCCACCATCTGAGTTTCCCCTTTCGGGTTGCTCCGCCAGATACGATACGATTTCATTGTCCAGCATTCTCCTTTCGCTTTTTTCCCAAGGTTCGTAGACGATCACCCGAGTTCCGGTATCGGATACGGATTCCAATGCTCGCACGAACGCCGGACGCACTTCGTCCCAGTCCAACCCGCCCAGCCCGCATCCCAACGGGGGGATGGCGATCGATTCGATCCGGTATCTTATGATTTGCAATGAAAGACGGAACAATCCTTTTTGGATGTCTTCGATGACGCTTTTGTCCCGCCAATGATACTTCGTCGCGAACGACACGATGTATTTCAGATTTCCGTGATCGCCGTCATGCTTCCCGACCCGATAAAAATCCGGCGTCCATCGGCAAATGGCGTGTCGGGCGCATTTGGCGCGGTAGTTTTCGAAATACACGGGGAACTTGGCTTTGAACGCTTTCGCCAATCCTTTCCCCATGACGCCCTTTTGATTCACGGGGTTCACCAACGCTTCGGCGCCGCTTTTGAACAGATCGTCTGTGTCTACGCGGTATTCTATCATGATTTCACACTCCGAACATCGCTTCGTAAAGCGCGTTCGCTTTGGCGGTGTTTCCTTCCCATACCGAGAATGTTTTTTGCGCCTTCCACCATTGGCTCAAAAACGCTGATTCGGTTTGGTAATGTCCTTGCGTTTGCTCGTGCATTTCTTTGACGAGCATTTCGAAGCCGTCTTTGACGGTGGTTTGACGCCGATCCACGATGTCGATCATTTCCCTGATCGGGCGGGCGTTGGTTTCGATCTTCGCCATGATGTGATCATACAGGATGCCCTGCTCTTTTGTCAACTCCAACATGTGCTTTTGGGTGGTGTCGAACGACTCCATGATCATCACCATTTTGGGCACGATGATTTCGAGATGCGCCCATTCGACGAGGTTGCATTGCACTTGGTATTGCTCCCACCAATATTCCTTGGTCGCCATGATTCGTCTCCTGTGATCGAGTGGATGCCGGCTTGAATTCGGTCGGCGAGTGGCTGCTTGGTGTATGAAGAGTGGCTCTTTTTCAAAAGCCAATCGGCCACTTTTCGGTTATTGTACGCGATCAGGAATTAGGCGATATCGGCGTTTTCGCTTCGGGTCGGATGATACCCAGTCGATTTGGTCGGCCATTTCGGTCTCCTGATCGATTCGCAAAAAGTAACAGGTCACCGGTAACAGGGGGGTACTCAAGACTTCCATACGTAAAACCTCCTCCCATTCTCACACGTGAGAGTGTTTTTTGCTACCTGTTACCGGTTACCTGTTACTTGTTGTTACAGATGGAATTCAATGAAATCAATGACTTACGAAATTCACTCGTCTTTCGGCCATTCCATTTCGAAGCCTCGGACGGGTTGTTTTCGATTGTCCGTCTCCCATTTTTTCTGCTTTTTGATAAACTTCACTCCCATCTCTTCGCCCACCGCCGGCATCGCATTTGCCAGTTTGATGGGGCTGACCGCCCGTTCGACTTCCGATTTTCGCCTTGCTTCGCCCGATAGCGGATCGCCTTTGGCATCCCTTGCCAGTTCCCACCAATCCGAGTAATCGACGCCGTCGCGGACGCAAACGATCGCATGAATCAGTTCGGCGGTGGGGAAAAAGTTCCGATTGTCGATCGACATTTGCCCGTACCAATCCTGCAACAACCCGATCGCTTGGATGGTGTCGATAACGAGATCTCCGATTTCGGTGGTGAATGTTCCGCCCGCGTTTTTGTTCCATTCGATCAGCGCGGGGATATGATCTTTCGGCAACCACTTCGGATTGCATCGATAGGATATTTGCTTCGTTCCGCCGGTCTGGTGTTCCGCTTTCTCGGTGTACTGATTGACGATATGCAACGCCTCCGCGAAGTATTGATCCCGCCAGGTGCCCATCTCCGGATGTTCGGCATCGTAGTACGAATCGAAATGCGTCCAAACCAATCCGTCCAACGACGTCGCAGGCGTCTCGACATTGACCCAGATGAATCGGGATAAAACGGCGGGTTCGCATGGGGGCAATTCAGCCGAGTTCGTACTGAATATCGTCGTTGCGGTCAAGCGGTGGCGGCGGGCGTATTCCTTGTATGCAAGTCGCTCGCCGGACACTTCGGATAGCGTCAACCATTGTTTCACCGAATTCCATGATTGCGCCGATGCGATGTTGAACTCGGCGCATTCCATCAGAATCTTGCCCATGCTGCGCTCGAGTTTGACTTTCAGCGAGCCGTCCATCGAAAACGCCTCATTGTAGTATTCCCGCAGATGCACCGGCAGCATTTCCTTGACAAACTTCGATTTGCCCGAATTGTGCGGTCCATGCAAAACTATATGTTCGCGGTTTGACGATCCGGGGAACAGCGTGTTTCGGACGGCGAATATCCACGGATGGGCTTGCACCGATTCCGTAAACGGTCCGGCATCGACATACATCCCGCCGCGTTCCATCGATTTGTTGATGATCGGCTTCCCGCACCATTTGGGCAATCCGTCAAGATATTCTCGGAACGGACAATATCGGTTGGCTGCAAAGAGCGAAGTGATTGCGTCTCGGGATTTTTCCTTCGGCAAAAACACTCCTTTCAAGTAGGGTTTTTTGCCGACGGTGTATGCCATCGCGTGGGCTTCGATCGAGGCGACGACCGTGGATCGGGCGATGTCGTCGATTTGTTTCCATTGACCGCCGCCGTTGGCTTCGGTTTCGAAGCGAAGCGGGATCAGCACTTGCCCGGTTTCGTTCAGCGTGTTATATCTGAATCTGAATCCCAGTTTGGTCGCCGCTTCCTGCCAAGATTGGATCGTGCCGTGCGGGGCTTGGCACATCACGATTTCGGTCTGTTCGGATTCGCCGGTGTCTGCGCCGGGCGGCTCCTGTCGCTCGGTTCCGTGCGCCCGCTCGAAGTACTCCCAAAAAAGCGGCGTC
>MEIF01000064.1 GCA_001750645.1 Gammaproteobacteria bacterium AqS3
GGGGCTGATCTCCAGGACGACCGAGTTGAATGGAATGCACATCGGAGTCGCCGGATGAAACCGACATCCCGCCGCCGCTGAATTGCAGCGCCCCGGACATCCCCTCATCGCCACCCGGCATCAAGATGGCCGGCCTGCCGTTGGCGGCTTTAGCACCCAAATGAACAGCAAACAGCCCCGAACCGCTTTTGCCCGCTTCAGGAACTGTCCACGAAATACTCAGCCCCGCAGCAGCGGCATCGTTGTCGGTGACTGAGACAGGCACCGAGCCGGCGATGATGCCGGCGCCGCTCAGATTGATGCTCACGGTTTCGTTGTCTGAATCGTCGTCCTGTGCTGCGGCAATCGTCACAGTCTGCGGGGTGTCCCAATCGGATGCGGTGAAAGTCAGCCTGGTCTGGTTCCCGGTCGTGTCGGGATCGGTGTCAATCGTCACATCAGGGTCAGTGGACGTCAGGTTGATCGTCCGATCCCTTGTGGGCAGGGAGGAGGGCTTTGCGGTTAGCCGGACTGTGAAGGTTTTAATCCCGCCCTCATCCAATCTCAGCGAGCTGGCTGATAGATGCAATCCAACATAGCTGTCAGTTACCGCTGCTCGAAAAGAATTGGACTTCACGCCGGTTCCCTCAAGGCTGATCGTCGCCAACGCAAGCCTGCTGTCGTCATCCTTTTCTGCCGTGGCCGTCACGGTTTGAGCGTCGCTCCAGTTGTCCGAGCTGAATGTGAGCATGCTTGGATTGGGTGTGACGCCTGAAGTGTCCGATGTCAGATTGATCACCCGATCATTTCCTGGCCAATCACCCTTCAACTCAACATTGAAAGGTTTGCTGCCCCCCTCCGGCATCGTGAACGACTGCGGCAGCAAGGCCATCTCCACATCGTCATCAATGACCGATGCAGTCACAGTGCTGCCGGTGATGATGGAGCCGGCCAGATTGATCGTCGCACTGGCGTCCATCTTGTCAGTGTCCTGTGTCGCGGTCAGCGTCACTGTCTGGGCGACATTCCATTGAGCCGCAGTGAAAGTCAGTGTCGAGGGGCTGAACGTGACATCCGTTTTGGCAGATGTCAGAGAGACTGTCCGATCCTTTTCCGGCCGTGTGTCCAGCTGAACCGTGAAGGTCCCGGCGCCTCCCTCCTCCATCACCAGCGATGAGGACGACAGGGTCAGCCCGATGTCGTCATCAAGTACCGTCACATCCACAGTGCCGGTGATGATGCCGGCGCCCGTGAGGCTGATCGTCTCCTTGTCGTCCGTCTTGTCCGCATCCCGAGCCGCATTGAGCGTCACGGTCTGGGCTGTGTTCCAGTTCGAGGCTGTAAAGGTCAGCGCGGCGGCAGGGCTGACCGTGACATCGGAGCTGCTGGATCCCAGAGTGAGCGTTTGATCGTTTTCAGGTTGTTCGTCCAGTTTGACGGTGAACGTCGCGATGCCGCCCTCATCCATCGTCAATTTCGTCGCAGACAGTTCCAGCCCGATGTCGTCATCGGTGACCGTCACATCCACAGCGCCGTCGATGATGCCGGCGCCGGACAGATTGATCGTCGCCCGGTCGTCTGTCGTGTCGGCATCATCAGCCGCAGTCAGTGTCACTGTCTGGACGGCGCCCCAGTTGCCATCGTCCCCGCCGGTGAAAGTCAGCGTCGCCGGACTAAATGTGACATCGGTGTTGGTGGATCCCAGGGTGATCGTCTGGTTGTCTGCGGACTGTTTGTCCAGCCTGACAGTGAATGTCGAGGTGCGTCCCTCATCCATCGTCAGCTCCGCCGCAGACAGTTCCAGCCCGATGTCGTCATCGATGACCACCACCCCCACAGAGCCGTCGATGACACCGGTGCCTTCAAGAGCGATCCTCTCTTTGTCGTCAGTCGTGTCGTCATCATGGGCCGCAGTGATCGTCACCGTCTGGGCGGCGCCCCAGTTGCCATCGTCCCCGCCGGTGAAGGTCAGCGTGGCTGGGCTAAATGTGACATCGGCGCTGCTGGATCCCAGAGTGATCGTTTGATCGTTTTCAGGCTGTTCGTCCAGCTTGACGGTGAATGTCTGGGTACCGCCCTCATCCATCGTCAGCTCCGCCGCAGACAGTTCCAGCCCGACATCGTCATCGGTGACCGTCACCTCCACAGCGCCGTCTATGACGCCGGTTCCGGTTAGATTGATCGTCGCCTTGTCGTCGGCCCTGTCATTATCCTGAGCCGCACTGAGTGTCACTGTCTGGTCTGTATTCCAGCTCGCAGCCGCAAAGGTCAGCTCTGTCGGGCTGACCTTGATATCGGTGTTGTTGTGTCTCAGCGTGACCGTCTGGCTGCTTCCGGGTTGTTTGCCCAGCCTGACGGTGAATGTCTGGGTGCCGCCCTCATCCATCGTCAATTCCGTCGCAGACAGTTCCAGCCCGATGTCGTCATCGGTGACCGTCACCTCCACAGCGCCATCGATGATGCCCGTGCCGCTTAGATTGATGCTCACGGTTTCGTCGTCTGAATCGTCGTCCTCCGCTGCGGCAATCGTCACAGTCTGCGGGGCGCGCCAATCGGATGAAGTGAAAGTCAGCGCGGTCTGGTTTCCAGTCGTGTCGGGGTCGGTGTCAATCGTCACATGGGCATTGGCGGATGCCAGGGCAACAGTCCGTCCCTCCTTTCCGGGATCGGCGAACAGCCGGACGGTGAAGGTTTTGGCCTTCCCCTCCGGCACCGTCAACGATGAATCTGAAAGGGTCAGCCCGACATGGTCATCGGCAATCGCCAGCCGTGCGGAAACAGGGACCAGGTCAGCGCCTGTCAGCGTCATCGTGGCGACTTCTCGATCATTGCCCTCATCCCGCCCGGCCGTGATCGTCACATCCTGGGGGGTGTCCCAGTTGGCGGTGGTGAAGGTCAGGGTCTCCACGCTGAATGTCAGGTCGGGGTTGTCCGATTCCAGCCGAACCGTTCGGTCGCTTTCGGGCAGTCTGTCCAGCTGGACGGTGAAGGTTCTCGAGGTTCCCTCGCTCATTGCCACCGGCCTTCCCGTCAATGTCAGCCCGACATCATCGTCATCGGTGACCTCCACCGTCACCGAGGGGCTTACATGGCCGTAGCTGTCGGTGAGGGTGATCGTCCCGGTCTCATCGACTGCATCGTCGTCGTGGGCCGACCTGACCGTCACAGTCCGGGGGGTGTTCCATTCGGAGGCCAGGAAGGAGACCCTGCCGGGGCTGAACGTGATGGCGGGGTTGTCCGATGTCAGGACGAACTGCCTCCAGTTCAGGTTCTCGGACGGGCCGCTCATATTGACCGTGAAGCTCGCGGAGCCCCCCTCGTCCAGCGTCAGCGATGTGGTCGACAGTTCCACCTCAACATCGTTGTCAACCGCCTCGAATAGCGTGATCATCTGCTCGCCGTTCGGCAGCCTGATGAAAAAATCACCGGCCTCGTAGATGCTGTCGTCATCCTCGATCGCGGTCACCACCGCAGTTCGGCCGGTGCCCCAATTGGACGGCGTAAAGGTCGCGGCGGTCTGGTTGCCGGGGGTCACCGGATCGACGTCAATCGTCATGGCGGGGTTGGGATGGCGCGTCCCAAGCAGGCTGTCGGTGAGCCAGCCCAGCGTGACGATCACATCCGCAGAGGGCCGGCTCAGCAGCCTGAACGTGATGCCGGAGCTGGCCTCCCCCTCGACCAGCGTGGTCTCGCCCTTTGACACGATGTGAATCTGACCGACATCCAGCACCTCAACCGCTATGAGGCCGGTGGCCGCATCGTAGCCCCCGCCCGCCGCCGTGAGCGTGATGCTCTCGCTTTTGTCGGTCGAATCGCGATCCCGCAGCGCCGTCACCTGCACGGTCTGATTGGCGCTCCAGTTCGATGGCGTGAAGGTCAGGGTGTTCTGGTCGCCCTGCTGATCCGCCCGGGTATCCATCCTCAGATTGTGGCCTTTTGACAGGGTCAGTGTGACCGTCACATCGGCGCTCGGCTGATCCGTCAGCCTGACCTGGAATGTGTTTCCGGAGCCCTCCTGCACCCTCAGCGATGTTCCGGAAAGGATCAGCCCCACATCGTCGTCGGTGACCGAGACGGACACTGAACCGTCAATGATGCCAGCGCCGGTGAGATTGATCGTCGCGCTCTCGTCATCCAGATCGTCGTCATGCCCCGCCGTGATCGTCACAGTCCGGGGGATGTTCCAATTGGCCCGGGTGAAAGTCAGCGCGGTCTGGTTTCCGTCCATGTCGGGGTCGGCATCAACCATCACATCAGGGTCGGTGGACGTCAGGTTGATCGTCCGATCCTTTGCGGGCTGGCCGGTCAGCCGGGCTGTGAAGGTTCCGGTGTCTCCCTCGTCCAGCGTCAGCGAGCTTGCCGACAAGGTCAGTCCGACATAGTCGTCAGTTATCACAACCTTGACCGAATCAGAGATCACGCCGGCACCGGTCAGGCTGACCGTCACAAGCTCGCGCTCGTTGTCGTCATCCCTTTTCGCCGCAACCGTCACGGTCTGGGGGGTGTCCCAGTTGTCTGCGGTGAATGTGAGTGCATCCGGGCTGAGTGTCACGATGTCGTCTTCTGATTGCAGATTGACCGCCCGGTTGTTTTCGGGCTGCTCGGCCAGCTCGACCGTGAGCGTCTTGCTGCCGCCCTCTGCCATGACCAGCGACTGCCGAGACAGCGTCAGCCCGATATCGTCGTCAATGACCGACACAGTCACAGAGCTGTCGGTGATGCCCGCACCGGCCAGGCTGATCGTCGTGCTTGCGTTGTCGCCGTCATCATCATGCGCCGCGCTGACCGTCACGGTCTGGGGCTGGTTCCAATTGGAGCCGGTGAAGGTCAGCGTCGCAGGGCTGGGCGTGATGTCTGCATTCTTCGATGCCAGAGTGACCGTCCGATCTTTTCCCGGCTGTGTGTCCAGCTGGGCGGTGAAGGTTTTGGAGCCTCCCTCGTCTATCGTGAGCGATGTCGCCGACAGGGTCAGCCTGATGTCGTCATCAATGATCGACACCTCAACCGAGCCTGCGATGATGCCGGTTCCGGTCAGTCTGAGCGCCGCAGTTTCGTCTGTCTTGTCGGCATCCTGAGCCGCCTCAACCGTCACGGTTTGGGGCGTGCTCCAGCTGCCATTGCTCCCGCCGGTGAAGGTCAGCTGCGCGGGGCTGATCGTGACATCGGTGTTGGCGGAAGCCAGGTTGACCGCGCGGCTGCCGTTCGGCGGAGAGGCCAACTCAACCGTGAAGGTGTTGCGGCCTCCCTCGTTCACCGTCAGAAACGAGGGGGACAGAATCAGCCTGACATCGTCGTCGGTCACGGACACCGACACCGAGCCGGGCGCAATGCCATCACCGGAGAGGTTGATCGCCGCGCTGCCGTTCGCAGTGTCGTCATCATCGACCCCGGTGACCGTCACATCCTGGGGGGTGCTCCAATTGGTTGATGTGAAGTCTAGCGACGCAGGACTGATCGTGACGACACCGGTTTCGGTGGAAGCCAGACTGACCCTCCGATTGCCGTCCGGCTGGCCGGCCAGCTCAACGGTGAATGTCCCCGAGCCTCCCTCGTCAACCGTCAGCGAATTCGACGACAGCCTCAGAGCCACATCGTCATCGGCGACCGTCACCGTCACCGAGCCGGGCGTGATGCCATCACCGGAGAGGTTGATCGCCGCGCTGCCGTTCGCAGTGTCGTCATCGTCAACCCCGGTGACCGTCACGGTCTGGGCGGTGTTCCAGTCGGTTGAAGTGAAGTCCAGCGACGCAGGACTGACCGTGACGACACCGGTTTTGGTGGACGCCAGATTGACCCTCCGATTGCCGTCCGGCTGTTCAGCCAGCTGAACGGTGAACTCGCCCGAGGCACCCTCGTTCACCGTCAGCGATGTCGGCGACAGCACCAGCGCCGCATCGTCATCGTTCACCGTCACCGAAACCGATGCTGATGCAATGCTTCCTCCGGTGAGGTTGATCGCCGCGCTGCCGTCTGCGGTGTCGTTATCGTCAACCCCGGTGACCGTCACGGTCTGGACAGTATTCCAATTGGTTGAGGTGAAGTTCAGCGACGCTGGGCTGACTGTCACATCAGGCTTGGTGGATTCCAGAAAAACACTGCGGGGGCCTTCGGGTCCAGTGGCCAACCTGACCGTGAATGTCTCCGTGCCACCCTCGTTCACCGTCAGCGATGTGGCAGACAGGGTCAGGCCGATTTCGGCCAGGTCATCGTCGTAAATGATCAGGGGGAATGAGCTGGGGATCACGCCGGTGCCGCCCAGTGTGGCTCTTGTTTCATTGTTTTCGGTATCGTCGTCCTGCCCCGCGATGATCCTGAACTCCTTGGGCTCATCCCAGTTGCCGGCGGTGAACTGAAGAGAAGCCGGGCTGAACGTGACCAAAGAACTCGGACTCCCCAGCGTGACCGTCCTGTCGCCTGCAGGCTGGGAGGCCAGTCTGGCCGTCAAGGGTGTGCTTCTGCCTCCCTCCTGTATCCCAAACGCTGCTTCAAGTGAGCTCAGCGACAGAATCAGCCCGACATCGTCATCGTTCACCATCACCGACACCGAGCCTCCGGTGATGCGACCGCCGGTCAGGTTGATAGCTGCGGTGTCATCGTTGCCATCACCATCATGCCCCGCAGAAATCCTCACCGTCTGAGGGGCGTCCCAGTCGCCGCTGTCCCCGCCGGTGAACTTTAGCTCTGCCGGGTTGAGGGTGACATCGGGGTTGGTTGA
The DNA here is from genome assembly GCA_001750645.1 of Gammaproteobacteria bacterium AqS3. Taxonomy (GTDB): domain Bacteria; phylum Pseudomonadota; class Gammaproteobacteria; order MEIF01; family AqS3; genus AqS3. The sequence continues at coordinate 6,695 of MEIF01000064.1, forward strand.
TCTCAGGGTGACAGTGCGGTTATTGACTGGCTTAGATGCCAGCCTAACAGTGAAGCTGCCCGATGCGCCCTCGTCCACCGTCAGCGATGTCCGCGACAATTCCAGCCCGACTGCGGCATCGTCGTTGTCGGAGACCGTCACATCCACAGCGCCGCTGATGACGCTGGCGCCTGTGAGGTTGATCACCGCAGTGTCGTCTGTCGTGTCAGCGTCATTGGCCGCACTGACTGTTACTGTTTGAACGCTGCTCCAGTTCGCAGTCGTAAAGGTCAGCGTTGCCGAGCTGAGGGTGACATCGGAATTGCTTGATGTCAGCGCGAGGTTCCGATCACCTGCCGGCTGGGCGGCCAGCTCAACGGTGAATGTCCCCGAGCTTCCCTCGTCAACCGTCAGCGAATTCGACGACAGCGTCAGCGCCACATCGTCATCGGTGACCGTCACTGACACCGAACCGGACACGATGCCATCACCGGTGAGGTTGATCGCCGCGCTGGCGTTTGAAGTGTCGTCATCGTCAACCCCGGTGACCGTCACAGTCCGGGGGGTGCTCCAATTGGTTGATGTGAATTCCAGCACTGCGGAACTGACCGTGACGACATCGGTGTCGGAGGACACCAAGTTGACCGTCCGACTGCCCGCCGGCGCAGAGGCCAGCTCAACGGTGAATGTCCCCGAGCTTCCCTCGTTCACCGTCAGCGAACTCGTCGACAGCGTCACCCCCACATCGTCATCAGTGACCGTCACATCTACAGAACCGTTGACGATGCCAGCACCTTTGAGACTGATTATGGCCTCGTCATCAGTTGTGTCAGCGTCCTGAGCCGCCCTGAGTGTCACCGTTTGGTCTTCGTTCCAGTTCGCAGTCGTAAAGGTCAGCGTCGCGGGACTAAACGTGACCTCGTCGTTGTCGGACCTCAGAGTGATCGTCTGGGTGCTTGCAGGTTGTTTGTCCAGCTTGACCTTGAAGAGCGCAGTATTGCCCTCATCCATCGTCAACTCTGCCTTTGAGAGTTCCAGCCCGATTTCGTCATCAATTACCGAAACCGTCAGCGAGGGGGAGTCGGCGTTGACCCACCCGTAGACACCGTCAGCGTTGACCACACGGAATTGCGGGCGGATCGTCGCTGTGCCGTTTTTTGCATTGGCATCCTGCGTCGCGTTCACCGTCACCTTCTGGGGAGTGTTCCAGTTGAACGGAGTGAAGGTCAGCACATTCTTGTCAAGCGTGACCCGGGCATTCTCTCCGTCAGACACATCCAGCCTGACCGTTCGGTTGGCTTTGGGCGCACTGTTCACCCGAACCGTGAAGCTCCCGGAGCTTCCCTCATTTACCGAGAGCGCTGCCGGTGACAGGGTCGCACCGATGTGTTTGGGATCCTGAACCAACACCGCCAACACGCGACCGTTCAAACCGGAGTCTTGGGGGTCTGTGAGTTGAACGGCGGCGCTATAGTTATCCTTCTCCGCATTTCTGCTCGCACCGACTCTCACGGTTTGCGGGACTGCCCAATTGTCTCGGGCAAAGGTCAGCTCTGCTTTGTCAACCGTGACATTGGATTTGTTGGGACTCACAGTCACAGTGCGATTAGCGCTCGGCTCTGAAGACAGCCTGACCGTGAAGGTGCCGCGCGTCTCGGAGTTTCCGACATTAGCGCCTGCATCCAGACCGAGCCAAGTCTTGTCCAGAATTATCGTGTCTTCGGCATCGTTGTCGTTGACCCATATCGTTTTCCGAACCGGGGTATTGGCAATACGCGAGCCCTTGATGGTGATCGTCACGGCTTCGTCGTCATGGTCATCATCCTCAGCCACAGTAACCGTCACGGGCTGGACTATGCCCCAATTGTCTGGGGTGAAGGTCAGCTTCTCCGGGCTTGGCGCGATGTCAGAGTTGTTGGACGTCAATGTGATGATCCTGTCGTTGACTGGCTTAGTGCTCAAATAAAACCCTAAATTCAAAGCGCCTCCCTCGTTCACTGTGGACGATGTTGCCGACACGGTCAGCCCGACATCGACATCCTCGTCATCGGTGACCGTCACATCCACAGAGCCGTTGACAATGCCGTGGCCTGTGAGGTTGATCGTCGCGATGTCGTCCGTCTTGTCGGCATCATGTGCCGCCCTGACCAACACTACCCAGGATGTGGCCCAATTCCAGGCTGTAAAGGTCAGTGTAGTTTGGTTTCCTGCTACGTAGGAGCTGGTGTCAACGGTCACATCAGAATTAACGGATGTCAGACTAATAGTTCGAATGTTTCCTGGTGGGGCATCCAACTTGACAAGGAATGCCGCGGTGCTGCCCTCATTCATTGTTAGCGATGTCCGCGACAAAATCAGCCCGACAGCGACATCATCATCATCAATGACATCCACCGTCACAGTACCTGCGGTGATGCCGGTGCCGGTTAGCATGATTATCGCTGTGTCGTCAACTCTGTCAGCATCATGAGCCGCCAGGACCCTCACGGTCCGGGCTACGTTCCAATTCGAAGCCGTAAAAGTAAGCGTGGTTTGGTTACCGGCTGTGTTGGGATCTGCATTCACCGTCACATCAGGGTTGGTGGATGTCAGAGTAATAGTTCGAGTGTTTTCGGGCTGGGCATCTAACTGGACAGTGAATGTCTTGATGCTGCCCTCATCCACCGTCAGCGAAGTCGGTGATAGAACCAAGTTTTGCGCCTGAGCCGGTGCTGATAACACCATCCCCATCAGCACCGCACCAGCAAGCAGTAGCCGCCAAGCCAAGGGAATAAAGGTGAAAAAGTTAGAGGGCGGTGAATTTTGTTCGTTGTGAGAATCGCTTAAAGATGTGGCACCCGCAGTACCACTTGCCTGAAAATGGTGCATTTTTGTTATTCCTTTTGTGAATCCCCATGCGGCAACTTTGCCGCTGCCGTAGCGAGATCCCCCTCCCACAGCGGCTGGTATCCTAATTAAAAAAAGATTACAAGTAAAGGGCGGGGATCCGAGAACCGATCAAATGGCTCTAACCATGCCCCTCCAGCACTGATGTCATAACAACCATCCCTCAACAAAACCCGCCTCATCCAGCAACTGATTTACCAGCGTCCGATCACTCTCATTCCGCCAGATCTTGTGCATCTCGCTCGCGTCCATCTCTCAAATCTCAACCCATTCGCCAAAGTCCGTGCGCCATTCAACACCTCCCTCTCACCAAACTTTCGCCCGTCAGTCTGTCGCCATCAAATCGCCCGCCGCCAGCACTCCAGCGCGGCGACTTTGTGCTTGATGCTGAACTAGCTCACCGCCACTCTGCTCCCAAATGTTCGCCCTCTAATCTCCCGTCACCAGTTCCACCCCACGTCTGAATTTCTCCCCGGAACCCTGAGTCACCACCCATCTTCAGCTCCTCCCCGCACACGAATTTCGTCCTTGTTCCCGAACCCCAGACACCAGCCATCACCAATCTTTCCCACCTTTGGATTTCCACCCCACCCCGTCAGCCCTCTCACACAGATATAAGGCAGCAGGAAGGCGAGGCCGAGGAGCAGCGGGAATGTTTGACGACTGCTACGGAATTGAGCTGAGTGTTCCTGAACTGGTCACCGCCAGCACTGCTCTCTACGGATTGGACAGTGCTGCCTATAGAGTTAGGCCGATGTCGCTGGTTGTCGCCGTCGGTGATCGATGCCGAGGTTGTTGACATGATGATCGCGCGAAAGTCGATGGGGCTGATCTTCAGGACGACCGAGTTGAATGGAATGCACATCGGAGTCGCCAAACGCAACCGACACCCCGCCGTCGCTGAATTGCAGCACCTCGGACATCACATCATCGCCATCCGGCATCAAGGCACCCGGTGCCAAGACGGTCAACTTGTCGTTCGCCAGTCTGTCGGCATCGCCCAACTCCACAGCAAACCACCCCGCAGCGCCCCGACCCTCTGCCGGCCACAGCGCCGACAGGTTGAATCCGGAGGTGCCGTCATCGTCGGTGACCGTCACTTCCACCGAACCGGATTCGAAGCCGCTGCCGGTGAGGCTGATCGTCGCACTGTCGTCGTCGGCGTCGTCATCC
>MEIF01000065.1 GCA_001750645.1 Gammaproteobacteria bacterium AqS3
TGCTGCTGGCGGCCGACGCCCTCGACTGGCGGCATCAGGACGACCCCCGCCCGCCGGTTTCGCTCTCGGCGGGAACGCTCGTCCAGGCCGAGGCCGCCGCAGCCGGGGGACGGGTGCTGAGTCTCAACCAGTCGCTGTGGGGCTGGGTGGCACAGGGCGGCGCCCTGTCGCTCAGGGGCGGGCGCATTGCCGTCGCCGGCAGCCTGGCGCCGGCGGCGGGCGCCGAGGCCTGGAGCCGCCGGGGGGTTCTGCACATCGAGGCGGTGTCCTCCTCCTCCTCCGGCGGGGCGCTGTCGATCGCCGCCGGGGCGGCGCTGGCCGGGGTCGATGAGATGCGCATCATCGCCGCCGGCAACCTGCGGCTGGGCGGCGAGCACGGCGGCGCCGCTCTGAGCGCCCCCGCTCTGCAGCTGCGCGCCGGGGACACCCTGCGGGGCAGCGCCACCCTGAGCGCCTCCAGTGCCTTCCTGGCGGGAACCGCGCGGCTCGATCTGGGCGCCCTGACGCTCAGCGCCGGCCGTGCCGAGCTGCACGGGGGCGACATCCTCGGCGGCGCCAATGCCCTGACCCTGACCCGGCTCGGCGTCAGCAGCGGCGGTTCGGTCGACCTGGCCGGCGCCGCCCACCGCATCGACACGCTGGCGCTTCAGGCCGGCACCCTGCGGTTCAGCGCCGCCGGGGGGCTGACGCTGGGGCCGGTCTCGGCCCAGACCCTGGATCTGCGGCTGGCCTCGGGCGACCTGCACCAGCTCGGCGCTTTGCAGGCCGGGCTGCTGAGCGTCCGGGGCGGGGCCGGGCGGGCCGGCTCGGTGGCGCTGACCCATCCGGCCAACCGCATCGCCACGCTGAATGCGCGCGACTTCAGCGGGTTCAGCCTGGTCTACGACCGGGCGGCGGCCAAGACCCTGAGCCTGCGCAACGTCGGCCGGGTTGCGATCCGGGGGAGTCGCATGCCCCGCCTGGGGAGGCAGCGGGACATCGGCGGGGCTGCGGGCGCCTCCGGGGACGAGGCCTCTGCCGCAGCCTTCCAGGAGCTGCTCAAGATCCACGAGGACGACGCCGGCGGGCTGGTGCTGGCGGCCGACCTGACGGTCGGGACGCTGGACATCACCGCCCCGAACGGCGTCACCGCCTCGCACAGCCTCACCGCCAACAGCGTGCAGCTCACGGTCGATTCGGACGCCCACGTCAAGTTCACCGCCGCCAACAACACGATCCTGCAGCTGACCCTGTCCGGGGCGGCGGGGCTGACCCTCAGCGTCAATTCGGACACGACGCTGTCGGTTGTCAGCGTCACGACGGTGCTGCTGAGCGGGGCGGCGAATATTTCGCTGCAGACCCTGCAGGCCGGCCTGTCGGCCAGCATCAGGGCCGGGGGCGACATCACCGCACCGGGGGCGGTCTCGGCGACCTTTCTGACGCTGCGCGCCGAGAGCAGCGCCGTGCTGACGCACTCCGCCAACAGCCTCACCTCGGTGATCCTCACAGCGTCGGTGGCAACGCTGTTCAACGATTCCTCACTCCTGCTGGTGTCCGCATCGGCGGCGACCCTGAGCGTGCGCGCCGCCGGAAGCATCCTCCAGATCGGCGCGTTCCAGATCGGCGACTCGCTGATCCTGGAGGCCTTTTCGGTGATCGAAAGCAGGGACGGTGACATTACCGAGCGCTACGACATCATCTTTGGCGGCGATGTCGCCAACAACACGCTGGGGACGGTCTCGGGCTACGGCAAGACCGTGACGCTGTCCCGGCGGCAGGGCACGCTGACCCTGGGCTCCTGGGACGCCGAGCTGATGCACATCACCGCCAAGGATCGGCTGGTCGGGATCGGCCCGATCACGGCCGACAGGATATCGATTTCGGTGGGCGGCTTTGCCCTGCTGCAGCACTACTCAAACCGCATCAGCCACATTCCCCACCTCCGCGTGCGCGATCTTTTTGAGCTCAGCAATGCCGCCGATCTGACGCTGAACGCATTCCAGCTCTCGAGCGTCAACATCCTCAACTCCGGTGCGCTGACGCTCAACGCACTGACTGTGAGCCACCTGACGGTCACCGCCCGGGGCGACATCATCCAGCTCGGGGGGGCGATCGTGACCTCCATCCTGCGGCTGCACGCCTTTGACGTCGACACCCTCCTGGGGCGCGAGCGCACCAAGCTGTTCAACATCTCATTCGCCAACGCCAACAACAGCCTGAGGCAGGTCGAGTTCATCGGCCGCACCATCACCGTCAACAACCCCGACTACTCGCTGGTGCTGGGCTCGATCTCCGCCGAGACGCTGTTTTTGAGGAATGGCGACACCGTCACCGACACCGCGGCGATCACGGTCGGGCTGCTGTCGGCCGATCTGGGTCTGTCAGGCGCCCTGGACCTGACCTCGGGGCACTACATCGACACGCTGCAGGCCAACACCGCAACCCTGCTGAATATCTCCAATGAGAAGAATCTGACGCTTCACGACATCAGCGTGATCACCGAAGTCACGACCAGCTATCTGTACACAGACCCTGACGACGGGATTGCCAGACTCATCACGGAGAGCTTCCACTACCATGCGGAAATTGAAGCCAAGGGCAACATTACCGGGATCGGAAAGCTTCAAATAGGCACGCTTTCTGCAACGGCGCTGCCGGTTCCGGATCTGCCGCTGCTGCCCTACGACATCCGGCTGGGAGGCGTCGGCAACGCATTCCTCAGGCTGGCTGTGCGCGGCAAAAATGTTCTGGTGCACAACACCCTGGCAACGTTCAGCCTGGATTCAGTGACCGCAGTGGCGGGCTCGGTGGAAATATCGGTTCAGGGCATCCTGTATATCCCGGCAGCCCTTGGCGGGGACCGTGCCAATCATGTGCTGGGCAGGAACATCACCCTCAGCGCCTCAGACAGGATCTCGATTATCGGCGGCCTTTCCGCCGAGCGGGAGATCATGATCAGCAGCCCGAATACGCTGGATATTCGCGCCGTCACCGCCCAGACGATACATCTCTCGGGCACGAGGGTTTGGTCCGATTTCAACATTGGCGTGCTCAACATTTCGGCATCGCTCATCACGGTCACCCACTCGGACAATGTGACGCTGCTGAACATCACGGCCGATTTCGTCGGGGCTTTTCACGCGGACGGCAACCTCACCGCCCTGGGTGAGGTTTCTGTGCGTGAGATGGAAATGGATTTGAGCCACGCCGGGGGCCAGGGCAACCTGACCATGACCAATGAGAGCAACGCCATACAAACCATCGACCACTTTAAGGGGGCTTCAATGACGCTGCACAACAGCCGCCATCTCATGGCGGTTGATGTCACCGCTGAATTCCTGAGTCTTTCGATCAGCGGAACACTGCGCCCGAATCCCCATCGCTTCACCGCAACGGCGCTGGACATCACCGTGGACGGCGATTTCTCGATGACACAGACAGCGCCGCTTAACCCGTCAGTCACTGTCGACACCCTGTGGGTATCGGCCGACGGCGATGTCCGCCTGCTGCTGAGCCGCCCGCTGACGCTCTCCCAGCTGCTGGCCTCGGGTGCGGTCAGCGTGCGGCTGGGCAACGATTCATCGCTGCAGATCGGGCTGCTGCAATACCAGGGCGGTGCGGCATACATCAGTGCGGACAGCATCACGGCGCAGACCATCAGCTCGCCGAACAACGGGGGGCTGCATATCGTGGCCGCCGAGAACATCGAGGCCGACCTGATCAGAGCCGGGCACCACGTCAGCCTCACCGCCGGGGCGGTCGGCGGCACCCTTCAGGTCGACACGCTGCGGCTTGAGAACGCCGCCGCCTCGGCCCGGCTGTCTGCGGTCGATGACGTCAGCGTCCAGAGCCTGCAGGGGGCGGCCAACACGGTGCTGCTGTCGGCCGCCCAGACCGTCAACATCAGCGGCGATCTGGGGGCGCTCTGGATCACCGCCACGGCGGCGACGCTGGCCGACCTCAACGACACGGTCACGCTGTTCTCGGTGATGGTGTCCGAGGACCTCCAGCTCCAGGGCGACGGCCTCATCGTCGCCACGGGGGGCAGCATCAGCATCGGCGACACGGTCTCGCTGCTGGCCGAGAGCATCAGCTTTCTGCACGACACGGTGACCCTGGCGGGGCCGGTCTACCTGAGCGCCTCGCAGATTTTCATGTCCGGAACGCCGACGCTGACCCACCTCAGCGTGACGATGTCGGCGGGGCTGACGCTGCGCAATGCCGGCGCCCTGACGCTGAGCGTGCTCGGCGACCTCGCCGGGGGGCTGGACATCTCGGCCGGCGACGACCTGCGCTTTGACGTGGGCAACGTCTCCATGGGCGGCGCCCTGACGCTGCGCGCCGGGACGGACGACACCGACGACCTGACCCTCTCGGGGCACCTGACCGGCACCGGGACGGCGACGCTGGCGGCCGGCGGCAGCGTGCTGGGCAACCTGCTGCGGCTCTCCAATGCCACCGACCTGCGCATCAGCGCCGGGGACTACGTCGAGCTGGAGGGCTTTGCCGGAACGCACCACCTCTGGGCGCCGACGGTCAGCCTGAGCAGCCGGAACGACATCACGCTGGGGTCGGCGACGGTGATCGAGATCCTGCACATCAGGGCCGGGCGGGACGTCATCCACGACCCCAGGCCGAAGCCGCTGAACGTCCCGGCGGCGCACGAGGAGAACATGCGGGTTAAGTTCGTCGACCTCAGCGCCGGGCGGGATGCCAGCGTGCTCAACATGGCGCACTCCCAGGCCCCGATCCAGACGGTGCGCGCCGTCGCCCGGTCGCTCAGCCTCAACGCCAAAGAGCTGACGCTTCTGAGGATGACGGCGACGGATGCGCACCTGTTGGCCGAGGGGCTGCTGCGCGCAGAGTCGGTGACGGTGTCGCAGCTGTACCTGACTGCGATGAGCATGATTGCGTCGACCGACCCGGCCAGCCCCGCCGAGGAGTCGCTCTACGACATCAACCTGACCCAGGCGGGCAACGCCATCGGGACGCTGAGGGCCCGGGGTCATGACATCCGGATCAACGACAACGGCGACCTGACGCTGTCCGGGGTCTACGCCTCGGAGAGCCTGGTGCTGTCGGTGCAGCACGACATCCTGTTCATCAGCTCCAGCCCCGACCGCAACAGGCGGCCGGTGTCGGCGAGCGTGATGCTCATCAGCGCCGGGGGCGACATCAGCCTGTTCGAGGACAGCAGCGGGCAGAAGCTGCGGGCGGCCACGATGACGCTGAGCCTGGGCGGGACGCTGCTGGCCGCTGCGGGCGATCGGGATCGCGATGTTCTGGAGGCGACGCTGCTGAGCCTGCGGGGGCACGCCTCGGTCGCCCTGCCGATCTCGGCCTCGACGCTGAGCCTGGATGCCGGTGTGAACCGGATCTCGCTGAACCATTCGGGCAACCGCATCGAGACCCTGCTCGGGACGGTCAACAACCTGAGCCTGAACGTCCTGGGCAGCCTCGAGATCGGCAGGGCGGCATCGGGCGGGGACGCGGCCGCGGCGCTCAGCCTGATCAACCGCAGCTTCACGGGCTCCGACGGGGAGCTGACGACCACCGGCGCCCATGTGCGCATCACCCAGGACGGCGTGCTGACCAGCTTCATGGGCTCCGGCCCGGACCGCACCAGCCGGGTGTTCACGGTCAAGGCGCACATCCGCGCCATCCACGGGATCTCCCCGGCAAGGGCGCGGCACACGCTGTTTCTCAGCGCCGATCACCTCGAGCTGAACGGCCAGAACGTGCTGCGCGGGGTCGACACGATCGCCTTGGAGGGGTTCAGCTTCAGCTACGTGGACGACGGCGGCATCAACTACGTCGTCAGCGCCAGGCGGGTGTCGATGTTCTTCCGCGCGGGGGTGACGATCGCCGACGGGCCCCTCTCGGTCGGGTTTCTGCACGCCAGCGCCATCAGCATTGACGTCGACAACTTCAGGGTGATCCCGACCGGCGACATCCTGCTGCGGGATGAGCTCAACGAGATCGGCACGCTGCAGGCGCTGGGGCGAACGCTCGAGGTCAGCGTGTTTGAGTCGAGGCTCAATCTGGCGGCGATCCTGGGCGAGCAGAGCGTGGTGATCCACGTGCGCCGGAACAGCATCGTGCAGGGCGGCACCGGCGGCATCTCCGGCTCCTATGTGCTGCTGCAGGCGGGCGATGGCGACATCTCGCTGCGGGGCGGCGGACTGCATGCGGACACCCTGTCGCTGAGCGCCTCGGGGGACGCCCACCTGACGGCCTTGCGGGCGCTGACGCTGGTCGGGGTGTCGGCCGGAACGGTCAACCTGAGCATCTCGGCCGCTGCGGTGCTCATCAGCAGGGCGAGCGGCTTTGGGGTTTCGGCCCGGGTGATGAACCTGAATTTTGCGGGCCAGCTCGCCGGCACCCTGCTGCGGCAGTCCTCGCCGATCAGCCTCGGCCTGCTGTCGGTCAGCGGCGCCGAGCTGGACGCCGGCGGCGCCACAGTGCAGCTGAGTCACGCCAACAACACCGTGCTGACGGCGGCGGTCGACCTGAGCGCGCGCCACAGCCTCACGCTGGGGGTGCAGGACTCGCTGACGCTGTCGGGGATGGAGGCCGCAGGGGCGAGGCTGAGCGTCAACGTCGCAACGCTGTCCCTGGCCGGCACCGCCCGCGGCAGCCTGACGGCATTCCGGCCCCTGGGCTCGACCGCGACGGTCAGCCTCGGCGTCGACAACAGCGGCCTTGAGGACGACGGGACGCTGCTGCTCTCGGCGCTGGGGGCGGGGCTGATCATCCTCAACTCGGGGCACCTCGGCAGCCAGGACCTGCACCTGCTGGGCGGCGCCCAGGTCTCGGTGCTGGACGGCAGCTCGATGACGGTGAGCAACCTGCTGTCGGTGTCGGTCGGCGGGGGCATCCTTCTGGACGGTGCGGCGCACGACTGGGGCCGCGCGGTGCTGCACGCCGGCGGCGCCCTGACCTTCCACGAGGGCGCCGACGGGATGACGGTCGAGGTTCTGGCGGGCAATGCCGGCTCCGGGATCGCGCTCCGCGCCGGGACCCTGGCGGGGGGCAACTGGGTGCATGGCCTGGACGATGCCATCGTGCTGTCGGGGGTGGCCGCCGGGGTTGCGTCGCTGACGCTGACCGCCGGGGCGCTGCGGCTGAGCGGCGACATCCTGGCCCCGGTGACGGGCTTTCTGATCCAGAGCGCCGGCGGCAGCGCCGTCGTCGACGCCCGCCTGGGCACCGTCAACACCCCGGGGCTGCTGGACATTCGCGGGCCGCTGTGGGTCGAGGGCCTGCGTGTGCGCGGGCCGAGCCTGACGCTGTCGGCGGACTCGATTCAGGACGTCGCCAGGATGGGCCAGGTCTCGGTCGCCGGCCCCGCGAGCATTGCCACGCGGCTGAACGGGTCGGTGCGCCTGATCAACTCCGGCAACGTGCTGGGGCCGCTCTACGTCCTCGCCGGCGAGGGCAATGTCACGCTGCGCGGCCTCAACCTGACGGTGGGCGAGCTGCTCGCAGACAGCGTCTGGCTGACGGCGGCGACGCTGATCCGGGGCTACCGCACCAGCATCGGCACGACGCAGTCCACGCGCATCGTCGTCGAGCCGGATCCCGACAACCCCGGCGAAACCAGGCGTCGCGAGGAAATAGTCAACATCGTGCTGTCCAGTGCACAGAGCATTGAGCCGGCGCTGGTGGTCAACGCCCCCACCGTCAGCTTTGACGGCATCTCGGGCACCCTGAGCATCGGCGGCGAGGCGCTGCGGACGCTGCTGCTGCTGGGGCCGGGGGGGTTCCGACCCCAGGCGGCGGGCTTTGAGACGGTGACCGACGCCGGCTTCCGCCTGCTGACGCTGTCGGCGGGTCAGGCGACGATCTCGGCCTACAGGGATGTGTCCGGCAGTGATCCGGTTCACCTCGACGGCCTGCTGCGGATCGACACGAACGGGGATGTCTCGCTGGTCGGCGAGAACAACCGCCTGCGCAGCATCAGCCTCGAGGCCGCCACGGTGGTGCTGGCCAACGATTCGAACATGACGCTGCTGTCGGCCTGGGTGAGCCGCCTGACGCTGGACCTGGGCGGGGGCGCCGACCGCACCCTGCGGCAGGCGAATGCCGTGTCCGTCTCCGGCGAGCTGCGCGTCATGGGGCGGGGCTCGGCGGTGCTCTGGGGCGCCGACAACGACTTCGGCGAGGTTGATCTGGAGACCCTGGCGGTGGCGTCGATCCGCGCGGCGGACTCGATGCACGTCAGCCTGTACAGCGTCGGTGCAGCGGCGCTGCAGGTCGGCAGCGTCGAGATCCAGGACGTCGGCCCGCCCGAGGTGCGGGTCACGCACTTGGCGGATCTGACGGTGCGGGGCAGCGGGTTGGACACGGTCAGCGTCCATGGCGCCCTGGTGCGCAACCTGACGATCCTGCACGGCGGGACGCTCTCGCTGCAGGGCGGCGAGGCCGGGGTGCTGAGCCTGTCGGTGCAATCCGGGGCGACGCTGAGTGCGGGCGCCGGGGTTTCGCTGAAAAACGGCGGCAGCGTGGTGCTGGCCGGGGCCGGCACGGCGCTGTTCGGCCACAGCGCCCGCCCGGCACAGATCGGCGGGAGCATCGGCGCCCTGAGCCTCGACCGGGTGCTGGGCGCCGACTGGATCAGCCTCGCCGGGGTCGGCGCTGCGGTTCGCAACGGCGGGGTGCTGCTGCAGTCGCTGACCGTCAGCGGCGGGCTGTCGGTGCGGATGAGCGGCGCCGGCCAGGGGGTTCTATACCTTAATAGGGTCAGCGCGGCCTCGACGCCCCAGCTGACTGCGGCGGAGCTCAGGGGGCAGTCGATCACCCTGTCCTCGGCGGCCCTGCTGAACGGCTCGGAGCAGCTGTGGCTGGCCTCGCTGACGGCGCTGGCCGCAGGAACGCTGAGCCTGACGGGTTCGAGCGTGTTCGCGAGCGCGGTTCAGCTGCGCGCCCTGGGGCTGCTGCGCGTCAGCGCCGCCGCGCGGGCCTCGCTGCTGGCGGTGAGCCGCGCCAACATCCAGCTGAGCGCCAGCGCCGCGCGCATCGAGGGCGCCACGGTCAACCTGCTGAGTGCGCACGTCCCAGGCAACCTGACGCTGTCGGCGGAGCTGGCGACCGTGTCCGCCGTCGACGGCCTCGACACCGGCTCGATCTCGGTCGGGGGCACGCTGATGCTCTCGGGCGACAGCGTCGCCCTGGCGGATCAGCGGGTCAAGGCCAGCCTGCTGCACGTTCTCAGGCAGGTCGATCCGATGTCGGTGTCGCTGTGGGCCTCGGCCGACCTGCTGGCGAGCCTCGCCGGGGTGCAGGGCGGCGTCGATGTCCTGAACCTGACGGCCGACGGCGACCTGACGCTCAAGGCCGCCGCCCAGGCCGCGGTCAGCGGCTCCCTGGAGGCGCTGGCCGGGGACGACATCTCGCTGGTCGGTGCGCTGACCATCTCGGCCGGGCACCTGTCCGCGAGCGGGACGCTGGGCGCCGCCAGCGACCTGACGCTGTCGGCCACCGCCGGCCTGCTGCGGCTCGAGGCCGGCGCCACGATCCCGCTCGATGTCGAGCGCCTCTATCTCAGGCGCATTGCGGTGAGCGCGCCCAATGCCGCAGTGCGCAACCAGGCCGGCGCCATCACGCTGGAGGGGGTCAGCGTCGGCACCCTGAACCTGTCGCTGTCCGGCGACATCATCGGCACCTCGGCCGTGACGGCGCGCCTGCTGTCGCTGAGACCCTACAGCGCCGGGGCCGGGGGCGTCGCGCGCCGGGTCTGGGACATCGACCTGACCCACACCGCCAACCGCATCGCCACCATCGCCCTGACCGGCGCCACCGTGCAGATGCTCAACGCCGCCGCCCTGGCGATCGACGGGGTCTCGGCCAACTCGCTGAGCATCCGGGCGTCCGGCTCGATCGTCCAGGCGCTCAACGCCGGCGCCCTGGGCATCACCGGCACGGCCAATTTCGAGGCCTGGAGCATCAGCCTGTCATTCGGCGTCGAGGTGACGGTGTATCAGGACATCAGCCTGGCGGCGTCGGGCAACACGCTGGGCAGCATCGGCGGGGCGGGGGCGAATGTCTACCTGCACAACGGCGACACGCTGACGCTGGCGGGCTGGCGGGCGACCTCCATGACGGTCAGCGCCTGGGGCGACATTCACGGCCGGGGGCCGATCACGGCGAGCCTGTTCGCCGGGCTGGTCCAGTGGAGCGTCGGCGACGGCGCCGGCGGGCTGGTGACGCACAGCGGGGACGTCTACCTGACCCATCCGGACAACCGCATCGGCTCGCTGAACATTCCGGACGCCGGAACGGTCGGGCTCTTCAACACGGGGGCGGTGACGCTGAGTGCGATGAACGTGGCCAACCTGAGCGTGCGCGCCGAGGGCTCCATCCTCCAGGCGGGCGCGCTGACGGTTCAGAACA
>MEIF01000066.1 GCA_001750645.1 Gammaproteobacteria bacterium AqS3
ACCCAGACCGGCACCGCCAACTCCGATGTGACGACGAATCCGACCTCGCTGATCTTCACCACCGACAACTGGGGCACGACACAGACCGTGACGGTCAACGCAGCCGAGGATCCCGATGGGATCGACGACAGCGCAACGCTTCGCATCAGTGCCAGGGACGGCGGGTATGACGACGTCGACGACAAGGAGGTCGTTGTCACGGTGGACGACAACGACACGGCGGGTCTGGTGATTGTCCAGGCCACGGATCCGCTGGCGGTGACGGAGGGCGGCAGCGCGACCTTCACGGTGAAGCTGAAGACGCAGCCAAGCGACACGGTGACGGTGAATCTGGGCGGGATAACCGGAACCGACCTGACCCTGAGCCTGACCTCGCTGACGTTCACGGCCTCGAGCTGGGGCACGGCGCAGAGCGTGACGGTGAACGCAGCCGAGGACGAAGACACGACCGATGACACGGCGACCATCACCCTGGGCGCCACGGGTGCCGACTACGGCGACGTGACGGGCAGCGTTGCGGTGAATGTGAGCGACAACGACACGGCGGGTCTGGTGATCGTCCAGGCCACGGATCCGCTGGCGGTGACTGAGGGGTCGAATGCGACCTTCACGGTGAAGCTGGACACCCAGCCGAGCGGTAACGTGACGGTCAACATCACCCAGCCCGACAACGCCAACGCCGATGTGACGACGACCCCAGCCTCGCTGACCTTCACCACCGACAACTGGAACGCAACCCAGACCGTGACGGTCAACGCAGCCGAGGACCTCGACGGCATCGACGACAGCACGACCCTGCAGCTCAGCGCCACCGGCGGCGGCTATGACGACACCGACGACGAGGAAGTCGAGGTGACGGTGAGCGACAACGACACTGCGGGCTACACCTTCTCTGCGACCTCCCTGACCGTTGAGGAGGGCTTCAGCGCCACCTTTACCGTCAAGCTCGACACCCAGCCGAGCGACGACGTGAAAGTGACGCTGAAACAGCCGACCAACACCGACGTCACCGTCGATACCGACACGGTCGCCGCCGGCAGCCAGAACACGCTGACGTTCACGACCGCAAACTGGGACAAAACCCAGACAGTAACCGTCAACACGGTGACGGATGCCGATGGAGCCGACGACAGTGCGACGATCAATGTGTCGGCTTCCGGCGGCGGCTACGACGATGTGAAGGGGAGCGTGCTGGTCAGCGTGACGGATATCAACAAGGCGCTGGTGGTGTCGGCAACCGATCTGTCGCTGACCGAGGGCGGCAGCGCCAGCTTCACGGTGCAGCTGCGCGCACAGCCCGCCGGAGAGGTGACGGTGATCCTGTCGCAGAACGGTGTGGACGCCAATGACGATGTGACTTTCGACACCGACGCAGGCACGGTTGACAGCCAGGACACGCTGAGGTTCACGGCAGACGACTGGAATAAGGCGCGGAAGATCCAGGTCAGCGCGGGCGAGGACGACGACAGTGCGGACGACACGGCGAAGATCACTCTGACGGCGTCCGGTGCAGCCCACGATGGCGTCACCGCGAGCGTTCGGGTGGCCGTGGCCGACAACGACACGGCGGGCTTGAAGCTGTCGCAGACCGACCTGAGCGTGGACGAGGGCGACAGCGCCGGCTTCACGGTGCAGCTGGAGACGAAGCCGTCGGGGGCGGTGACGGTCGTGCTGAGACCGCCGAACAACGCTTATGTGTCGCTCAGCACGGCGCTGCTGCGCTTCACGGCCTCGAACTGGAATCGGCCCCAGACGGTGACGGTCAGCGCGGCCCAAGACAGCAATTCGGCTGACGAGCTGGAGACGATCGGGCTCAGGGCATCGGGCGCCGGCTACGACGATCTGAGCGCCGTCGTGAACGTGCTGGTGAAGGATGACGACGCCGCCAAGCTGGTGGTGACGCCTGAGAACCTTGAGGTGGGCGAGGGCGAGCGCAAGCCCTTCAGTGTCACGCTGCGGAACCAGCCCACGGCCGCAGTCACGGTGGTGCTGACCCAGCCGAGCAACACCGATGTCAAGCTGGACAAGGTGTCGCTGAGGTTCACCAGAAGCAGCTGGAACATCGGGCAGACCGTCTGGGTGAGCGCGGCCGAGGATGCCGATGCGGAGGACGAGGTCGCGACGGTGCCAATGGAATCCCGCGGCGGTGATTACGAGGGGGTCATCCGCAACCTGAAGATCGCCGTGAAGGACGACGACACGGCGGGGCTGCTGGTGACATCGGCATCTCCGCAGGTGAATGAGGGGGGCACCGAAACCTTTACCGTGGCGCTGCTCACCCAGCCCCGCGGGGATGTGGAGGTGACGCTGGCCCAGCCGAGCAACACGGATGTGGCGGTCGACAAGACCAAACTGACCTTCACGACTGAAAACTGGGGCGATCCCCAGACCGTCACGCTGAGTGCGGCGCATGACGATGATGCGGTCAATGACAGGGCGATCGTTGCGCTGTCCACCGCCGGGGGGAGTTACGACGGCCACACCTGGGATGTGATCGTCACGGTGGTCGATGACGACACGGCCGCTCTGCTGCTGTCGGCCTCGGAGGTCGAGCTGACCGAGGGCGAGGAGGTGACCGTGACCGTGCGCCTGGCGACCCGGCCGACGCACACTGTCCGGCTGGATCTAAACAGCAGCAATCCGACGGTCGCCGCCGGTCACCCGCAGGCGCTGACGTTCACGGACGCCAACTGGATGTTCGAGCAGAGCATCACCATCACCGCACTTCAAGACCCCGATGTCTACAACAACCGCTCGGCGCTGAAGCTGGCGGCCAGCGGGGGCGAGTACGACGACCTCAGTGTCGAGGTACTGGTGAAGGTCATCGACGATGACAAGGGCGCATCGTTCGCGCGCGAGCTCGAGGCGGTCAACCGGACTCTGGCCGAGCTCAGCCGGATGACCCTCAACGGCGCCATCGACGTGATCGGCAGGCGCTACAGAAGGCAGGACGACGACAGCATCACCCTGGCCGGCAGCGATGTCCCGCTGGGCGAGGGCGGAGGCCGCAGCGGCGAGGGCGAGGGCGGCGAGGGCGACGGCACGCAGATATCGCCCGACTGGGACCAGCTGGAGCGCGCGGATGAGCGCCTCGCCACCGACTGGTTCGGCAGCGTTCCGATTGCCCGGGGCCAGCCGGCGCACAGCCGCTGGAAAAATCAGAGGAGCAACGCCCCCTTCCTCGGCGGCTTCATGCTCTCGCTGAACAGCAGATACAGGGGCACTCCGGGGGAGTTCTCATTCTGGGGGCATCAGCGCACCAGCCAGTTCTCGGGCGGCGTCAACGAGATCGACTACGACGGCGGCCAGGAGCAGATGTATGTCGGCATGGACCGCAACGACAAGAAGCGGGGCCTGCTCTACGGCATCGCCCTGGCGCAGAGCGGGGGCAGCCTGGACTACAGCCTTGACGGGTTCGCAGCCCAGGCCAGCGCCGACTTGGCGCTGCTGCTGCCCTATATGGAGATAGCCAAGCCGGGCGGTTTCATGCGCGTGATGCTGGGCCTGGGCGCCGGCGACGCCGAGATGACCGAGACCAGCGGGCAGTTCAGCGCGACCGACATGCGCCTGGGCATGCTGTCGTTCAGCACGGTCTGGGATCTGGGGCATTTTCTGAATGACAGCATCATCATTTCGGCGGTGGGGGCCTTCGGCACCACCTATTCGACGACCGCAGACTCCGAATCGCGCGTGGCCGGCAACCTGAATGTGTTCACGCAGCACGTCTTTGCCGGCTTTGAGTTTGTGTTTGAGGGGATTGGCAGCCGCTGGAATGTGCTGCCCACCCTCCAGACCAGCCTGCGCCAGGACAGCGGCGACGGTGCGACGGGTTCGGGGCTTGAGCTGGTCGGTTCGATGAAGTGGACCGATGATGCGGACCGCATCATCATCAATGCCTACGGGCATCTGCTGGCGGTGTACACCAGCGAGGAGCTGGCGGAGAGCGGGTTTGGCATCGAATTCAGGGTGGTGCCGCTGGATATCCTGGGGCGCGGCCTGTCCGTGTCGGTCGGTCCCGAGTGGGGCACCCGGCAGGGCGGCGGCATCGGCATGGAGAACGCCTTCGAGCTGCCCGATGCCGTCGTCGGCGGGGCGGAGCGGCAGTCCCCCCTCGGTCCCTCGCTGAACGCCGACATCGGCTTCGGCGTCGACGCCTTCGGCGGGATGCTGACCCCATACGCCGAGTACAGCCTCGGCGGCTCCGACAATGTCGCCACCAGCACCACCGCCGGCGGGCTGAAGTTCCGCCGCAGGGGCGGCTTTGAGGCGCGGCTGTTCGCGCAGCAGCAGCGCATCGGGGCGCGGTCGCCCCGCAGCCGGGTCGGCTTTCAGTGGAAGAAGCGGCTCGACTGAGCCGGCGGGCGTGGAGTCATGGCGGACGGGGCGGGCGCCGGGCGCGTTCAGCGGATACCGTCAGGCGGGCTGGCGAGTCGGCGGGATGCGCCGGGAGACCCCGGCGCCCGGGGCTAGTCCTGGATGAAGGTGCGCAGCACCTCGATGTTTTCAGGGTGCTTGAGCTTGCGCAGCGCCTTGGCCTCGAGCTGGCGGATGCGCTCTCGGGTGACGTTGAACTGCTTGCCGACTTCCTCGAGCGTGTGCTCGGAGTACATGCCGATGCCGAAGCGCATGGCGAGCACCTTGGCCTCGCGCGCGGGCAGGTTTTCGGTCAGGAAATCGTCAAGCCGCTTCTTGAGCTTTTCCTCGGAGAGGATTTCGGTGATGTCGGGCAGGTTGGGGTCGGCGATGAAGTCGCCCCGCATCGAGTCCTCGTCCTCGCCGATGGTCTCCTCCATCGACAGCGGGTCGGTCGAGATGCTCAGCACCTTGCGCACCTTCTCGGCCTCCATCTCCATCTCCTCGCAGAGCTCGGCAACGGTCGGATTGCGCCCGTTGAGCTGCAGCAGCTTGCGCTGGGCGCGCTTGAGGCGGTTGATGGTCTCGGTCATGTGAACCGGAATGCGGATGGTGCGCGACTGGTCCGAGATGGCGCGCGTGATGGCCTGGCGGATCCACCAGGTGGCATAAGTCGAGAACTTGTAGCCCCGCCGGTATTCAAACTTGTCGACCGCCTTCATCAGGCCGATGTTGCCCTCCTGGATGAGGTCGGCCAGCATCAGCCCGTGGTTGGTGTGCTTCTTGGCGATGGAGACCACCAGGCGCAGGTTGGCCTCGACCATTTCCTTCTTGGCCTTGGCGGAGTCGCGCTCGCCCCTGAGGATCTGGTCGGCCAGGTCGTGAAACTCGCCGAAGGGAATCCTGTTCTCCTCCTCAAACCGGGCGATCTCCTGAAGCTGCAGGTTCTGCAGCTTGGTGCGGGCCAGCTTGAGCGGCTCGCTGTCCTTGCGCTTGGCGGCCACCACCATGTCGTCGAACCAGCTGATCTCGTTCCGGTAGGCGCTGAGCCCCGGGCCCAGCACGCGGCCCTTGATTCTGGCCTGCTCGGAGCAGATGTGCTTGACCTGATCGCGCAGCTTGATGAAGAACTCATTCTGCGCGTAGAACTTCCGGTAGAGCCGCTTGCGCAGCTCGGCCTCGAGGTTCATCTCGCTGAAGGCATCGCCGAGCAGCCTGAGTGCGCGCACGGTCTCCTCGTGGTTCCGGGGGTGCTTCTTGCAGAGGTTGATGACGCGCGTGTTGCGCGAGCGCATCTGGATCATCTGGCGGGCGATCTCTTTTTCCGTCGGCTTGCCCGAGGGGTCGGGGGTGGAGTCGGAGGCGTTTTCATCGCGGTAGGGCGAGCCGGCGCCCGGCTTGGGAATGCCCTCAAACGGGATGAGCGTGCCGATGACCAGGTTCTCCAGCGTGAGCTTGCTGGTCGGCTCGCTCACGGCGTCGACCGCCCTGAGCAGCTCATCGATGATGCCGGGGATGCGCGCCAGGGCGTGCTGCGAGCTGCTCATGCCCTCCTCGATGCGCTTGGCGATCTCGACCTCCTTGATGCGGTTGAGCAGGTCGATGCTGCCCATTTCGCGCATGTACATGCGCATCGGGTCGCTGCTGCTGGCGACGGCCTCGGGCGGCAGCACGGCCTCGGGGCTCTGCCCGTCGCCGTAGTAGCCGTAGTCCTGCGACGGCGGCAGGTCGTGGACTTCGATGTCGAGCTCCTCCAGCAGGCCGACGAGGCGCTCGACCCCCTCGTTCTCGTCCATGTCCAGCTGGGCGCCGGAGAGGGCGGCGTAGACGTCGCTGTACGTTAAAAAGCCCTGCTCACGGTTGACCGTGATCAGGGCGTCGAGAAGGTTGTCAAGGATGTCGTTGTCGGCTGAGGACTGTTCTGAGTGCAGTGTGGACATAGAGGAGGATCCCCGGTTTTTATTGTGGATGGGAGGCCGATGCGCTATCGGCAAGGCTGAGGATTATAGCGGGGAGCCCGCCTGAAAACCAGAAGCCCCGTGTCTGATGCGTCCCGCACAGATGTCTCGCGCTAGACCCGGCGCAGCTCGCGGATACCCAGCGCCCCCAGCACCGCCAGCGGGGCGGCGACCGCAATGCCGGGGTGGTACTGGTAGGCGAGGCTGGAGAGTGCGGCGATGTCCTGGATCAGCTCGATGATCAGGCCGGCGGTGATCGCCAGCACGATGCGCCCCGCCCCCCGCATCCGGATCGCCCCGCCGAGGCAGAAGGCCAGCGCCAGCAGCGCCATGACCCCGTACTGCAGCGGCATGGCCAGCCGCTGCATCAGCATCAGGATGTGCTCGCCGTATTCGACCTCGCTGGTGCGCCTCTGGTAGCGGTCAAAATCGAGCAGCTCATTCAGGGTGAGCTGATCGGGGACGGCGGTGGTGCGGATGATCTCCGGGGTGATCGCGGAGCGAATCTGCAGCGTGTCGAGCCGCTCGGTTGTCGGCGCCTCGCCCGGCCGCAGGCGCTGCCGCCGCACGCCCCGCAGCAGCCAGCCGTCGCCCCTGTGCTCGGCCTGCTCGGCGCGCACGACGCTGTCGAGCTCGCCGTCCCTGAATTCGAACCAGCTGGCGTCGTTGAGGATCCGCGCATCGCTCCAGCGCGCGATGTGAACGAATGTGCTGCTCTGCCTGCCCTGGCGATCCTTGAGCCAGTGGCCCTCGGCGGACTCGTCGGGCTGCATCCTGCCGAGCCGCTCGGCGCGCTGGTTTTCGGTCGCGTGCAGCGTCGCCGGAACCACGGCCTCGCTGAGGACAAAGGCCAGCGCCGAGCAGCCGACGACGGCGATCAGGCCGGTGCGCAGCACGCCCATCTTGGACAGGCCGATCGAGCGCATGCCGATGAGCTCGCCGCTCATCTGCAGCTGGCTGATGCTCCAGACCGTCCCGAGCAGCACGGCGTGCGGCAGCAGCAGCAGCGTGCGGTGCGGTGCGACGCCCGCCGTATACGCCAGCGCCCCGACGATGGTGTAGCCCCCGGTCAGCTCGGTCAGCTCGGCGATGAAGATGAACAGCCCGTCCAGCAGCACCAGCAGCGCCAGTGCACCGGCGATGCCCGCCGAGATCTTCAGGCACAGGTGACGGTGGGCGCCGGAGACGAACAGCACGGTCAGGTCGCCGTCATATCAGCGCCGCCAGGGCAATGCCGAGGGCGAGTGCGCAGCCGGGCAGCCACACCGAGCGGTGGCTCCGCCACAGCGGCAGCAGCAGCAGCAGCCCGAGCAGGTGGACGCCCCACACGCCCGGCCAGGTCGGCAGCCAGCCGTCGGCGACCCAGCTGCCGGCCGAGACCAGCAGGGCGAAGTAGATCACGAAGGGAATGTTGCTTCCGACCAGCCGCCCCATTGAGATGGGGGCGATGCGCGTGCGCCGGGGGCGCATCAGCGGCAGCAGCATCAGCGCGCCCATCAGCGGCATCAGCGGCAGGGCGGCGCGCAGCTGCAGCTCGGCGGCGGCGGCGGGGTCGGAGCGCCCCAGCAGCTCGCCGGTCGGGAGGTTGCGGATCGCATCGGAGGTGTGCCTGCTGCGCTCGTGGATCGGCAGGATGTAGTCCGCAAAAGTCGTCTGGCTGACGAGGCCCCGCCCGTCAAAGCGGTAGTGCGTCCCGCCCTGCAGGGACATGCTCGAGCCGGCGCTCAGGCGCTCGGCGGTGGTCAGGAAGAGGTGCTCGCCCCGGGTGCGCCCGTGCAGCACGCCGCTCCAGGCGCGCTGCTCCGATGCGGTTTCGACGTAGAGCGAACCCAGGTTCTGCGGCAGCCGGGTGAAGGCGGTCTGCTTGGGGGTGATGTTGGCGGCCGAGACCGAGGCCTGCGCCAGCAGGCGGCTGCTGTGCTGGGCGTTGGACGGATTGACCGCCAGGCTCAGCAGCCCGATGACCGCCCCGGCCAGCAGCGCCGAGGGCAGGATCCAGTAGAGCAGGCGCGCCGGCGAGGCACCGATGGCGCTCAGCGCCATGCGCTCGCCCTGGGTCTGCATGCGCGCCACGCGGGACAGCAGCGCCAGGAAGAATGCCAGCGGCAGGATGAGGCTGATGAACTCGCCGAGCCTCAGCAGCAGGATCCACATCAGCGTTCCGCCGAGCATTTCGTTCTGCACGACCTCGTCGAGGTAGCTGCGCGCCCGTGCCCCGACGGTCAGGGCCAGGATGAAGAGGGTGATCGCACAGGTGGTGCTCAGCAGCTCGGCCGTCAGGTGCTTGGCGTAGGAACTGCCGGGCAATGCGGGCGCTGTCTTACAATGCCGGCAGAGCATACAGCAAGCCCGCGGGCGGGTTGAAGTATGAAAAAACTCAAAATCCAGGTGCAGAAGATTGATCCCAAGGCGCTCGCCGAGGTCAGCTGCGATGTGCTGCTGACGGCGGTCCCGTCGCTGAAGAAACTGCCGAAAAACTGGCCGGGAAATCTGCGCAGCGCCGTCACCAAGGGCTTCAAGGCAGGGATGGTCCAGGACAGCGACGGGGCGCTGCTGCAGCTGCCGGCTCCGACCGGCTTCAAGGCGCGCCGGCTGATCGTGCTGCGCCAGGATCTGAAAGCCCCGCACCACGAACTCGCCAAACCCCTGCACCGTGCCCTGGCGCTGGCCGCCAGCAGTCGCGCGGCGGCCTGGTGGGCGCCGGAGCCCGGGGCGCTGGACGTGCTGGTGCGCAGCGCCCAGACCCAGACCTATCGCTACACACACGGCAAGAAGAATCCCGTCGCCCGGCTCGAGCAGATCAAGCTGATCGGCCCCGAGCGCCCCAGCCGCCGGGAGGCCGAATTCGGACGCGCCGTCGGCTGCGGGCAGAACCTGATGCGCGAGCTGTCCGAGCTGCCCGGCAATGTCTGCACGCCGGAGTATCTGGCGCGCCGTGCCAGGACCCTGGGCGGCCAGTACAGGCAGCTGACCGCAAAGGTCCACACCCCGACGCAGCTGAAGCGGCTGAAGATGAACACCCTGCTGCAGGTCGGCCTGGGCAGCGGCCATCCGCCCCGCCTGATCGAGCTGCACTACAAGGGTGCCGGGCGGGGCCGGCCGATCGTGCTGGTCGGCAAGGGCATCACCTTCGACACCGGCGGCATCAGCCTCAAGCCCGGCGCCAAGATGGACGAGATGAAGTTCGACATGTCCGGCGCCGCCGCCGTGTTCGGCGCCATGCTGGCCTGTGCCGAGGCCGAGATCCGCAGCCCGGTGATCGGGCTGATCGCCGCCGCCGAGAACATGCCCGACGGCCTGGCCGGGCGGCCGGGCGATGTCGTCACCACGATGTCGGGCAAGACCGTCGAGATCCTCAACACCGACGCCGAGGGGCGGCTGGTGCTGTGCGATGCGCTGACCTTCGCACAGCGCTTCAAGCCGCGCGCGGTCATCGACCTGGCGACGCTGACCGGGGCCTGCGTGGTGGCGCTGGGGCACGTCGCCACGGGCCTGATGAGCAACGACGAGGCGCTCGCCCAGGTGCTGCTGGAGGCGGGGCAGCGCTCCGGCGATCGCGCCTGGCAGCTGCCGCTCTGGCCCGAGTACCGCCAGCAGCTGCACAGCGAATACGCCGATCTGGCCAACATCGGCGGCGCCCCGGCGGGCACCATCACCGCCGGCTGCTTCCTGCAGGAGTTCGCCGAGGAGTTCCCCTGGGCGCACCTCGACATCGCCGGAACCGCCTGGCCCGACGCCATGGGGCGCAAGCGCTCCAGCGGCTGTGCGGTGCCGCTGCTGATGGAGTACCTGCGCAGTTGAGGACGGCGGTCTATTACGACCTGCAGGATGTCGCCGACCCCGGCCGCCTCAGCTTTGCCTGCACGCTGAGTGCAAAGATCTGGCGCACCAGCGGTGCCGGCGTGCTGCTGCTGGGCGGGGGCGTCGAGGACGAGCTGGAGCGGATGCTCTGGTCGGCCCCGGGCGAGTTCGTCCCCTGTGCGCGCCCCGGCGCCCCGGATGCCGAGCGGGCGCCGGTTCGCCTGGCCGCCGCGGGGGCGGCCCTGACGGACG
>MEIF01000067.1 GCA_001750645.1 Gammaproteobacteria bacterium AqS3
GGCTACATCCGCGAGTGGGGCGCCGAGCAGCTGGTCAGGGACGTGCGCATCAGCCAGATCTACGAGGGCACCAACGGCATTCAGGCGCTCGACCTGATCGACCGCAAGCTGCGGCGGGACGGCGGCAGCGCCATGGCCGAGTTCCTCGGCATCGCGCGCACCGCTGCGGGCCCGCACGCCGAGGCGCTCCGAACCGAGGTCGAGCGGCTCGAGCGCGTCAACGCCTTCATCCTGGAGGGCGCCAGGAGCGACGACTGCCTCAGCGCCAGCGTCGCCTGCGACTACCTCGAACTCGCCGGACTGGTGGTATTCGCCTGGCTGTGGCAGCGCGCCGCCGGCGCCTCGACCGGGGACACCCAAGCCGACCGGGAGCGCCTGGCCGCTGCGGGGTTCTACTTCGCCCGCCTGCTGCCCCGGGCCGAATCGCTGGAGCGCGTCATCCTCAGCGGCAGCGCCCCGCTGCGCCAGACCCTGGGCGCGTCCTGACCCCCGGCCTGTTTTGGCGGGAGGGGTGGGCGCTGCCTCCGGCTCAGACCCCGTCCCCCTTGGGCACCCGCACCACCTGCGTGCCGGTCCAGCGGTCGTGCCAGGCCCTGCCGTCGCTGCGCCACAGCACCGCCAGCCAGCCCAGCCCCAGCAGCCCCAGGCTGACCCATCCGAAGAGGAACCGCAGCAGCCCCAGATGCAGCGGGATCGGCTGGCGCTCATCGGTCAGGGCGCGGATGCCCCAGGCGCGCATGCCCGGGGTCTGACCGCCGTGGGCGATGAAGCCGGCGTAGAACAGCCCCACCGAGGCCAGCAGGATCAGCCGGAACAGCGCATTGGCCCAGCCCGTCGCCGGGATCGCCTCGCCGTAGAGCAGCACCGCCGCCAGCGCCACCCCGAAGACCACGCCGATGACCAGCATGGCGTCGTAGATCCAGCTGATCAGCCGGCGCAGCAGGCCGGCGGCGGGGGCGCCCTCCGCTAGGCGGTGCACAGAATGCGGCGCAGTTCGGTGCGCGCGGCCCCGTCCAGCCCGAGGCGCTCGGACAGATAGGCGTCGACGCCGCCGCTGAGCTTGTGCATCTCGTCGAGCGACGACTTCAGGTATTCCTCATTGACCATCAGCAGCGGGGCAATGGACTCCCAGTCGACCTCGTCGGGGATGTCCTCGCGCTCGCGCATCTCGCTCCAGTGGCCGCTGTTGCGGATGACCTCGTTGCTCAGCAGGAAGTCGCGCATGATGAGATCCGCATCGAAGCCCAGCGCCATCTTGATCACCGCAGCCAGATAGCCGGTGCGATCCTTGCCGGCGCTGCAGTGGAACAGCAGCGGCCCGCGATCCTCCAGCAGCAGGCGGAAAATCTGCCGGTAGCCCTCGGCCGCCGGCTCGCGCACCAGCAGTCGGTAGTAGTTCAGCATGAAGTCCTCGCACTCGCCCCGATCCAGCCGGCACTCGACGAACGCCTGCCAGAGATACATGCTGTCGTTCTTGACCACGCAGATCTGGTGCTGCTCGGCGCCGACATCGGGGTTGGGGGTGAGCTCGCGCTCATTCGGGCGGCGCAGATCGACGACCGTGCTCAGGCGGATCTCATCCCTGATGTGCTGCAGCGCATTCGGACTGGAGTGCTGCAGCGCCCCGGAGCGGAACAGTTTTCCCGGCTTGATCTGCTCGCCGTCGGCGTTGCGGTAGCCGTTGAAGGAGCGGAAATTGCGCGCTCCGGAGAGCACGTAAGGCGTCGATTGGGTCATTGCAGGGATCTGCCTCTGGCTGAAGCGGCGCATTCTAGGACACCCCCCGGGGCGGCCTTTGGGGTGCAGTAGTATTGGCCGCCGAAAACGCCCCCGGGGAGCCCTTTCGTGAGCGAAAACACCGTCGACGTCACCCAGCCGCTGGAGCTGCCCTGCGGGGTGACGATCCGCAACCGGATCTACAAATCCGCCCTGACCGAGGGGCTGGCCGACCTTCACAACCGCGCCACCGAGCAGCACGCAAACCTCTACGGCCTCTGGTCCAGGGGCGGCTTTGGCATCGTCACCACCGGCAATGTCCAGGTCGACCGGCGCTACCTCGAGCGCTCCGGCAACGTCGCCATTGACGACAACGGCGGGCTCGACGAGCTGGCCCGATTTGCCGAGGCCGGCACCGCGGGCGGCACCCACCTGTGGATGCAGATCGGCCACGCCGGTCGCCAGGTCACGCGCCTGACCAACCCCGAACCGGTCGGCCCCTCGGCCGTCGCCATGCAGCACGAGGCGCTGCAGAGGGCCTTCGGCACCCCGCGCGCCCTCAGCGAGGAGGAGATCCTCAACGTCATCCACCGCTTCACCCAGGTCGCCGCCACCGCCAAGTCCGCCGGCTTCACCGGCGTGCAGCTGCACAGCGCCCACGGCTACCTGCTGAGCTCCTTCCTGTCGCCCCGCTTCAACCGCCGGGACGACCGCTGGGGCGGCACCCTGGAAAACCGCGCCCGCCTGCTGCTCGAGACCTTCCGCGCCGTGCGCCGCACCGTCGGGCCGGACTTTCCGGTCGGCATCAAGCTGAACTCCTCCGATTTTCAGAAGGACGGCTACACCGACGACGACGCCCTGCAGGTGATCGAGTGGCTCAACGGGGAGGGCGTCGACCTGCTCGAGCTGTCCGGCGGCAACTATGAATCGCGCGCCTTTGCCCACCGCAGCGAGAGCACCCGGGCGCGCGAGGCATACTTTCTGGAATTTGCCGAGCGCGCCGCCGGCACCGCCAGGATGCCCGTCGCCGTCACCGGCGGGTTTCGCAGCCGTCCCAAGATGGACGCCGCCCTGCGCGCCGGTGCCTGCCAGATGATCGGCCTGGGGCGCCCCGCCATCACCGAACCCGACTCCGGCCTGAAGCTCTGCGCCGACCCCGAGACCGCCCTCGACCTCTGGGAGGAGCGGCTCGAACCTGCGGGTGCAGCCGGGCACTGGTACTTCATGCAGTTCTACCGCATGGGCCGGGGCGAGGGGCTCGACCGGGAACTCGACCCCGCCGAGGCCAGCGCCGCCTACATGAAGATTGAGGCCGACACCGCCGCAGCGCTGAAGGGGCGGAGTCTCTGATCAATCGCCGCCGGTGCTGGATTGCAGTTCGGGTTTCTCGCCCCGCTTGAGCTGGTCGAAGGCCTTGAGCAAGTGAAGTTAGATGCCCGCAAAACATCCATCCCCGTTCTCCCCGCCGCCCCGCTCTAGTCGTCTTCGTCTTTGGTGTGCGCCCGGTCCTTGACCTGCTGTTCGACGAATTCCTTGGCATTGATGTTGATGCGCTCGGCCCAGCGCTTGGTGCGGCGGCAGTGCTTGCGCAATTCCGACACATCCCCCCCGCTCACCGACGGATCCCTGTTCTCGGCTGCCGTGCAGTAGAAGTCCGCCAGCGCCTGGGTGTCGATCCCCGTCGCCTGCATGGCGCGCTGGAGCTTTTTGACGGCGATGATCAGGTCCTCAATGTGCTCCTGGCATTTCTGGGTCTGAAACTTGAGCGGCTGGTGGCATCGACCGAAGCGCAGGCGCATCTGCACCAGCAGCGCCCCCCTCTGATGCTGACGCACGATCCCGTAAATCTTGTCGTACTGCTGTTCGGCCGTCTCCGGGGTCAGCGCCTCAGACTCCTCCTGCCCCTGCGTCGCACCGGTCTGTCCCGTCCCGACGACCGCCGCGGCCAGCAGCAGCCCCGCCAGCCACAAGCCCCGCAGCGGGCTCTGCGGGGCGCTCACCGCCCGGCCTCCGCGACTGCATCCGCATTCCCCTCACCCGCCTCGCCTTGCCCGCCTTCTTCGCCCAGCAGGGTGTCGCGCAGCGACCAGCCGATGCTCAGCTCAAGGCGCTCGGCCTCGGTCAGGGCGACATGCGCCTCGATGCGGCGCAGCTCAACGCAGCGGAAGTACTCCTCGCCGCCCTCGACGTCGCTGCCCGGCAGGCTGCAGTAGTACTCGCGCAGCGCCTCCAGCGGGATGTTGAGCTCGGACAGCCCGGTGTCGAGCTGTGCCATGACATCCTGCGCCCGGCTCATCACCAGGCGGCAGAACGGCTCGAGGGCGTTCTCGGTACACCGCCCCACCTGAGAGCGGAATTCCAGGGCATCCAAGCGCGCGGACTGTTCCTGGGCGAGCTGCTGGATGTAGAAGTATTCGGCGGCCGCCTGCTCAAAGGTGAGCGACTGGGCGCCCGCAAAAACACCGACCGCACCAAGCAAAAATGCTCGGGCGGTGCGGTGGACAAACAACTGGCAAAAATTAACGCTTGACAAACTTCATGGTGAAGCGATCGCTCTCTCCGATCGCTGCATATTTTTCGCGGTCTACATCTCCCAGGCGGAAAGTCGGAGGCAGCGTCCAGACTCCCTCGGGGTGGTCTGCGGTGTCGTTGGGGTTGGCGTTGATCTCGGACTCGCCGACAAACGTGAAGCCGGCCAGCTCGATCTGGGACTTGACCACGAGCGGCTCCATGTAGCCGGTCTTGGCCATTTCCTCGTTGGTGGCACCGGCCTTGCGGTGCTCGACGACGCCAAAGATGCCGCCATTCTTGAGGCACTTGTAGGCCTTCTGGTAGATGTCGATCAGATAGCCGCCGGCGTGCCAGTTGTGCAGGTTGCGGAAGGTCAGGACCACGTCGGCGGTGCCGGCCTTGCAGATGTCGGTGTCGGGGTTTTTGCTGAGGCGGCTGAGGTAGATGCCCTCCAGCAGGGGGTCTTCGGTAATGCCCGCGCGGTACTTTTCGTAGGACTTGTTCTGGTACTCGCTGGCGTCCTCTGCGGGGAAGTGCACGGCAAACAGGGCGCCCTTGACCTCGCCGCTGTTGACATACGGCGCCAGGATGCGGCTGTACCAGCCCCCGCCAGGCCAGAGCTCAACGACGGTATGCTCGGGGCGCACACCGAAGAAGCTGAGCGTTTCAAACGGGTGGCGGTACTGGTCTCGGGCGCGATCAGCTTCGGGTCGCTGCGGGTCGTCAACCGCGGCGCGCAGCGCCTCCACTGCGGGGTCGGCGCAGCCGGACAACCCCAGCAGGACGAGTCCGGACAGCAGTGCGGCGGCCGCTTTGGAAAAAAGGCGTTTTGGATGTTTCATGAAAGTTCCCCTTTGTGATTTTCGGGTGCAACGGTCTGCTGCGGGCGCATTCTATAAGAATAAGAAGCTATTGCACATGCCTCAATTTCAGCAGCTGCCGGCTCAGCCCGACGAGGCGGTCTGAGCTGTCCCAGACCTCGGTGTCCTCCTCGACCAGGCCGCGCCCGACGCTCTGCGTCTGCACCCGCATGCGCACCGGACCCGGCGCCGGGTGCGCCCGCACCTGCAGGCTCAGCGCCACCGTGGGCACCCAGCCGGGGCGCCGCACCAGCGAGAACACGGCCGGCGGGATGGCGTCCATGAACAGCAGCAGCGAGAGCGCATCAGGGTCGGCTCCATCGACGTGGCGCAGCCAGCACTCATAGCGCCCCGAACCGGCGTTCTCTCCCTCCCACCAGCAGCTGCCGGGCGGGTACTGAATGTCGAGGCGGCCCTCCAGCGGCACTGGGCGGTCGGGCGCCTGTGCCGCGCGGCAGCTCTCGATGTCGGGCAGCGCCGGCGGGGTGCGCAGCTCGAGATCCATGCCCCTGGCCATGTCGAGGTTGGTTCCGGTGACGGTGAAGAAGCAGCACAGGTTGCCGCTCTGCTCGAGGCGCACCGAGTACACCGAGGTGCTGCGGGAGCCCGCCAGCAGCCGGCGGTGCATGTCGACCTCGCCCTTGACCACCGGGCCGGTGTAGTGCCCCGAGACCGCCAGCGGGTCGGGGTGATCGGCGTTGCCGGCGAGCGCCGCCTTGACCGCCAGCGCCATCAGAAACCCGCCGTTGAGGTTGCCGTGGATCGCCCAGCCGTCCTCGACGGGGGCGCGGAAGTGGTCGGGGCCGACGGACTCGAGCTCCGTGGCGCGGCTGAACAGCCCCCCGGCCTGGCCCTGTCCCATCAGGACGCCGGCCCCCGCAGGCGGTAGACCTCGGCGGCGGTGCCGAAGAACAGGCGGGCGCGCTCGTCGGCGGAGTCCTCGGCGCTGATGCGCTTGAAGGCATTCCACAGCACCGGGTAGGAGACCGACGTGCGATCCATCGGGAAGTTGCTCTCATACATGCAGCGCTGCGGCGTGAAGCGCTCGATGCAGTGGCGGAACCAGCCGCGGTAGAAGTCGGCGAACTGCTCCGAGGTCGGCGGGCGCTCCCGCTTGTGCCAGTCGAAGCCGTTCATCGCCATCGCCGCCCCGCCCAGCTTGGCGTAGACGTTGGGGCACTCGGCCAGCTCGGCGACGGCCTCGTGCCAGCGCGCGAACACCGCGTCCCGATGCTCCGCCCACGGCCCCCGCAGCAGCGGCCCGCCGAGGTGGTCGAAGACGATCCTGGTGTCGGGGAAGGCGCGCGCCAGCGAGGTCAGCTCGGGGATCTGCTGCTGGTAGAGCCAGGCGTCGAAGGCGAGGTCGTGGCGCGCCAGCTGCGCAAAGCCCTCGCGGAATTTGGGATCGGCCAGCAGATAGGGGCCGGAGCCGGAGTGGCTGTTGCTGATGGCCTCGCTGGAGTCCCAGGCATTGGCGTGGCGGATGCCCCGCAGCCGCCCGCCCGAGGCCTCCCGGTGCGCCTGGAGCACCTCGGCGACGGCGGCGCCCAGGCGCAGGTCGGCGTGGGCGACGATGCCCTCGGCGACGCGCACCGGGGCATCCGGAACCCGCGCCAGCTCAGCCAGGACGAACTCGTTCTCGCCGACCGGCGCCATGCCGGCGGGGGCGTCGCTGCGATAACCCTGGCCGCATTCGATGTAGACCGTGCTCTGGACGTTGTGCCCCCGGCCGATGTCATCCAGCAGCACCTCGACGCGGTAATCCAGCCGCTCGACGTGCCAGAGGTGGTGGTGCGGATCGCAGATCGGCAGCTCCGGATCGAGGATCTCCTCCTGGTGAAGATCCAGCCATTCTTGGTTGCTCATAAGCCTGCCCGCGCGGCGAGGGCGGGGATTATAGGGATGCCCGATTGCCCTGAGACGGCCGCGTTCAGGCGGGAATCCTGCCGATGCGCTCAATCTCGGCGAGCGCCTGCGCCTCGGACAGCGCCAGCCAGCTGTGGTCGACAAAAATGCACGGCGGAAAACCCAGGATGTTGGCCCAACGCCCGCTGAACTGTCGAACCAGCGGCGGAAAAGTCTCCCCGGGCAGTCTGGTCATATCGACCTCTGCATAGGGGTTGAGGCGCCTGCTGTAGCACAGGTCCGCCAGTCGCGCGCACTGATCTATCGTCGCCGCTTCCCCGGCACTGGGATTGCTCAGGGCGTGGTAAGCGTGCGCCAGCCCAGCCGCCTGAAAAATCTCTCGGCAGTCGTTGCACTGCATTTCAGTCATGCGCTCGCCGGGCCAGTGATTGGGACTGGATTGTCAGTCGGAACTGGCGATCTTGCCGAGCGACTTCATCTCGCCCAGCAGACGCTCAATGCGCCTCAGCCGCTCGCCATACGCTTCAACTTGCTCGCCGAGGCGGGCTGACTTGGTATCAAGACTGGAGACCCGAATTCGCAGGTCGCCCAGTTCTCGGTTGAGCTGCAGTGTCCGCTTGTCCAGGCTGTCCAGCAGCCGGGTGTGCGCCTTGACTTGGACATCCAGGCTGCCCAGCCGCTGTTTGACTTCTGAAACGTCCCGCTCAAGCCCTGAAACTCTCTGATCAAGATTGTCCAGCCGCCCGTTTATCTGCACCAGCAGCCGGGTGTTCTCTGAAAGCAGCCGGGTGTTCTCTGAAAGCAGCTGGGTGTTCTTTGAAACTTGCATACTCAGCGGCTCAAGGTGCCTCACAAGAACATCAAGCCTGCCCTCTATGCTGGACAGCCGGTCGCTCAGGTGCCAGAACGCTGAGATCACCGCAATCAGGATGACGGGTCTTGAGAAGAGAAAATCCAGGACGAGTTTCATCGCTGACGTTGCGTAGCGCTGGACCGCAAGCATTCTAAGAGATTTGGTGATGCGCTCATTGCCGGGGGGCACCGCGGTCATAGGAATGGTCGGAGGAAGTCGGTTTGAGGATTTTCAGACCCGCACATTGAGACCTGGAACACGCCGAAAAGTTGCACTGCATTTCAGTCATGCGCTCGCCGGGACAGTGATTGGGGCTGGATTGTCAGTCGGAACTGGCGATCTTGCCGAGCGACTTCATCTCGCCCAGCAGACGCTCGATGCGCCTCAGCCGCTCGCCATACGCTTCAACTTGCTCGCCATACGCTTCAACTTGCTCGCCGAGGCGGGCTGACTTGGTCTCAAGACTGGAGACCCGAATTCGCAGGTTGTCCAGTTCTCGATTGAGCTGCAAAACCCGCTTGTCCAGGCTGTCCAGCAGCCGGGTGTGCGCCTTGACTTGGACCTCCAGGCTGCCCAGCCGCTGTTTGACTTCTGAAACGTCCCGCTCAAGCCCTGAAACTCTCTGCTCAAGACTGTCCAGCCGATTGATTATTTGCACCAGCAGCTCGGTATTCTTTTCAACCTTCGCCGGCAATCCAATCAGCGGCTCGACGTGCTTC
Source organism: Gammaproteobacteria bacterium AqS3 (assembly GCA_001750645.1). GTDB lineage: Bacteria > Pseudomonadota > Gammaproteobacteria > MEIF01 > AqS3 > AqS3. The sequence goes on from MEIF01000067.1 coordinate 8,526, forward strand.
TCAAGAACATCAAGCCTGCCCTCTATGCTGGACAGCCGGTCGCTCAGGTGCCAGGCCGCTCCGATCACCGCGATCAGAATGGCCGGCCTTGAGAAGAGAAAATCCAGGAAAAGCTTCATCGCTGACGTTGCGTAGCGCTGGACCACAGCGATTTTAAGCGATTTCATGACGCGCTCATGTTGAGGATCATCGCCGTCGTCAGAATGATTGGAAGAATTCGGTTTTTGGGAGATCAAGCTCACTCGGAGCACCTCTGCGTTCAGGACAGCGGCCTACTGTGGGGGATTTCAGACCCGCACATTGAGACCTGGATCACACCCAAAAGTTGATGCTCCCGCCGCCGGCAGGGCGGCAAAAAAGGGGGCTTGACGGCACTTAAGTCGGCGCCTCTGTCACCGCCCCGAGCCCCGCCCCGCACAGGTGAAGTCTTCTAGAACCGCCTCTGCAGCTCGACGGCCAGTCTGGAGCGCACCTTGCCCCGTGCCAAGATCCGCCGCTCGCTGAACAGCCGCAGATCCACGCCGTTCCCGTCGAGGAATCGGACCCCGGCGACCTGGCGCCCCCCGCCGTGCTCGCCGCTGGTGAGGCGGTACTCGGAGTAGGGCGTCAGCAGGCCGCCCAGGGTGCGCAGACCGTAGCCCAAACTCCCCGCCAGTCCCCTGCCCCGCTGCCGCATCCGGCGGTTTCGCAGATCGGACGCGCCCAGCCGGAAGGCCTCATCCCGATCCAGCAGCGCATCGTCCTGGGCGCCCCAGGTCGGGCCGAGGGCGAACTCCAGCCCCTCGCCGCTGCTGCCCGGGTTCAGGTGCAGCTGCAGGCCGGCGCCCCAGTCGCTGAACTCATCGTCGCTGTGCGCCGTCAGCATCCGGACGCCGAAGCCGAAGCCGAAGCGCTTCGAGCTGTTCAGCACCTGCATGTCGGCGTTCAGCTCGATGCCGGTTCCGGTGACGCCGTCGCCGGTGTCGTGCCTCAGCCTCACCCCGAGGCTCGGCATCGCCGTCCAGGTGCGGCCGAGGCCGCTGTGCGCCAGCTCGACGCCGCCCCTGAACCGCATGCTGCTGACGCTGATGTCCCGCAGCGCCGCCAGCTCCGCCTCCGAGGTCGACAGCCTGCTGAAGTTCAGGTCGGCCGACCAGGACAGCGTGCTGTTTTTGAGCTGGGCGGCGGGGCGGCTGCCGCCGGCGACCACGAGATACATCGACAGGGCGGCGCTGCCCTCGATCCCGCCGGTCTGGTTGAGCGTCGCCTCGCCGTCGACCAGGCCGACCATCAGGTGTGCGGACGGCCCGCCGTCGGTGCTGATCTCCATGTAGGGCAGCACGATCGACAGGTCGGTCTCCATGCCGGCATCAAACTCGCGCAGCTCGTGGTCGGAGTCGCTGCTGCTCGATGCGTACGCCACCCCCGACAGCACGCCGCCGTCCGTGCGCCGGTCAAAGCCGAGCCAGACGCTGCGCTGTGCACCGTCAAACGGGATGTCGCCGCCGGCGCCGGAGGCCGCATCCGCATCGCCGTCCCTGGAAAACCCGCTGCTGCCGGTGCGCCCCCAGATCGACCAGCCGGCCCCGCCGGCCTCCTCGGGACTGAGGGCGTAGCTGAAGCCATCGAGCAGGGCGGCGCCGCGAGCCGAGGCAGCGGCGGCGGTGGCGCCGGCGCCGGAGTGCAGCGGACGGCCGTCCTCGAGC
>MEIF01000068.1 GCA_001750645.1 Gammaproteobacteria bacterium AqS3
CGAGCGCCACATCGCCCGCCTCGGCGAGACCCGCTCCCGCCTCGCCGTCGAACTCCAGAAGCGCTACTGATCTGCCCGGCCCGCGACCTGCCGGCCTGCCGGCGGCGGGCGGCGGGCGGCAGATCTAATCGGGGCAGCACGCGATGCAGGGATGGGGGACTTTGCCGCCCCCTACACAGTCGAAAGATGTGCGGCGCCTGCAACCGGGAGTATGATTTTGCGCATCGGAGCGCCAAATAATGAGTTGTGCATTGGGGTGCATCAGTCGCAAATATTTGCTTTTGCTGCTCCTGGCAATCGGCGGGCCGGGACATGCGGAGACACGGGAGCTCGCCATTTTTCAAAAGGTTTGGGATGCGGTCGGGCATGAATTCACAGCCATGCCGGAAGTCCGGGGTCGGCACGCGAGCTGCTCTATCGACCTGCTGGTCTGCGGCCGGGCCGAGAGCCAGGTTCACTGGGAATGTCTGGTCGACCCCTGGAGCCGTGAGGAGGAATGCCGGGTGATCAGGACAGATCACCGCATCTACCTCTACTGCTCTCCCGATGCCTCGGACGACCGCTGCGCCCAGCACGTCGGGCACGAGCTGGCGCACATCCTTGCGCACCAGCAGGATCCCGAGTCGAGCGCCTCATCCCACGATGCAGAGGACCCCTGTGCGGAAGACGAGCTGCAGGCCGACAGGGAGGGGCGCCGGCTCGCCGAGCGGGCCGGGTTTTCCACGGTTCCCGGCGCCTATGAGATCAGGTGCGAAAAAGCGAGAGCTCCGACTGACAGCCGCGCGCCTTACACATTCATCGCATCGAAAAACCGACTGGTGAGGTCCGTCTTTATCGAGCCAACTTCAGGGACAGCCCGCCATGATCTTTTTACGGAGTGCAAAAAACTGGTAAATTTTTTGAGGGTGCCCCGGCGGTTAAGTCTCTCGGCCTGCGTTCACGCCGGCATTAAAAATTCAAGAGTTTGAGTCATCGACCCAGATGTATTCCTTCTCTTCCCAATAAATTGGATGTTTTTCGATCTCGAAAAATTTCTTGCCGTCTGAATATTGTCGCCATGAGCTTTAATACCTATGACCCATGAAATTTAGATATTCCTTTATCTTTTCGGCAATCTGTATCCGGATCGCTGACCGGAAAGAGAATTCCGCTCCCAAAACACCTTGTCGTCATAACCCTGTATGGTCGGATCCACCCTCGCCGCCACGATGCGCTTCTGCACCCAACAGAGATATTCCTCGTTGATTTCAAACCCCGCCCAGCACCTGCCCAATTTCTCCGCCACCACAGCCGCGGTTGCGCTGCCCAAAAACGGGTCAAACACAAAATCCCCCTCCCTCGAGCTGGCCAGTATCAGCTTGGCAGGCAATTTTTCCGGTTTCTGCGTGGGATGCGTCAGCCTGTAATTTCCGTTTCTCCCGCTCCCAGGTGACCCTGTTTTGAATATGAAAACACCCGTCCAAAATCGGCTGAATCAGCATCGAGGTTTTCCAGCCGGCACAGGCGTGCAAAGTGGCGTCGGGTCTGAGCAGCGGAACAATCAGATCGATCATTTTTTCAAACCAGTCCGCATCCTGGCTGCTCCTTAATCTGCTGAAATGATTTCCGTGGAAGTTTTTTTTGCAGGTTATAGGGCGGGTCCAAGATCAGCAGGTCGATGCTCAAAATCTCCCTTGAATATCTGAGCATCTCGTCCGGAGTGCAGGCCAGCGTGCGATTTTGCGCGTTCCCTATAATCGCTCGCCACAGCCCGGCGGGTCGGAACCATCTCAAAAACCAGAAAGTCGGGAAGGTTTTTTGACTCCTCCCAGCTGCGAATGCTGGAGAACAGCGACCCGATGCCGCTCTACCACAAGCTCTACCAACTGCTGCACCAGGCGATCCACAGCGGCGCCTTCGCCACCGGCGCCAAGCTGCCGACGGAAAAGCAGCTGCAGGAGGAGACCGGCATGTCGAGGGTCACCATCAAGCGCGCCCTCGACGAGCTGGCCCTCGAGGGTCTGGTGGTGCGGCGCCGGGGCATCGGCACCCTCGTCCAGTACGCCCCCTCGCCGCTGCAGGCCACGCACGCCCCGCTGCGCGGCCTGCTGGAAAACCTCGAGGAGATGGGCCGCAACACCCAGGTGAAAGTCCTGCAGATCAAATATCAGACCCCGCCCGAGGGCATTGCCGCGCAGTTCAAGATCAGCCCCGAAGACACCCTGCTGCACATCATCCGCCGGCGAAATTTTCAGAACGGCGGGCGCTCGTTTGCCTACTACCAAAGCTGGACCCGCATCAAAAACTTCCCCGCCAAGGTGACGCCGTTCAGGAGCAAGCCGCGCCTGCAGCTGCTGCGCGAGGCCGGCCTGGTGTTCGGCGAGATTCACCAGCGGCTGGGCGCCCAGGCGGCCGACTCCAATACGGCGCGCGAGCTGCAGCTGCCCCTCGGACACCCGCTGCTGACCCTGACGCGCAGCTCCTACGACCGCAGATCCGTCCTCTGCGATCTGCTCATCGCGCACTACAACCCGGAATTGTTCGAATACCAGATGGAGCTGCGCCGGGAATAAATCAGGCGGGCGGGGGCCGTCCTCAGCCCTCAGTCCTTAATACCACCACGGCTGCGGGGCGCTTCCGGGGTTTTCCAGCCTGGTGCGGGTGCGATAAAACCGCCTGATCGAGGCGGTTCCCATGCGCGAGCCGCCCAGTCCGGATGACTTGAACGAGTTTTTTTCACCGTCGTGCACCACCGTCGTCAGGGCGCAGTCATTGATGCTGATCGCCCCGGCCTGCAGCCGCCCGGCGATGCGGTGCAGCCGCTCGACATCCCCGCCGAACACCGCCCCGGACAGCCCGTAGCGCGTGTCGTTGGCCAGCGCCACGGCCTCGTCATCGTCGTCAAAGGGCATCACCGGCAGGATGGCGGCAAAGGTCTCGTCCCGCATGATCTGCATGCCGTGGTCGACGCCGCCGAGCACGCTCGGCCGACACCAGAACCCCCCGCCGTGCTGAACCACCTCGCCGCCGATGAGCGCCTCGGCGCCCCTGTCGTAGGCGTCGGCCAGATGCGCCCTGATGATGTCAACCTGGCTCAGGCTGATCACCGGGCCGATCTCGCCCCGGTGCGCATCGGCGGTGTTGAGCCGCAGCCGCCCGGTGCATGCGACCAGCCGCTTGAGAAATTCATCGCAGACCTCCCGCTGGACGTAGACGCGCTCGATCGACTGGCAGGCCTGCCCCGCATTGCTGAACCCGCCCCAGCAGATCGCCCGCGCGGCGTGGTCGAGGTCGGCATCGGCAAACACCAGCGCCGCATCCTTGCCGCCGAGCTCGAGCGAGGCCGGGATCATGCGCCGCCCGGCCAGCCGGGAGACGATCTCGCCGGTGGCGACGCTGCCGGTGAAGCAGATCATGTCGACGCTCTCGCACACCGCCGCCCCGACCCGACCGTCGCCGAGGGCGAAGTGCAGCACGGCGTCCAGCTCCGGGACCTGGGCGAGGACGCCCCGCAGCGGCTCGACGAAGCGCGGGGTGACCTCGGAGGGCTTGATCAGACAGGCGCTGCCGGCGATCAGCGCCGGGGCGGCGTCGATCAGGCTCAGCAGCAGGGGGAAATTCCACGGCGTGACCGCCCCCACCAGTGCGTAGGGCACGGCCTCGGTGCGGATCTGGATGGGCGGAGTCTGGCTGGGCCGCACCGGGGGACTTTGCAGCAGGGCGGGGCCCTGCTCGGCCCAGCGCCGCAGCAGCCCGACGGTGCCCTGAACCTCGACCACGCTCTCCCGATGGCGCCCGGTGTCCCGCAGCAGGGACTCGATCACGGTGTCGGAGGCGGCCTCCAGAGCCTCGGCAAAGCGCGCCAAGACCCGCCCGCGCGCCTCTGCCCCCAGCCCGGCCCAGTCCTCCTGGGCCGCGCGCAGCGATGCGGCGAGCTGCTGGACGGCATCGGCGTCGCAGCACTCGGCGAAGTGGTCCAGCTCGCCGGTTCGGGGGTTGCGGGTGTTGGCGCGCGCCATGCCGGGAGGGTCAGATCACCCCGCGCTCGGCGAGCGCTTCCATGACCCGCTGCTGGGTGTTGTAGAAATCGCGGGCGCTGCCGACCTTGACCTCGCCGTCCCTGAGCCAGCTGTTGGCGGGGTAGACGGTCTGCCTGTACTGGTCCTGGAAGAGGTCGAGCCGCAGTCGGGAGAGCGTGTTGGGCAGCCCGGGGCGGCGGCGAAAGCGGCGCAGGGCGTCGAGGTCGACCTCGGCGTAGGCCACCATGGACTCGCCGTAGCCGGCCTGCGCCAGCACCTGCCCGCGGTAGTCGACGATGTCGGAATTGCCGTCCACCGAATTCTGCGGAATGGCGCTGTCGCCATAGCCCCCCGAGTTGGCGCCGATGACGTAAATCAGGTTCTCGACCGCGCGCACGCGCCGGGCGCACTGCTTGACCGTGTCGGGCGAGGCCGCCTCGCTGGTGGAGTTGAATATCACCTCGGCGCCCCGCAGCGCAAAGGCCCGCACGATTTCGGGGTAGAGGATCTCCTCGGAGGCAGTGCCGGCAATGCGGCCGATGTCGGTCCGGGCGACCGGGAACAGCCCGTCGGCGCCGTAGATGTCCAGATACTTGTCGAGCACGTCGTGCGGCGAGGGCGTGTACATCGAGATCAGCCTGCGGTAGCGCAGCACGACATCGCCTGAGGGGGCGATGAGATAGCAGGTCTGAAAGTAGAGCTCGGGAAAATGGGGGTCGATCTCATAGGCATTGCCGGCGAGGTAAATCCCCTGCGACTGTGCCACCTTGGAGAGCCGCTCGTACTCGGGCCCGTCCATCTCCAGGCAGGCCTTTTCGCGCCATTCCGGGACCGATTCGCCGGCGGGAAATCCGGTCAGCGAGTACTCGCCGGTCACGACAAAGCTGCAGTCCGGCCCGATGAAGGCGCGGCTGGCGGCGATGCTGCGCTTGATGCGCTCGATGTTGTCGAGGATGCGCGCGCGGGCGTCCCCGACCGTCAGCCGATTGACCGTGTGGCAGCGAATCTGAAGCGCCAATGCGTAGTAATGACTAGCCTGCTGTGACATGTTTGTCCTCCTGCTGCGGTGCCGCACCGTCGACGATCAGCACCAGAAACTCTCCCCTGCCGCTGCGCAGCTTGCGCACCTCGGCGTATTCGGATGAATGCCAGAAACGCTCGGCGGCTGTGCGATCCGGCCACTCGTGCACAACCAGCGCCTCATAGCCCCAGTCGCCCTCGACAACGCTGGGGCGGCCGCCGACGGCGAGATAGCGCCCGCCCATGCGCTCGACCAGCGGGGTGACGGCGCGGACGTAGTCGGCAAATCCGACCGGGTCGGTGACGCTGCCCTGGACGACGATGTAGGCCGGCATCAGCGCTCGAAGTCCGGCTCGCGCTTGGCCAGAAAAGCCTCGGCGCCCTCGGTCAGCTCGTCTCCGGCAAAGCCCGCAAGCAGCAGCTCGTGAAGGCTCTCGGGGGTGTCGTCTCCGACCCCCTCGATGAAGTTGATGTTGCGCTTGATCGCCCGCTGCGAAAACCCCGAGTGCCGGCGCAGCTCGGCCACCCAGGCCTCGACCGCTTCCGCGGCCTGGCCCGGCTCGACCACGCGGTTCACCAGCCCCGCCGCCAGCGCCTCGCCGGCGTCGAGCACGCGGGCGTTGAGCAGCATTTCGCGGCACATCACGGCTCCGACGGTGCGGTGCAGGCGGTGCGTGTCGGCCAGGCTGTAGACGATGCCCAGCCTGGCGGGGGTGATGGCAAAGCGGCAGTCGGCCTCGGCAATGCGAAAGTCGCAGGCCAGCGCCAGGCCGAGCCCGCCGCCGAAGCAGGATCCCTGTATCTGCGCCACGACCGGACAGGGTGCGCACTCGAGCGCCAGCTGGGCCCGCTCAAGCACCGCCTGATTCTCCCGGATGGCCTCGGGATCCTTAACCAGATCAAGAAATTCGGCGATGTTGGCGCCGGCGCAGAAAGTCCCGCCGGCTCCCCGCAGCACCAGGGCGCGCTCGGAGCCGTCGAGATTCGCCAGCTGATTGGGCAGGTCGACCCACATCGCATGGCTCATCGCATTGCGGCGCCGGGGGTGGTCAATCTCTAAAACGGAGTGTCTCTCAAGCCGGTGAAAATGCAGCCGGCCGGCGTCGGAAGTGCTATTTGCGCTCATCGATTCGCCGACAAGACAATGTTTTAATTTTATATCATTAGGACATTCTGACCGGCGAGAATCGGCAGGTTGAACAGCAAAAAACGCCCGCTCGGACCGCTGCAGTGCGCCACGCTGATGCACCCCCGGCCCGCCGATCTGGTGCAGACCTACCGCCGGTTTCTGCACCTGACCGAGCACGACGCCGAACCGCTCTCCGCACCCGCCGCCGCCCTGCTGGGCGACGTCGATCTGACCGGCGCCGGATGCCGCTGGCTCGGCAGTGCGGATTCGGTCTGGCTGCGCATCGTCGAGGCCCCGATGCGCTACGCACCGCCCCCGACCGTGCTGCGACACCACGGCTGGCTGTCGCTTGAGATCTCGGTGCAGAACCTCGATGAGCTGGCCGCCGAGCTGGCGGACTCGCCCTTTGAGATCCTCGGGGCGCCGGCGCCGCTGGCCGTCGGCGACGCCATCTGCGCCATGCAGGTCGCCGGACCCGCCGGCGAGGTGCTCTACCTGACCGAGATCCGGGAGGCCCTGCCGCCGTTTGAACTGACCAGCGCCAGGCATGCGGTCGATGCCCTCTTCATCGCGGTGCTGGCGGTGCCGGAGCGCAGCCGCAGCGCCGAGTTTTATCAAGGCCTCGGCGGCGATGAGCCGCTGCTGTTCGACACCCGCATCGGCGTGCTGAACCGCACCTGGGGACGCGATGAGGCCGGCGAATATCCGGTCGCCACGGTCCAGCTGCACGGCGCCACGCTGCTGGAGATCGACGAGCTGCCGCAGGCCGCTGCGCGCCCGTCCCGATGCTGCGGCGTCGCCTCGGTCGCCGTCGAGGTGCGCAGCCTTGATGCGCTGAGCTGCGAATGGGCCGCCGTCCCGGCCGCCGTTGCGGATTTTCCCTGGTGCGGGCGGCGCGGAGCGGCCGCCATCGGCCCCGCCGGCGAGCGCATCGAATTCATCGAGGCACCATAAGTGCCGTCACCGACACAGGAGGACACCACCATGAACCCAACCACTCGAATTCAACCGCTGCGACTGATCGCGCTGGCGCTGGGGCTGTCGGCCCCGGCGCTCTGGGGGGCACCCATCGACCTGGCCACCCCCGAGGGGCACGTCGCCGCCATGCGCAAGGTGCAGTGCTCGCTGAAGGACAAGCAGCCGATGTTCTACACCTGGAAGGGCTCGGCCTACTCGCGCGTGACCGGCGAGCGCGACCGGCTGCTGTTCAAGGTCGAGGGCATGAATGTGCGCCAGTGCGTGACGGTCAGGGACCGCGTCCGCGGCAACGGCTACCGCATGGTCAGCCGCGAGATCATGCTCTACCTCGACCCCGAGACCGGCGAGGTGATGCGCCAGTGGGAGAACCCCTGGACCGGCGAGACCATCGAGGTGATGCACGTCGCCAACGACCCGGTCAACTCCCGCGCCCCCATCTTCGGCAGGGACAAGGACGGCAATCCGGTCAAGACCCCGTTCGAAATCCGGGGCGACAAGTTCTTCCTCGACTTCGTCATCCCGCTCTACTACCCCAACCCGATCGGCGGCGACTACCAGCCCTACGCCGGCAACTTCTATCACTCGACCGAGATGTTCAACTTTTCCGGGCAGGCCGACGCCCTGCTGGACGGCGACACCGACACGATGATCTCGATCATCTCCTGGACCCGCCTGGCCCCCTGGCTGCCGTGGATGAAGATGTCCGGTCGGGACGGGCTGATGTACTTCAACGCCACCGGTCGCATGCTCGGCGGCTATGACGAGCTGTCCGAAACCATGCGCGCCGAGATCGAGTCCAGCTACTCCATCTACAAGAACCCCCCGCCGACCAACGACAAGCGCCCCAACGAGACCAGCTGGACCTACTTCAAGAAAAAGCTGGACGAGCAGCAGGGCAAGGGCAAAAAATCCAAAAAACGCCGGGGCAGGAAACGCTCGCGGTGATTCTGCGGGCGCTTGATTGCAGGGCTGTCTTCCGGCGCCGTGTTGGGTTGAGTTGGTTTGGGTTGAGTTGAGTTGGGTTGATCAATATCGGTCGATCTGTGATCGCGCGACGCTATGAGGCTTTTTTGGTGGGGAATATGCTGTGGTCTGGATCCCACCAGACGACGCAAAAGACTTCATTTTTTCTATAGCCGCAAATGCGACCTTATCTGAAAGACACTTCGCCGCGAGCCTCTCTGTTTGCCCGGATGTACACCGCCTGATACTGCCCGCCGTTTTAATTGTTCCGCCACCTGTGCCTGGAGCCGGGTTGATTTTCTTTTCTGTCCTTGTTTTTTTCTTTTTGTGCGTCCAATGCGAGATGAAGTTTTATTCCCGCGCGTCACTCCTCATCTTCCAATTTCTGGATTCCGCTGTAGTACTCGTGCATGTCGGCAAGAGTGATGACTTCATTGCACTTCTCACCCGGCTGAGCTCCGCAGCGTCTGCGCGCCCTGTTCCAAGGCTCCTCAAGATGGGTTAGATCACTGAGCCATTGGGCGGTTTTATCACCGTAGTCCTTAAGAACAACATCAATCGTTTCTTTCTCGTCCTCATTCAGCCTATTGCTATCGCCGTCAGCGATATCGTCAGCGGTGATCTTGAATTTGCCTTTGTTCACATCGTATAGAGGTTTGCAGACCGGGCCGTTCATCCACGCCTGGATTTCCTCGTCAAACAGCGGCTCCTCGTCCCAAACCAGAGCCCAGCACTGCGAGTAATAGACCAGTTTCTGCAGCTTCATGGCGGCCATCTCGCCCCGCTGCTCCAGAATATATCTGGCGACATCCATTACAGCCATAAAACACGCCTCTTGTCTAAGGCAAACCTGGATCGCCTTGCGGCGAGCTTAACGAGTTTAGCGCCATTCAAAAATAGGGGTCTAGACACCCCCTTGCGTCCGAAAGCGCCCCTGGGTGGAACACGGTAACGCAAAGAATATCTGTCCAGCAGGGAAGTGAAACAACTTCATCGGTCGCGTTTTCCGCCTCTGCCGGTCATGCGTCGTCGTCCTTCCGCCCAAGCCCGCTGTAGTATTCGTGCATGTCAGCGAGCGTGATGACCTCATCGCATCGGGCACCCCGTTCAACGCCGGCGCGCCGGCGCGCCCGCCGCCAAGGTTCTTCGGTATGCGTGAGATCGCTGAGCTCTTGGGCGGTGTATTCGCCGTAGCCTTCCAGAACGGCGTCTATGGTCTCCCTGTCATCCTTGTTGAGCGCATCAATGTCGCCTTGGACGACGGCATCGGCGGCGATCTTGAATTCCCCCTTGTAAGCCTGGTAGAGCGGCGGACAGACCGGGCCATTCATCCACGCCTGGATCTCCTCGTCAAACAGCGGCTCCTCGTCCCAGACCAGCGCCCAGCACTGCGAGTAATAGACCAGCTTCTGCAGCTTCAT
>MEIF01000069.1 GCA_001750645.1 Gammaproteobacteria bacterium AqS3
TGAAGGTCTGCGAGCCGCCCTCGGTCACCTTGGCCAGGGTGGACAGCGTCAGGCCGACATCGTCGTCCTCGTCGTCAATGACCGTCACCGACACCGAGTCGGCCGTGATGCCGTCCCCGGTCAGGCTGATGGTCGCGGCGTCGTCGGCCTGGTCGGCGTCCTGCACCGAGCGGACCGTCACGGTCTGGGCGCTGCTCCAGTTGGCCGTGGTGAAGTCGAGCGAGGCCGGGCTGACCGTCACATCGCCATCGCCGCTGGCCGCCAGCATGACCTTGCGGGCATTGCCGGGCTGCATCGCCAGCTTCACCGTGAAGGTCTCCGAGCCGCCCTCGGCCAGCTCGTCCAGATCGGACAGCGTCAGGCCGACATCGGTGTCGTCGTCGTCATCGACCGTCACCGCCACGGAGCCGGCGGTGATGCCGTCCCCGGTCAGATTGATGGTCGCGGTGTCGTCGGCCTGGTCGGCGTCCTGTTTGGCGCTGACCGTCACGGTCTGGGCGGTGTTCCAGTCGGCCGTCGTGAAGTCCAGCTCGACCGATGCGACCGTCACATCGTCGTCGCCGGTGACCGCGAGTGCGACCTTGCGGGCATTGCCGGGCTGGGTCGCCAGCTTCACCGTGAAGGTCTGCGAGCCGCCCTCGGCCAGCTTGGCCAGGGCGGACAGCGTCAGGCCGACAGCGACGTCGTCGTTGTCATCGACCGTCACCGACACCGACTGGTGCGTGATCCCGGAACCGACCAGACTGACGGTCGCGGTGTCGTCGGCCTGGTCGGTGTCTTCCACCGCGCTGACCGTCACGGTCTGCGCCGTATTCCAGTTCGAGGTCGAAAACACCAGAGATTTCGGTGCGACCGTGACATCGTCGTCGCCGGCGACACCCAGCGTGATGATCCGGGCATTGGCGGGCTGAGCCGCCAGCTGCACCGTGAAGGTCTGCGAGCCGCCCTCGACCAGCTCGTCCAGGTCGGACAGCGTCAGGGCGACATCGGTGTCGTCGTCGTCAAACACCGTCACGAGCACCAAGCCGGAGAGGGCGCCGCCCACGGCGAGGCGGATGGTCGCGGTGTCATTGACGCGGTCGTCGTCCTGGCCGGCTCTGACGGTCACGGTCTTGTTGTTGTTCCAGTCGCTCGTGGTGAAGTTGAGCTCATTCGGCGTGACCGTGACATCGCCGTTGTCGGCAAGGGTCAGCGTGACCTTGAGGTCGTCATCGGGCGCCTCATGCGGCTTCACCGTGAAGGTTGCGGAGCTGCCCTCGTTCACCGAGAGCACGCTCGACAGCACCAGGAAGACGCTCTCATCGTCCACCGTCACCGACACCGAGCCGGAGGTGATGCCGTCCCCGGTCAGGCTGATGGTCGCGGTGTCGTCGTTGTCGTCGACATCCTGAGCCGCACTGACCGTCACGGTCTGCGCCATATTCCAGTTGGTCGCGTCGAAGCTCAGCGAGGTCGGGCTGACCGTCACATCGTTGCTGCCGGTGACCGTGAGCGCCACGCTGCGGGCATTGCCGGGCTGGGCCGCCAGCTGCACCGTGAAGGTCTGCGAGCCGCCCTCGACCAGGTCGTCCAGGTTGTCCAGATCGGACAGCGTCAGGCCGATATCGTCGTCGTCGTCGTCATCGACCGCCACCGACACCGAGCCTGCGGTGATGCCGTCCCCGGTCAGGCTGACGCTCGCGGAGTCGTCGACCAGGTCGGTGTCCTGCGCCGCTCTGACCGTCACGGTCTGGGCGGTGTCCCAGTTCGAGGTCGTGAAGTCGAGCGCGATCGGGCTGACCGTGACATCGTTGTCGCCGGTGACCGCCAGCGCGACCTTGCGGGCGTTGCCGGGCAGGGCCGCCAGCGTGACGGTGAAGGTCTTTGAGCCGCCCTCGGCCAGGGTCTCCAGATCGGACAGCACCAGGCCGACATCGGCGTCGTCATCGTCATCGACCGTCACCGCCACCGAGCCGGTCGTGATGCCGTCCCCGGTCAGGCTGATGGTCGCGGCGTCGTCGGCCTTGTCGGTGTCCTGGGCGGCGCTGACGGTCACGATCCGGACGCTGTTCCAACCCGAGGGTGGGAAGCTCAGCTCATCCGGTGTGACAGTGACATCGGCGTCGCCGGTGACCGCGAGTGCGACCTTGCGGGCATTGCCGGGCTGCCCCGCCAGCGTGACCGTGAGGGTCTTCGAGCCGCCCTCGGTGAGCTCGTCCAGAGCGGACAGCGTCAGGCCGACATCGGTGTCCTCGTCGTCATCCGCCGTCACCGTCACCGACACAGAGCCGCCCGTGATGCCGGCGCCGGACAGGTTGATGGTCGCGGTGTCGTCGGCCCGGTCGGTATCGTGCTGGGCGCTGACCGTCACGGTCTGGGCGGTGTTCCAGTTTGAGGTCGAAAAGGCCAGCAGTCTCGGTGTGACACCCACATCGGAGTCTCCGGTGGCATTCAGCAGGATAACCCGGCCATTGCTGGGCTGTGCCCCCAGCTGAACCTTAAAGGTCTGCGAGCCGCCCTCGTCCAGGTCGTCCAGGTTGTCGAGGTCGGACAGCGTCAGGCTGACATCGGAGTCGTCGTCGTCAGCCACCGTCACCGACACCGCACCGGAGATGATGCCGTCCACGGCCAGGGTGATGGTCGCGGTGTCATCGGTCTGGTCGGCGTCCTGGGCTGCCCTGACGGTCACGGTCTGGGTGCTGTTCCAGTTGTCCGCTGTGAAGTCCAGCTCGTTCTGTGTGATCGTCACATCGTCGTCGCCGTCGACCGTCAGCGTGACCTTGCTGTCGCTGTCGGGCCGCTCCTCCAGCTTGACCGTGAAATTCGCCGAGCCTCCTTCGGTCGGTCGCAGAAGCCGGCTCGACAGCACCAGGCCGACACTGATGTCATCCACCGACACCGACACCGAGTTGGGGAAGATGCCGCCTCCGGTCAGGTTGACGGTTGCGGTGTCGTCCCGCTGGTCGGGATCCTGAGCCGCACTGACCGTCACGGTCTGGGCGGTGTTCCAGTTCGAGGTCGTGAAGTTCAGCGAAGTCGGGCTGACCGTGACGTCGTCATCGCCGCTGACCGTCAGTGCGATCTTGCGGGCATTGACGGGCTGCTCCGCCAGCTTCACCGTGAAGGTCTCAGAGCCGCCCTCGGTCAGTCCGGCCAGAGCGGACAGCGCCAGGGCGACATTGACATCGTCGTCGTCATCCACCTTGACATCCACCGAGCTGAACGTGATCCCGTCTCCGCTCAGGCTGATGGTTGCGGTGTCGTCGACATAGTCGGCATCCTCAGCTGCCCTGACACTGACGGTCTGGGCGGTGTTCCAGTCGGTCGTGGAGAAGTTCAGCTCATTCGGTGTGACCGTCACATCGGCGTTGTCGGTGACCGTGAGTGCGACCTTGCGGGCGTTGCCGGGCAGCGCCGCCAGCGCCACCGTGAAGGTCCCAGAGCTGCCCTCGACCAGGCCGTCGAAGTCGGACAGCACCAGGCCGACATCGGCATCGTCGTCGTCATCCACCTTGACCGACACCGAGTCGGAAGTGATGCCGTCCCCGATCAGGTTGATGGTGGCGGTGTCGTCGACCTTGTCGGCATCGTCGGCGGCGCTGACCGTCACGGTGCGGGCGGTGTTCCAGTTCGACGTGGTGAAATCCAGAAAGCCCGGGTCGAGCGTCACATCGGTGTCGCCGTTCACCAGCAGCGTGACCTTGCGGGCATTGCCGGGCTGCACCGCCAGCTTCACTGTGAAGGTCTTGGAACCGCCCTCGGTCAGCTCGTCAAGGTCGGACAGCGTCAGGCCGACATCGACATCGTCGTCGTCCTCCACCGACGCCGACACCGCAGCGGCCGTGATGCCGTCCCCGGTCAGGTTGATGGTTGTGCTGCCGTCGGCCTTGTCGGCGTCCTGCCCGGCGCTGACCGTCACGGTCTGGGCGGCGCTCCAGTTGGCGGGGGTGAAGTCGAGCGAGGCCGGGCTGACCGTGACACTGGCGTCGCCGGTGACCGCCAGCATGACCTTGCGGGCATTGCCGGGCTGGGTCGCCAGCTCGACGGTGAAGGTCTTCGAGCCGCCCTCGGTCAGGTCGTCCAGGTCGGAGAGCGTCAGGCCGACAGCGACATCGTCGTCGTCCTCCACCGTCACATCCACCGAGCCGGACAGTGTGCCGTCCACGGCCAGGCGGACGGTCGCGGTGTCATCGGTCTTGTCGGAGTCCTGTCCGGCGCTGACCGTCACGGTCCGGGCGGTGTTCCAGTTGCCCGCGTTGAAGTCCAGCGTGTTCGGTGCGACCGTGACATCGGCGTCGCCGATGACCGTGAGTGCGACCTTGCGGGCGCTGTCGGGCAGCGCCGCCAGCTGCACGGTGAAGCTCTCCGAGCCGCCCTCGGTCAGGCCGTCCAGGGCGGACAGCGTCAGGCCGACGCTGGTGTCGTCCACAGTCACCGACACCGAGCCGGAAGTGATCCGCTGTCCGGTCAGGCTGATGGTCGCGGTGTCGTCGACCTGGTCGAGATCCTGCGCGGCGCTGACGGTCACGGTCTGTGCGACGCCCCAGTCGGCGGGGGTGAAGTCCAGCGAGGCCGGGCTGACCCTCACGTCAGAATCGCCGGTGACCGCGAGTGCGATCCTGCGGGCATTGCCGGGCTGTGCGGTCAGCTCAACCGTGAAGGTCTTCGAGCCGCCCTCGGTCAGGTCGTCCAGGGCGGACAGCGCCAGGCCGACAACGGCGTCGTCGTCGTCATCGACCTTCACCGACACCGAGCCTGCGGTGATGCCGTCCCCGGTCAGGCTGATGGTTGCGGTGTCGTCGACCTGGTCGGCATCGTAGCCCGCGCGCACCGTCACGGTCTGGGCGGTGTCCCAGCCGGCCGGGGTGAAGTCGAGCGAGGCCGGGCCGAACGTCACATCGGCGTCGCCGCTGATCGCGAGTGCGACCCTGCGGGCATTGCCGGGCTGGGCCGTGAGCTGGACGGTGAAGCTCCTCGAGCCGCCCTCGGGCAGGTTCTCCAGGTCGGACAGCGTCAGGCCGACGTCGGCATCGTCGTTGTCATCGACCGTCACATCAACCGACCCGGACTCGATGCCGTCCACGGCCAGGATGATGGTCGCGGTGTCATCGGTCTTGTCGGCATCCTCCCCGGCGCTGACCGTCAGGATCTGGGCGGTGTTCCAGTCGGTCGTGGAGAAGTCCAGCGAGGTCGGGGCGACCGTGACGTCGGCGTCGCCCCTGACCGCCAGCGTGACCTCTCTGGCATTGTCGGGCTGGGCCTCCAGCTTCACCGTGAAGGTCTGCGAGCCGCCCTCGGTCAGCTCCTCCAGGGCGGACAGCGCCAGGCCGACACTGATGTCGTTCACCGTCACCGACACCGAGCCGGAGGTGATCCGCCTTCCGGTCAGGCTGATGGTCGCGGTGTCATCGGACTGGTCGATGTCGTCTGCCGCATGCACCGTCACGGTCTGCGCCATACCCCAGTTCGAGGTCGTGAAGTTGAGCGCGCGCGGTTCGACCGTGACCTCGTCGTTGCCGATGACCGCGAGTGCGACCCTGCGCGCATTGGCGGGCTGCGACGCCAGCTTCACCGTGAAGGTCTCCGAGCCGCCCTCGGTCAGCTCCTCCAGGTCGGACAGCGCCAGGGCGACGTCGGCATCGTCGTCGTCCTCCACCGACGCCGACACCGAGTCGGTCGTGATGCCGTCCCCGGTCAGGCTGATGGTCGCGGTGTCGTCGATCTGGTCGTCGTCATGACCTGCATTGACCGTCACGGTCTGGGCGGTGCCCCAGTTCGAGGTCGTGAAGTTCAGCGAGGTCGGGCTGACCGTGACATCGCCGTTGTCGGTGACCGTGAGCGCCACACGGCGGGCGTTGCCGGGCAGGGAGGTCAGCCTGACCGTGAAGGTCTTCGAGCCGCCCTCGACCAGGTCGTCCAGGTCGGACAGGTCGGACAGCACCAGGCCGACATGGTCGTCGTCGTCGTCATCCACCTTCACATTCACCGAGGCGGAGGTGATGCGCCTTCCGCTCAGTCTGACGGTCGCGGTGTCGTCGGCCTGGTCGGCGTCCTCTTCCGCGCTGACCGTCACGGTCTGGGCGTCGCCCCAGTTCGAAGTCGTGAATTCCAGCTCGTCTGGGCTGACCGTCACATCGTCGTCGCCGCTGACCGCCAGCAGGACCTTGCGGGCATTGCGGGGCTGGTTGGACAGCCGCACCGTGAAGGTCTTGGAGCCGCCCTCGATCAGCTCGTCCAGATGGGTCAGCGTCAGGCCCACATCGTTGTCGTCGTCGTCATGCACCGACACCGACACCGCACCGGCGGTGATGCCGTTTCCGGTCAGGTTGATGGTCGCGGTGTCGTCGGTCTGGTCGACATCCTGTGCGGCCCTGACCGTCACGGTCTGGGCGGTGTTCCAGTCGCTCCTCGTGAAGTTCAGCTCGGTCGGGCTGACCGTCACATCGGGGTTGCCTGCGACCGCCAGCTCGACCTTGCGGGCGTTGCCGGGCTGGGACGCCAGCGCCACCGTGAAGGTCTTCGAGGCGCCCTCGGTCAGCTGCTCCAGATCGGACGTCGTCACGCCGACGTGGGTGTCGTCGTCGTCATCGACCGTCACCGACACCGAGCTGGAGACGATGCTCGATCCGCTCAGGGTGATGGTCGCGGTGTCGTCGATCGGGTCGTCGTCCTGCTCGGCCCTGACCGTCACGGTGCGGTTGTTGAGCGAGTTCTCCCGGGTGAAGGTCAGCGAGGTCGGGCTGACCTTGATATCGCCGCTGTCCTGGCCGGTGACGGTCAATCTCACCACCCTGTCGCGATACCCGAGATCCAGCTGCTCGGCCAGCCTGACCGTGAAGGTCTGCGAGCCGCTCTCGGTCATCGTCAGCGAACTTTCCGACACCACCAGAGCGGTATCGTCGTCTTCCACTGCGATGGGCACCACCTTTGTGACGACGCCTGTTCCGCTGATGGTCAGCGTTGCGGTCTCATCGTCTGTGTTGTCATTGTCCCCTGCGGCCCTGACCTGCACTTCTTGGGAGATATCCCAGTTCGAGGTCGTGAAGGTCAGCGAGGTCGGGCTGACCGAGACATCCTTGCTGCCGGTGAGTGTCAGCGTGAGCTCTATGTTGCTGTCGGGCTGCGACTTCAGCGTCAGAAAGAAACCGCTCGAGAAACCCTCTTGCACATTTACAGTGCCTTCATATGACCTTTCCAGCTCGATATCCTCCGCCCAGGCGCCCGGCGCCGCCAGCGCCGCCCCCAGCAGCAGCGCACCGGCGAGCCTCGACAGACGATGCCGCAGGCGGGCGACCGGATCAGCGCAACAAAATGAAAGGGGGGGGATGATTGGGGAATCCATTCAGGGCCTCCGCATTAGGAGGAGAGGCGTGTTTTTTGCCGGGCTGTCGGCATCTTGGATGGATGCATCACCTTGTTACCCTCCCCGCTGCCTGCATCAGGCAGCGGGCGGGATTATAGAGGGTGGGAAAAGGGGGCTATTTCTGCGGCGGTGCAGCGCCCCTAGAACCGCACCTCAAAGCCCAGCGACGGGAACAGCCCCTCGCCGGTCTCCTCCTGGACGGGGACGTTCGCACCGAAGCCGGGCGGCGGGCTGGTGAGGTTGTCGGCGCCCGGGGCGTATTCGTATTCCTCGACGTTCTCCCTGTTGTAGACGTTGAGGAGGTCGACGTAGAACTTGCGGTAGCCCCAGGTTTTCGGCGTCGAATACTCGGCGCGGAAGTCGAGGCGATGGTAGGCCGGGTAGCGATACGAATTGAGCGTGCCGTAGACCGGCTCCATGATGTCGGGCTCGCTGGCGCTGCGCACCAGATCGACGACCGGGGTGTACTTGGCGCCGCTCTGGTAGTTCCACTTGAAGCCGATCATCCAGCGCTCGCCGATGCGCCGGTTCATCACCAGGCTGAACAGGATGGGCTTGTCGTACTCGAACTCGAGGGTCTCGCCGGTGACGGTGTTGGTGCGCTCCGACTGCGAGAGGCTCAGCGCCGCCCAGCCGTGCCAGCCCTCGGGAAACTCCTTGCGGATCAGAAGCTCGGCCCCGTAGGAGCGGCCCTCGGCGTTGTTGCTGTAGTTCTCGGCGCTCTCGTCCTGCTCCGAGGAGATGACGATGTCGGTCATGTCCTTGAGATACAGCTCGGTCTGCCAGCTCCAGCCCCGGCCGAAGTCCCGCCGGACGCCCCAGACGTAGTGGTCGGCCTTGATCTTGTCGAGCTCGGGGTTGCCGAGCAGCTCCATCGCCTCCCTGAGCTCCGGCAGCTGCGAGTAGCGCCCGACTGAGGCGAAGGTCGTGAGCTCGTCGCTGATGGCGTATTCCCAGCGGATGCGGGGCTCCAGGCGGGCGTCCCGGGTGTAGTCGTCGCTGCTGTGGTAGAGCCCCATCCTGAGAAAGTGCCGCTCGTTGATGTCCCGCTGATCCTCGATGAAGAGCTCGCGCGAGTCGATGCTGATGGTGCCCCTGTAGGCGATGTACTCGGCGTCCACCGTCGAGCACTCCGGGTCGAGGTCGTTGCAGGCGACGAATTTGGCGTTGAAGTCGAGGTCGTAGCTGCTGCGCTCCAGGCTGGCGCCGAGGATGAGCTCATGCCCCTCGCCGAGGTCCAGCTGATAGCGGTTGCGGCTGATCAGCCGGCTGGAGTCGGTGTTCTCGTGCTGGGCGGCGCCGAAGAAGAAGTGCCCCTTTTCCTGGATGCTGCTGAGGATCGACGTGAACTTGCGCTCCTCGCCCCGCCAGTCCCACTGGATGCCCTGGCTGTCAAAGCGCCGGTCCAGCTGGGCGGGGCCGGCGAAGTCGGGGTCCTTGGCGACCTCGTGGAAGCCCTCGCCGAAGGTCACCCCGGCGAAGTCGGACGCCCCCGCCGCGACAGCGGTCAGGCGGTTGGCGTCGTCCCGGTCGAATACGTACTTGAACTGGTAGTCCTCGGAGATCGGGAAGCGGTCGATCTTGATGCCCTCCTCGCCGATGTCCCCGTCGTCGTCCTCGGAGATGAACAGGTCCATCATGCTGCGGCGGTAGGACAGGTAGAAGGCCTGGTCATCGGCCATGCCGGACTCCAGCAGCAGGCCGGCGCTGAGGATGCTGGTGTGCAGGGTCGTGGTGAACTCCTGGTTCTTCGGCTCCCGCAGCTGGACGTCGATGACGCCGCCGGTGGCGTTGCCGTACTCGCTCGAGAACGCCGCCGGGTAGAGCTCGAAGGAGTGGATCAGGAACTTGTCAAAGATGCTGTTGCCGAAGAGGTGGAACAGATAGGCCGCGGGGATCATGTCGATGTAGTAGGCGTTGTCGCGGGGCGCCGAGCCGCGGATGACCGGCTCGCCGCCGCCC
>MEIF01000070.1 GCA_001750645.1 Gammaproteobacteria bacterium AqS3
GGATTTTTATTGGCGTCACGAAAGTCAACTGCTTGTTGAATAATGTAGCATCCACGCAAATATTAGGATGGACTGGAACATATAAATTCAGACTAAGACTAAAAAACACGCACGGATGGAGTGAATTCAGCGACTGGATTTCCCTGTCAGCGACCGACATCAGGTAACCGAATACAATGGATTCCGAAGCAAAAAAACTGTTCAAATCGAAAGCATGGGCTATCGACTCCCCCTCAAACAGGGCGGACATGGACGACCCCAATGTGACTCCGCAAATCGATCGGGCGAAAGGGTGGGACGACACATATTCGCAACAAAATGGAAATCTCCCGGACCGGCGGCATTTCAATCAAGTTCTATGTGAAACATCCGCAGCGGCCATCATGGTCAAAGATGGCGTGTCCCAATGGGACAACGAAGTGGATTATCCTGTGCATGGCATCACCAATGTGAAAGGGGTGCTATGGAGGGCAAAGGTGGCGACCGGCCCGACGACAAGCAATGCAGTGAGCCCATCGACACCCAACCAAAATGTGTGGGAAATGACAAGCGGCTCGCAGGACATACCGGACGCGCCGGAAGCATTCCAAGGAACGACTCCGGCATACAACGTGATCGTTGCCCAGTGGAAAGCAGGCGAAGACAACGGCGCAAAAATTCTGCGGTGGCAATTCC
Organism: Gammaproteobacteria bacterium AqS3; assembly: GCA_001750645.1. Classification (GTDB taxonomy): domain Bacteria; phylum Pseudomonadota; class Gammaproteobacteria; order MEIF01; family AqS3; genus AqS3. Next base: position 676 of record MEIF01000070.1, read on the forward strand.
AAATCGCCCCCGCCACCAATGATGATTGGTCTGTCATTGGCGTACATAACACGGCATATCCATATATCTCGGTGTCAGGGCTCGAACCCGACACGCAATACAAAGTGCGGGCCAGAGCACAAAATCTCAAGGGCTGGGGTCCTTGGGGATACTCTGCAGTCGGTGCAACAGGATTCACGACCACCGGCACCGTGCCGGATGGGGGAAACATATTGGCGTTGCTCGCCACTGCGGGCGACGCAGATGTGGATTTGGTGTGGGCAGAACCGAACAATGGGGGTTATTCGATCACGCGGTATGTGGTGCAATGGGCACTTGCTTCCGGCGCATGGGATGAGAATCAAGAAACAAGCGTAACCGGTCTTTCCACAACAATAACATCCTTGACAAATGGACAGGAATATCAATTCCGGGTAAAAGCGGCCAACAAGATCGGAAGCAGCGCATGGTCCAATATCGCCAAAGCGACACCTGTTTCGACCGTGACCAACACCTACAATCCCGATTTGTCGGCACCCACGCTCAGCGTAAAAGGCACCACGGTGATCAATGCCCAGCCGAATGAAACCCCATCGGCAATAGGAAAAACAGCCGCCATCACCAATTATTTGTGGCAAATCAGGCAACAAGGCCATGCCAATTGGGGTTCCAATCAGTCAACGACATCAAAAAGCTTCGACTTCGAAAACTTGGAAGCCAACACCACATACGAAGTCAGATACTCCGTCACAACATCCATCGGAACGACAACGCCATCGTCTTCTTCGCTTGCAACGACCAACACGGCGGCAACGCCGATCGTGAATTATGTGCAACCGACTTTGCTTGCGCCTTCCGTAACGCATGGCTCTAATAACCGTGTATCCGTGAGCGCAAGACACAAAGAGAGCGCAGAATCACTTTACACAATCAATAGCGCGATTTGGCAATATCGCCGCGCAGGGGCATCTTCATGGACAACATATTCCGCAACAAATCGATCCGTGTCCATATCCAATTTGAGCACTGGCACATACGCTTATGAATTCAGATTTGCGTACAAAACGACCGGCGGAACAACGGCGTTTTCACCCATAGCGCGCCTCAGTCCAAAAATATTGCCTCCTCGCGTCTCATCGCTGTCCTTGTCGATACACAAGGCGCGCGAACTGGCCGGCGGCGGCGGATTGCGAAATACGGAAAATACGATTCGCGCATCATTTAGCGGCACCGCAACAGGATTCAACAGCGGCATCACAAACACGCAAGTCAGATACCCCAATGGCTCCATATTGTCTCGAAACTACTACATCACAAGTGCCTACATCAACACAACAGCGACAAGAGCGGGAGGATCATCCTCTGTTTCCGTGTCGGTGCGATATAAGAACGCATACGGATGGGGGTCTTGGACAACCAAGTCGATCTCAAATCTTTACTAGATGATATACTATCCTCAACTTCCCCAGTTGAGGATGACCACATGATGCACAAGGAACGCAGGAGGAGTCACGGCGAACTCATGGAATCCGCCGTGCTAGAGGAGCTTGTTCGCCACAATATTATCGAACCGATACCGGATTGGAAAAACCTGGTCCGCCCTTTGGTGGGGCAGCCATTTTTTCGATCCGTGTTCGGGAGCAGCGAACAGCCGTTGGATGAAGTGGCTTATGTGAGGAGCGAAGACCAACAACGAACAATGTCTTGCATTGTCGAAATCAAGGCGATGCGCGCATTGGATTGGCACGATTGGTTGGATCACAAAGTCATACACAAAGAAAAACTCATCCAACACAGAAAACAAATCAACAACGCCTTGACACACAATCTCGATGGCGTGTGCATTGTCGCCGTCAACAAAGACAGCAGCGAATACCTTCTCCGATGCTACGACATCAACGATTGCCTGCTGCCGGAATGGGATTATGAGTGTTGAAACAAATTGTCCTTGATGAGGCTTTTGACAATGCTCAACCGATCGACCAATGAGTAGCGATTGTCGATCACAAAATGCAGTCCTTCTCTTTTCATGATCGTGAATCTATCCAAAAAATCGTTCCTGCACTTCTCCCACCATCGCGCGCTCCTCGCCTCCAAGCGATCACCAGGGACTCTTATGACCCTGTGATAATCATGAGGAATATCGATCAAGAACGTGATGTCCGCTTCTTGTTGTGTGCCCAAATCCGTGCACACCATATCCAACCAATGCTCGCTCACTTCCGTTTGGTAGCAAAACATGGAATCGATGTGTCGATCCGTGACCACCCACTTGCCGGACTTCAACGCAGGATCGATGATGTGATCCCAATTGTCTTTTCGTGCGGCGATCACCATCAATGCCTCGGAAGCAGGAGAGATAGGGGACATGGCGGTGTTGCGCAACACATCCCCGATCGCCTCGCCGACGGGGGTCGAACCCTCGCTCATCGCCGATGTTTTGATCGCGTTGACATAGCCTTGCTGTTGAAGCCAATGATGAATTTCATTGACGAATGTCGTTTTGCCGCAACCATCGATACCCTCGAATGCAATCAACCTGCCGGGCGGGTGGGTCATAGACTCTCCTCCTGCACGCAAGACAAAGCCTCATTCAGGTGTTCCAAAACATACTGCCCGCCGTATTCTTCGGCAAGTGCGATCGCTTCTTCGATTTTATCCCTCAATTCCAAAACAATCTCTTGAGGATCGCCGCAATATTTGATCTTCGATGTCATGACGCCACCCCAAGTTCCCTTAGCCTTTTACGCAAATGCTCTTGTGCGGTTATTTCGCCCGACAAAATCGCATCAGGCCTTGCGTGCAAAAAGAACGGCATCGACACTCTCGACTTGAATCGCTCATCACCATCAGGAATCACAACGCGATGCCTGGCGGACTTCAAAAAACCACGGGTCGCGAGGTCGAGCGCATCGCCGACATTGACGATAATGTGGTCTTCATCGACAGGCACATCCATCCAACCGTGCTCTTCGGAAAAAACCTGCAATCCTTTCGTGGTCGGTGCAGTGATGAATGTGAGCATGTTGATGTCGGTATGTTCCGCCGCGCGGGTGATCGGCAATCGATCCAAATCCTCCACACCGGATGGGATCGGAGGGTAATACAGCACACGCAAAAGATTGTATGGGCTCCCTTCTGACAGTTCCACCAAATCCGGCACATCATCGTCAACGTTGGCGGAAACAAAAGAACCCAACCACCCCAACAATTCATTCGAAAAACGCAGCATCTGATCAAAATGCTTGCGCGTCTTCTCTTCCAGATGAGGCGGCGCACCGGCATGAGGGAAGTAGTGGTAATACTCTTTCAAATCGACTTCGGTCCTTCCTTTTGCCTTTTCGCTCTTCTCGACAGGAAACCAACCGGCTTGGGTTTCAGGATCGAAGAGATAACGGTCATCGCCACCGGCGACAAACCACTGCCACCAGTCATCCATGAGGGAAGAAGCCAAAGGAATGTCAACATTGCTGTCATATCCCTTGATCACGGAAAATCCGGTCTGGTGCAAGTCCAAACAAATCGCCGCCATGTTTCCCCAAAATCGCGGTTCAAGAGGATTCATTTTTTGCGCTCCTTTTTTGCCGGTGTCGATTCCTTGCTCTCCTTGTCCTCCTTGCCCTCCTTGCCCTTGTGATACAAGTTACCAAGCGATATTCCATGTTCGCCGGTTTTTTCGTTGATCACTCTGATCGCATGCAAGTGAGGGCTCTTCCCTTGCGCATTGCGCAGTCCGGTCGCCATGGCATTGGCTTCGGCAACCGTGGCGGCACGATAATACATCCGCCAAACATTGCTCTTCAGCGACTGCACGATCCAGGGCATTCGATCTGCCGCTCCATTGCTCAAAGCATCACACCACCGCTTGGTGAACGGAAGTGCTGTGGTCACGGCACTAATCAGCGTTGACATTCTTTTTCTCCTTTTGTTCTGCTTCTTTGGACATTCTCTCAAGGCAATTGAATGCGTATTCAATACCGGAAAAAATGCTTTCGGCGGCCATGCCGTAACGAAAAGCCTTGTCGCCAATTTTCTGATCGCATTCGATGATGTCGTCTCGATACTTCACCTGCAGTTTTACATCATCTTCTGCAGCGAGCAAAGATTTGAGACGAATATAGTCCTCGATGTCATCCTTGAGCAAATCCAAGGCACCGCGTTTGATGATGTTCTTTTCGCATCGCGTCATTTTTTGCATGACAAACCCCTTTGCAAAGAGCCAGTGATACAACGATTATACAGGAAAAATGGAAGATTGTGACGTTTCGATTTCAATCCTTTCCGCCGCCAAATCACAATATTCCTTGGAAATATCGATCCCCACGAAGGATCGTCCCAACGGCACGCACATCGCACCGGTAGTGCCGGAACCGCAAAAAGGATCCAACACCTTGTCACCTTTGTCGCTGAACGCAAGCACCAGATCGCGCGCCAACGAATCGCGCATCATGGCCGGGTGCCTGAGGTGCCATCCCTTCGACACCGGCATCGCGCCTCCCCAGCCTTTGTACTCCCACACGCTCCCTCGACACATCAAATCGGACTTGGCAACGAATTTCCTCTTCCCGATCACATCGCCTTTGTTCCGCATACTGATGTTGGTGCTTCTTCCGATGCTTGGAACCAAGACAGGTTTCTTCAGGGCTTCGGTATCGATGTCGCGCGGAACATCCCCTTTGAAAAAAACCAGAATCGACTCATGGTCCCTTCGGAAGGAATGGTATCTCCCGATGCGGCCTTGACGCTTGTAGATCAACCAATCGCACAAACGAAACCCCACATTGTCAACCCAGTCCAGCATGATTCTGGCGGTCGTGAGGGACAGTTGCTTCTTCTTCTTTTGATCGGCAATCAAAACAACGGCGAAACAACCATCTTTCAGTACACGAAGCAATTCATGTCCAAGTGCATTGGCATCGAAAGACGCGCCATTCCGGTAGTCCCTTATCCCATCGTACGGGGGACTGGTCACGATGCAATCGATCGTGTCGGAAGGGATTTTGTCGCGACAAACGCTCACGCAATCGCCATGAAACAGGCTTATTACATCGGACGACTTTGCCATTGTCTCTTCTCCTTCTCCACGAAATCAAGTTTGCGTTCCGTTTCCAATCCCCAAACATCCCATCCTTCGAATTGCCCTCTTGCAAACAATTCGATCTTCGTTTGGAAAGGAAACATGGATTCGATTCTATGTCGGACAGCGTGCGGTTTGGTCGAATGAGCGGCCTTTTTCATTGAAATAAACTGCCTTATATTTCGCGCACCCCGGGGCTGAGGAATCTTGCCGCGTTTGAAAATCAAGCAGATTTCACATTGGGACATCGTGTAATAGCCAGGGTTCGCCCTCACCTTGTCCCAAACGAAACCGATCGTGACATACGAAAACCCCCACGCAGATCCTACATCCACCGCCCAATCCAACTTCGGTCCGGTCGCCCACAAAAACAACAAGCAATCGTCATCCGCAATGCTTCCGACATCCAGTGCTTTCAAATCATCGATATGGATGGTCGGATAGTGGCTATGCGCGCCCCCAACCAAAGGATTGTCTGGCCCGTCGGTTCCTTTGTATTTCCACGGAGGATCTGCATAGATGATTTGATATTTTTTTTTCGGAAGGGTCGAATATATGTTGTCCATGTCATTCCTGTACGGTGGTGGCGAAAGCCCCTATTGTACTAAAGAATGTGCCATGGCGTTTGAATTGTTCGATAAACATCGATTTATTCACGGTGGGCGACCCGACGATCATTTGTCCTTGCGTGTTGTGCTCCGTCAATTCCCCTCCTGGCCTCCAAAATTTGATGCGCCTCGAAGGAAACATGACGATGCCTGACTCCGACAGAAGTTGCTGACCCCATTTGGTTTCGGTTGAATTGTTGACGATACAAACCCATTGGTCGATGTTAGGGGAATTCACCAATCTGTCAATCCAAAGATGAATTTCGCTACGCCTGTAAGGGGGATTCAACCAAACATTGCCCTCCCAATATTGCGACAAACCATCTTGGTCTTTGTCGTAAAATCGGGTCGCCTTGACATGTCGATTGGCTTCCTCGCTCGAAGCGGGATCCAAATCGATCGTGCCCATCGATCCGCGGGCTGCCTCCAGGACCCATGAAGGTGTGTACCATTCTATGGGTCCTGGTGTGTTGGTGAGTTTATTCAGGACTGACATTTGATATCTTCTGGCTTCCCAATGTTAGTCAGGGGGATTGCACGGGCAACGCCCGTGCGAGAGATAATTGCAGTCGTTGCGGTCCGTTTGGCAATCTGAGATTTCTCTCAAACGCTCATACCGAACCACTTCACCTTCGTGTATCTTTTCTCGAAGCGCATCATCGGAAGGAAGGCGGCGCATTTTGTAATCTTCCTCCGCCCATTCGGTCATCCAAAAGTTGAGCAATCGATTTACTCTACGCCACTCATCCGACTCATCGCCGAAAATTTGACCGACTTGATAGCGCAAATGTTCATATTCGCGCACTCTGGCGTATGGTGTCATTTCCGTATCCTCATGTTTGAACGATGACATCGACACGAACCACCCTCCACAACCAAGGGGAACGCTCGACCATCAGGCGATCGAAATGTTCCATCACACGATCTTCCTTGTCGTAGCGATAGTCGGTCGTCCAATACCGACAAAATGAAATCTCTCCCCAGGACTGCAAATGCCACTTCGTGTCCAATGAATTACCATGGCATTCAACGCCTTTGCCGTAGTAAACGCCATCGGTTCCGCGTCCTTGAATCATGACATCGGTGCGAACGATCCTCCACTTCGAATCGTTGCAATGCTTGATGCGCAAATCCAATTGATGGTTCGCTTCTTCGGCAGTTTCATACCAACCCACGGTAACCCAGTCTTCCTCGTCTTCGCCCCAAAAAGAAAGACACCACTCGGTGGGAGCCAAGCGGCTGTCCTTGAACGGTTTCCATTCAGAAGCCAATGCACTTCTCCTCACACTCAATATCGATCGCCGACATGATTTTTGACCTCGGCCTCGAGGATGTCAAGCTTCCGGCGAAGCATGTCGCCGGAAGGCAATCTTTGAATCCCGTAATCCACCTCATCGCTGCCCCAAAGAGCCTCGATCTTGTCGGACAGGTACTCGGCGCGTTTGAGTTCCTTGGAATCACCGAATCTTGCCGCAATCTTGTTTTTGAGGTCGATGGATTCCATGTACTTCTTGTAATGGTTCATGAGAATTCCCCTGAGTCAGAAACCGATGTATTGCCCCCAGTCGGAGCACGGAGTACCGAATTCATGGCCCAAATCGCACTTCCATGTCCCTGAAGGATTGTTGTCCGCTTTCAACACCATACTGGCATGGTTGCAAGTGCGACAATTCTTCTCGATCAAATCGTATCGATCTTGCTTGCACACCTTCAGGTAACCGCAAAACCGACACGGCGGAACTTTTTCCGACACATTCAACCGATCAGGAACATTGCCTTTCAGCAAAGAAATCACTTCCTTTCGAAGCCTTGCCTGCATCTCGCGATCGTGCTTGACTTCCAAAACGAAGTTTTCGTCATTGTCTTTGCAAACAGCGACAAACAACGCCCCATCGAACTGCTCCCCTTGGCGTTCGGCGACATGCAATTGCATTTGTACTTGCCGGTAATACTCTGGACACGCGGCCTTGAGTCCCTTCGATGTCATTGTCTTGAATCGTTTCAGCGACATGGTTTTCATTTCGAAAATCACGCGCTTCCACGATGTTGCATGCTCGGCAGGAAGGGAATCAGGCACACGCCCGATGCCATCGAGATTCACGGTAACATGTCCGCCGTAATCGGTGAAAGAGAACTGCTTGCCGTCTTTGTTCTCGATTTCGATCTCGATCCCTGCACGGCGCAAGTCATTCGCAAAGATCGGCTCCGCCCTGTGACCGGTGGCAAACACTTTGTAGAGCCTGGGATTAAATTCCCTTCTGTGTGCATGGCGGTACGTATACCAAATGTGGCGCGGGCACTCGTTACCTATGTCGGATGCGCCTAGATGATCGCGATGAGGGGACTCATCGCGATCTTCGTAGTAGCCATCGTAGATCGCCGCTTCTATATCGAAGCGGCGATCTGCCCACATGTTCAACGTGAACTCATCAGAAGGGGACTTCATCATCGAAATCCTCGTCTGTGGTCGGTGGCGGAGCGGATGATTGAGACTTGTTGCCCCTTGGATCCGGCTCGATATGCGCCAACTGCGTGCTGTCGCGACCCTTGTACGTATTGGTCTCCAAGTGCAGCACGGCGCACCGCCCGACGATTTCGGACCAATCGGCAGGCGGCTTAGGAAAGCCGATCGCGCGGAAAGTGTCGGCCAACTTGTCTCGATTGAACT
>MEIF01000007.1 GCA_001750645.1 Gammaproteobacteria bacterium AqS3
TATTCAAGTTCTCTCTTCCTGTTGGCTTTCATCTCAGCGCCCTCCCGGTCTTGAACGCACCGCCCGCTGGCGGCGCCGGTGGATTATAGGTATATGAGCACGGGCTGCGACTCGTTCAGATTGGGGCTGATAACAGGGCGGCATATCCCCTGCCCTGCACCTGTGCAAATTCAAGCCCGTCCCACTGAACCGGCTCTGAGTGCCCTGCGAACGCCGCTCTGCCCCGAGTGCGGTTATCTCGCACCCGAGCGCATCACAAGGTTCGGGGGCATCGCTAAAATGCCCGCCGGGCCAGCAGGCTGGAGACTGCCATCGCCCTGATCGAACTGCAAAAGGTGAAGCTGAAAGGGCCCGAGGGCGAATTGCTGCAAGAGCTGGATTTGGACATCAAGGCTGGAGAGCGCATCGCCATTCAGGCGCGCAGAGCCGACGGCGGCGGTGCCCTGCTGCAGCTGCTGTGCGGACAGCTGCCCCTCAGATCCGGCGCGATGCGCTACAACGGCTCCAACCTGACCCGCCCGGGGCATTCGCACCACCTGCACAAGTATCGGCGCGGAGTCGAATTGCTGAGGCGCGGGCGCGAGCTGCTCGACGGAACCCACCTGCTCGGCAACGGGCTCTACGCGCTTGAATTCGCCCCGCGGTCGCTGCAGCTGAAGGCCCCCGACGCAGTGCGGGTCGGCGAAATCCTCGGGCTGGCCGGCTTTGACGATGTCTACCGCCCGGTGAGCTCGCTCAGTGCAGCCGAGCGCATTCGCGCCGGCTGGGCCCGGGTTGTCCTGCGCCAGCCGAATGTGGCGCTGTGCATCGGCAGCCTGTGGGCGCTCGGCGGCGAGGACTGCGCGCACATCCACGCGCTCTGGAAGCAGCTGCCGGAACACGCGGCCGCGGTGCTGGTTTCCGATGAGCCCGCCCCCACCGCCCTCAAACTCGACCGCCGGCTGCGGCTCGACCACGGGGTGCTGGTTTGACGTCATTCCCGCCGACCGACAACAACCGCAGTGCGGCGCTGAATGTGCATCAGCCTGGGGAAAACTTAGGGGCTGGGCGTGCAAGGCCGGCCCGTGATGCACAGAAGTCCGACCGCTTTTCCACAGCATCTCAAGTGCGGCGATGAAGGGTCTGAGCTACTGGCTGCGGCGCATCAGCGAGTTCTGGAGCGCCATCGGCGTGCTCGGCAGCCCCACCGGCCTGGCGGCGGCGCTCGCCGCAGGGCTGGGGCTGGGGCTGCTGTGGAGCAGCTACGGCGCCCATCAGCACCTTCAGAAACTGCGCGATCAACCCCGGAACGCCCCGCTGGCGCTGGTGTTTCTGCAGCCCGGCGCCGCCTCGGCGCGCGTCGAGGCGCTGATCGATGAATTTTCAGACCGCCGTGAAGTGCTGGGCGTATCGCTGATCAGCCCCGACGCCGGGCTGGAGCTGCTGCGCCGGGACTATCCGCTCGGCGAGGTCGTTGACGAGCTGGCCGTCAACCCGCTGCCGAGCGTGCTGCGGCTGCGGCTCGAACCCCTCGTCGGGCAGCTCAGCGCCGCCGAGCTGGATCAGCTGCGCTCGGACTGGCGCGCCCTTGACGGCGTCGACGTCCTTGAGATCGACGCCTCGGCGCACCGGCACCTGCAGCGGTATGAACGCTGGCTGGGTCGAACCGCGCCGATTCTGCTGGCGCTGGCGCTGCTGCTCTGTATATGGCTCACCGAGGCTGCGGCGAGGCGCTGGCGCCCCCTGAGCCCCGAAAATCTGATGCTCTACCGGCAGCTCGGCGCCAGCTGGGGTTATCTGCTCTACCGGCTGCTGTGCGCCCAGCTGTGGTGCGCGCTCGCCGGCTGCATCGCCGCCCTGCTGATCATGGGAGCCGCGCGCGAAATCCTCGCCCTGGAACAGGCGGGCCGGCTCGCGGGCGATATGGCCCGGTGGCACGGCGTGATCTGGGAGGCGCTCTGGCAGCCTGCGGTGCTGCTCATCAGTCTGGCGGGCGCCCTGGCGCTGATCGGCTGCGCCCTGCCGCTGGCCTGGGGCAGGCACCGGCTCTGGCTGGCGCGCCAGGATATCTGGGGCTGAGCGCCCCGCCCGCCCCCTGCGGGTCAGCGGCGACGAAACACCCCGGGGCGACGCTCGGCCACGGCTGCAACGCCCTCGGCGTGATCCTCGCTCCGGCGCAGACGGGTCTGCTCGCCGAGCTCGTGATCGGTCTGGACTGCAATGGCGTCGGCCAGACCCTGGCGCAGCGTGGCGCGCGTCGACTCGACTGCGAGCGGGGCGCCCTCGGCGATCTCGGCCGCCAGCTCAAAGGCACGCTTGCGCACCTGCTCGGTGTCGGGGCAGTAGAGATCGGCCAGCCCCCAGTCAACGGCCTGCTCGCCCTTGAGGCGCCGGCCCGTCAGCATCAGCAGGGCGGCGCGCTGCTCGCCGATCAGACGGGGCAGCATCCGGGTCAGGCCGAAACCGGGCGAAATGCCCAGCTTGACAAAGTTGGCCGCCAGGCGCGTGTCGGGGCCGACAACGCGGAAGTCGCAGCTGACCGCCAGCCCCAGCCCGCCGCCGATCGCGGCGCCGTGCACCGCTGCGACCACCGGCTTGCGCGTCCTCAGCAGCCGCACGGCATTGCTGTAGAGCGACGCCGTGACGGTGTCATTGCCGTCGGCATCCAATGCCGTGGCGCGCTCATCGTCCGACTGAAACAGCGCCCCGGCACAGAACGAGCGCCCCTCGGCGGCGAGCACCAGGGCGCGGCACTCGTCGATGCCGTCGAGCCACTCATAGGCATCGGCGATGGCGGCGATCAGCGCCGTGTCAAAAAAATTGTGAGGGGGGCGCCGCAGTTCAACCAACCCGACGCCATTGGCCGGATCGCAGCGGGAAAAAACATCGGAAAATTGCCGTTCCATGCGTCTGCTGCACCTGGTTTCTGCGGCTGCGGTGCTATGATAAAACAATGATTACAGGGCTGGCCTCAGACCGGCCTCGGTCGCATGAGTTTCAGCGAAAACGCAAAAAAGTACCGGCCCTACAACCCCGTCAACCTGACTGACCGCACCTGGCCGGACCGGGTGATTGAGCAGCCGCCCCGGTGGTGCAGCGTCGACCTGAGAGACGGCAATCAGGCCCTCGTCAACCCCATGGGATCGGAGCGCAAGATGCGCCTCTACAAACGCCTGCTCAGCTCGGGCTTCAAAGAGATCGAAATCGGCTTTCCGGCCGCCTCGGAGACCGACTTTGACTTCTTCCGCCACCTGATCGAGCAGCGCGAGATTCCCGAGGGCGTCAGCATCCAGGCCCTGACGCAGTCGCGCGAGGAGCTCATCACCCGCACATTCGAGGCGCTGCGGGGCGCCCGCCGGGCCATCGTGCATCTCTACAACTCCACCTCGCAGCTGCAGCGGCGCGTGGTGTTTCGCCTCGACCGGGACGGCATACGCGACATTGCCCTGCGCGGCGCCGAGCAGGTCAGGACGCTCGCCCGGCAGCACCCCGACACCGAGTGGACATTCGAATACAGCCCGGAGAGCTTTACCGGAACCGAGCTGGACTTTGCCGTCGAGGTCTGCAACGACGTCATGGATATCTGGGAGCCGAGCCCCGAACATCGCGCCATCGTCAATCTGCCGGCAACCGTGGAGATGTCGACCCCCAACCTCTACGCCGATCAGATTGAGTGGATGATCCGCAACCTCAGGCGCCGCGACTCCCTCTGGGTCAGCCTGCACCCGCACAACGACCGCGGAACCGCGACCGCCGCGGCCGAGCTGGGACTGCTGGCGGGCGCTGACCGCATCGAGGGAACGCTGTTCGGCAACGGCGAGCGCACCGGCAATGTCGACATCATCAATCTGGCGATCAACATGCTGACCCAGGGGCTGGATCCGCAGCTGGACTTCTCCAACATCAACGAGGTCATCAGGGACGCCGAACACTGCAATCAGCTGCCCGTCCCGGTGCGCCACCCCTGGGCCGGCGAGCTGGTGTTCACCTCGTTCTCGGGCTCCCACCAGGACGCCATCAACAAGGGCATGGCCGCGCTGAAGCAGTCCAACAGCCCGCTCTGGGAGGTGCCCTACCTGCCCATCGACCCGGCCGACCTGGGGCGCCAGTACGAACCCATCATCCGCGTCAACAGCCAGTCCGGAAAGGGCGGCGTCGCCTTCATTCTCGAGACCGACTACGGCCTGAAGCTGCCCCGCAGCCTGCAGATCGAGTTCAGCAAGATCATTCAGGCCATCACCGAGGAGACCGAGCAGGAAATCCCCGCAGTCCAGGTGTTTCAGACGTTCGAGCAGACCTATCTGAAAACCGACAAACCCTATCAATACGTCAGCGCCGAAGGGCTGGATTCGGACGACGAAAACATCAGGCGCATCGCCTTCCATCTCAGCCGACACGGCGCCCCCCTGCATCTCAACGGCGAGGGCAACGGCCCGGTGAGCGCCCTGGTCAACGCCCTGCAGAGCGAGGTCAGCGAGATCTTCACCCTGGTCGACTACAGCCAGCACTCGCTGACCTCCGGCGAAAATTCGGTTGCCCTGTGCTACGTCGAGGCGCAGCTGGGCGAGCGAACGCTGCACGGAGTCGGGCGCAATGAAAGCACCGATGTCGCCTCGTTTGAGGCCGTGCTCTCGGCGCTCAACCGCCTGCTGACAGAGTCCGCCCCCGACTCGCAATAACTCCGACCCATTCAGTCGGAGTTCTGTGATACCCTGCGCGCCGTCATCACAGGCTCGGCTCACCAGGCCACTGAAAAGATGAGACTCACCGAAAAATGCCGCTATGCCGTCAATGCCGTGCTCGACATTGCCATGCGCCAGCACGAGGGGGCGGTTTCGCTGAAGGCGATCGCCGAGCGGCAGAGAATCTCCCACGCCTATCTTGAACGGGTTTTTGCCCAGCTGCGCCGCAGGGGCATCGTCCAGGCCGCCCTCGGCAGCAGGGGCGGCTATTCGCTGGCGCGCCCCGCACACCGCATCAGCGTCGCCGAGATCGTCGAGGCGGTCGACGGACCGATTGACGACGCCCGCTGCAGCGGCAGCAGCTGCAGGGAGGGGACGATCTGCCTCAGCCATCAGCTCTGGGCCGGCCTGACCGAGCAGGTGCACAGCTACCTCGCCGGCATCAACTGCGCCCAGCTGCTCGACCAGCGCCGCTGCCCGGTGCATGATGTCAACACCCTGACCACCCGGGTGATGCTGTGAGCGGTGCACAGCTGCCCATCTACCTCGACTATGCCGCCACCACGCCGGTCGACCCGCGCGTCGCCGAGGTGATGATGCAATACCTCGGCCCCGACGGCGTGTTCGGCAACCCCGCCAGCCGCTCGCACAGCTATGGCTGGCAGGCGGAGGAGGCGGTCGAGGGGGCGCGCACTGCGGTCGCCGAGCTCCTCAATGCCGACGTGCGCGAGATTGTCTGGACCTCCGGTGCAACCGAATCGGACAATCTGGCGATCAAGGGTGCGGCGCGCTTCTACGGCGCCGAGCGGGGGCGCCACATCGTCACCTCGGCCATCGAGCACAAGGCGGTGCTCGACAGCTGCCGCCAGCTGGAGAGCGAGGGCTTTGAGGTCACCTACATCAAGCCGAACGGTTCGGACGGGATGATCACTCCCGAACTGGTCGAGGCCGCCCTGCGCGATGACACCTGCCTGGTCTCGCTGATGCACGTCAACAACGAGCTGGGCACGATCACCGACATCGCTGCGATCGGCGAACTCACCCGGGGGCGCAAAATCCTGTTCCACGTCGACGCCGCCCAGAGCGCCTCCCGCCTGCCGATCGACACGCAGCAGGTTCAGGCCGACTTCATCTCGCTGAGCGGCCACAAGATGTACGGTCCCAAGGGCGTCGGAGCCCTCTACGTCAGGCGCCGTCCGCGGGCGCGGCTGCAGGCGCTGATCCACGGCGGCGGGCACGAGCGGGGCATGCGCTCGGGCACGCTGGCGACGCACCAGATTGCCGGCATGGGCGAGGCCGCCCGGCTGGTGATGCAGCAGCGCGAGGCCGACGCCGAGCACGCCCGCAGACTGATGAACCGGCTGACCGGCCAGTTTGAGGATCTGGAGCAGGTCTTCATCAACGGCTCGCGCGAGCACTCCGTGCCCGGCATCGTCAACATCAGCTTTGCCTTCATCGAGGGCGAATCCCTGATGATGTCGATCAACGGCATCGCGCTGTCATCCGGCTCGGCCTGCACCTCGGCCAGCCTGGAGCCCTCCTACGTGCTGCGCGCCCTGGGTGTCGAGGATGAATTGGCGCACTCGTCCCTGCGCTTCAGCGTCGGGCGCTTCACCACCGAGGAGCAGGTGGATTACACCGCAGCTCAGGTGCGCCACGCCGTGGAAAAATTGCGCCAGCTGTCCCCGCTCTGGGACATGTACAAAGCCGGCATCGACCTCAAGTCGGTGCAGTGGGTTGAACACTAGGAGGTAACCAACCATGCCATACAGCGACAAAGTCATTGACCACTATGAAAATCCGCGCAACGTCGGCCAGCTCGACGAATCGGACGCGCAGGTCGGAACCGGCATGGTCGGCGCCCCGGCCTGCGGCGATGTCATGCGCCTGCAGATCCGGGTTGACGAGGACGGCGTCATTGAGGAGGCGCGCTTCAAGACCTATGGCTGCGGTTCGGCGATCGCCTCCAGTTCGCTGCTGACCGAGTGGGTCAAGGGCCGCACCGTCGAGGAGGCCAGCCAGATCCGCAACACCGACATCGCCGAGGAGCTCGACCTGCCGCCCGTCAAAATTCACTGCTCGGTGCTGGCGGAGGACGCCATCAAGGCCGCCCTCGCCGACCTCGAGCGCAAGCAGCAGGACACCGGGGCCGCAGCGGACAGACAGGCCGCCTCATGATCGGGCTGACCCCCGCAGCGGCGGATCACATCCAGGAAAAAATCCGGCAGCGCGGCCAGGGCATCGGGGTGCGCATCGGGGTCAAGCCCTCCGGCTGCTCGGGACTGGCCTACCTGCTGGAGTTCGTCGATGCCGCACAGCAGGACGACATTCTGGTTGAGGATCAGGGAGTCTCGCTCTATCTCGACCCGCGCAGCCTGGATTTCATCCGCGACACACAGCTGGATTTTGTCGTCGAGGGACTCAACAGCGGGCTGGTGTTCAACAACCCCAACATCAAGGCAGAGTGCGGCTGCGGCAAAAGCTTCACGGTCTAGCCCTGTGCCCGAGCATGAGCGCAGCCACTTTGAGTTGCTCGGCCTCGCCGAGCGCTGGGCAATTGATCCGGACGCACTCAAGCGCAGCTACCTCAAGCTGCAGCGGCAGTTTCACCCCGACCGCCTCGGCGCCCTGGATCCGGCGCTGAGGCGCAGCGCAGAGCGGCGCAGCATCGCCATCAACGAGGCGCACCGCGTGCTGTCCGATGCGATCAAGCGCGCCCGCCACCTGCTGCAGCTGCGCGGTCTCGTCACGGCAGAGGAAGGCACGGTCAACCTGCCCGAGGCTTTTCTGCTCGAACAGCTCGAGCTGCGCGAGCGCGCCGCCCAAAAGGGGGAGGATCTGGCCCGCCTCGCCGAGCGCGTCGCGGGCGACTGGGATGCCCTGGGACGCGCTTTTGACGCGGCGCTGGAGGCCGGCGATCTCACCGGGGCCGAGGCGGTCTTCCACCGCATGCAGTTCGTCAACAAGCTGCGCATTGAGCTCGAGCGCAGCCGGCAGCACAGGCAGGGCAATGAGTCGATTGCTGCAGATTAGCGAGCCGACCCCGGCGCCGCGCGTGGTCGGCATTGATCTGGGCACCACCTATTCGCTGGTCGCCCGCCCGCTGGGCGGCGGCGCTGCCGAAGTGATCCGCGGCGGACCCCTCCCCGGCGGTCACCCCCGCCCCCGAACCGAATCCATCGCCAGCAGCGCGGAGCTGCTTCCCTCGAGCGCGTCGTGGGATGAAGCCGGCCGCATTCGCATCGGCGGCGAGGGCGCCGGCTTCATCCGCTCGGCCAAGCGCATGGTGGGGCTGGGGATGGACGAGCTGCCCGAGTCGCTCGTGCGCGAGTACGCCCTGAGCCCTGGGCCCCAGGACACGGTCCGCATTGACACCCCGTCGGGCGCCGTGTCGCCGGTGCAGGTTTCGGCCGAAATCCTGCGCGCCCTGGCCGAGCGCGCCGAAATTTCCCTGGGCGGCCCGCTGGATGGGGCCGTGATCACGGTGCCCGCCTTCTTCAACGACGCCCAGCGACAGGCCACGCGGGACGCCGCCCGGCTCGCCGGCATTCCCGTGCTGCGACTGCTCAACGAGCCGACCGCGGCGGCGCTGGCCTACGGGCTGGACAGCGGCGCCCAGACCGGGAGGGTGCTGGTCTACGACCTCGGCGGGGGCACTTTTGACATCTCCATCCTGCAGCTCGCCGACGGGGTTTTCGAGGTGCTCTCGACCAGCGGTGACACGGCTCTGGGCGGCGACGATTTTGACGCCCTGCTGGCCGTGCACATCGAGTCCCGGATCGGGCGCGATGCACCGGCGCACCTGCTCGGCACGCTGGGGCGGCGCGTCAAGGAGCAACTCAGCGAGCGCGAGCGCACTTCGGTCAGCCTGTGCGGGTGGCAGGGCGAGATCACGCGCGCGGATTTCGAGGCGATGTCCGCCCCCCTGATTGAGCGCACCCTGGACATCTGCCGGGACGCCCTGCGGCAGGCGGATTTGCAGGTCGGCGACATTGACCACGTCGTGCTGGTCGGCGGTTCAACGCGCATGCCCCTGATCAGCGAGCGCCTTGAGGCAATGTTTGAGCGGTGCGTTCACCGCGACATCGACCCCGACCGCGTCGTCGCCCTGGGGGCGGCCGTCCAAGCCGGCCTGCTCAGCGGCATTGACCAGTCCGAGGCGCTGCTCCTGGATGTCACCCCGCTGTCCCTCGGCGTCGAGACCGCCGGGGAGCTGGTCGATGTCATCATTCCCCGCAACACGCCGATTCCGGTCAGCCAGCAGACCGAATTCACCACCGGGCGAGACGGCCAGACCGGGCTGATCGTGCACGTGGTCCAGGGCGAGAGCCCCCTGGTCCAGGAATGCCGCTCGCTGGCCCGGTTCACGCTCAGGGGGCTGCCCCCGCTTGCCGCCGGCGTGGCGCGCATCGCCATTCAGTTCAGCATTGACGCCGACGGCATTCTGCAGGTCGAAGCCGAGGAGCAGACCACCGGTGCGCGCACCGGCATTGAGGTCACGCCGGTGCACGGGCTGACCGAGGACGACATCCTCGAAATGCTGCGCACCAGCGGGACCGACGAGCAGGAGCGGGAGGCGGCGCTGCGACGTGCGCGCAGCGATGCCGAACAGGTGCTGCACGCCCTGGGACGCGCTCTTGTGGAGGACGCCCGGCTGCTCATCGACGGCGAATCCGACCGCATTCAGACCGCATCGGAGAACCTCGCCAGGACCATCCAAGGCGACGACCCGGAGGCCATCGCCGATGCCCTGCAGGCGCTGGAGCAGAGCGCCGAGCATTTTTCCCAGCGGCGCATGGACACCCGGATAAGCCAAGCGCTCGCCGGCGAGCACAAGGACGCCCTCTGATGCCGAAGATCATTTTCCTGCCGCACGAAGTGCTCTGCCCCGAGGGGGTCGTGGCCGAGGCGGAGCCGGGCACCTCGGTGCTGGACGCCGCCCTTGAAGAGGGCATTGGCATCGAGCACGCCTGCGAGAAATCCTGTGCCTGCACCACCTGCCACCTGATCATTCGGGAGGGGTTTGACTCGCTGGGCGAGCCGGACGAGCTGGAGGAGGACCTGCTCGACAAGGCCTGGGGGCTGACGAGCGCTTCGAGGCTGAGCTGCCAGGCCATCCTCGGCGAAACCGACTTGGTGGTCGAAATCCCCAAGTACACTATCAACCAAGTCTCGGAGCGCTCCTGAATATGCGCTGGACCGATGTCAACGATATCGCCATCGCACTCTACGATGCCGATCCGAGCTTTGACCCGCTGACCATCAGTTTTCCCGATCTGCGCCGACGGGTGCTGGCGCTGCCTGAATTCAAAGACGAGCCGGACGGCTGCGGCGAGCGCATTCTCGAGGCCATTCAGATGGCCTGGCTTGAGGAATACCGCTAGACTTCCGAACAACACCGGCAGAGCCAATGGGCTATCATTGACTTAAGCCTGTCAAGCTGGAAAACAGACCTTGAAAGGGCAATTCAGCCACCTCAATCTGAGCTACGTGGAAGCCGAGGACCGCATCCTGATGACGGTCGGAACCAGTGAAAACGAGGAAATTCGCTACTGGGTCACGCGGCTGTATACGCGCCACCTGTTCGGCATGCTCGAACGGCTGCTGAATGGCGACGGCAAGCGGCCCGAACACGAGCTGGCCCTTGAGCGCCAGCGCATCAGCCACGCACAGCAGCAGGCCCAGCAAAATCAGGAGGCCGAGCGCGCCCAGCAGCAGAAGCCCCAGGACGAGCCGAACGCTGCCGAAAACCAACCCCCCGACTCATCCCCGCCAGACCCGAAACAGCCGGACGCCGCTGCCAGCGCCGCCGATCAGAGCAGTCCGGCCGATCAGGAGCCCGCACAGGAGCCCCCTCCCGAAAAAAAGCCGACCCTTGAAAAATCTTTTCCGGTCGGCCAGGAGCCGGCGCTGCTGGTCAAGCTGGTCATCCAGCCGCTCGAGTCCGCCGACAAGGACAGCGCAAAGACAATCCGCCCCCCCGACACCTACGTCCTGAAAATGCACCCGCCCGAGGGCGGCGTCGGCGTCGACCTGTGCATTGATCGGAGCCTGATGTTCAATATATGCGAGCTGCTCTCCCAGATCGAAAAACAGCATGAGTGGAACCTCAACCTGCAGATCCCCGGCGCCAATGCCAGCACCAGGGTTGTGTCGTCGAATCAAATCAACTGATGGGCGCCGCTCCCTACTCGGCCAGCCTGGACAGCCCCGTCGGAAGGCTCTGGCTCAGCGGCAGCGATGCGGGCATCAGCGGCATCCGCTTCATCAGGGAAAACCCGCACACCCGATGCGAGGATTTCTTTCGCCCCGCCGTCGAGCAGCTGCAGGCCTACTTCGCCGGCGAGCTGCGCGACTTTGACCTGGATCTGGACCTCAGCGGAACCGAGTTCCAGCGCAGCGTCTGGAAGCGCCTGAGCGAGATCGACTACGGCGAGATCGACCACTACGGTGCGATCGCCGAGGGCCTCGGGCGCAGACGGGCGGCGCGCGCCGTCGGAGCCGCCTGCGGCGCCAACCGCATCGCCATCGTCATTCCCTGCCACCGGGTTCTGGGCAGCAGCGGCCTGACCGGATACGCCGGGGGCTTGGCGGCAAAGCAATACCTGCTGCGGCTAGAAAATGAACACTGCTGAGCGCATCGCCGAGACGCTGCGGGCCTCCAGTCTGGCTCCGACACACCTGCAGGTGTTCGACGACAGCCACCTGCACGCCGGCGGGAGCGAGTCGCATTTTCGGGTGCTGACCGTCAGCGAGCGCTTCACCGGCATCACCCGGGTGATGCGCCACCGCCAGGTTCACTCGATTCTGTCCGAGGAGATCAAGCAGATCCACGCCCTGTCGCTGCAGCTCTACACGCCCGAGGAATGGCGCACCCGGGATGAGCGCATCGAGGGCGCCACACCGTGTGCGAAGCGCTGAGATGCGGCTGATCTACTTCACCGATCCGATGTGCTCCTGGTGCTGGGGCTTCTCCCCCGTGCTGCAGCGGCTCATCGCCGAGACCGACCCCCGCCCCGACGTCCACGTCGTCGCAGGCGGCCTGTACCCCAACCAGAACGCCCCAGTCAGCCCCGAGCGGCGCGCGGCAATGCCCGAGCTCTGGGGGCGCGTCGCAGAGGTCACGGGGCAGACATTCAACCCGCCGAAGTGGGCCGATGACTTCTGCTACAACACCGAGCCGGCGTGCCGGGCGCTGGTGTGCGCCAGAGAAATCGCCCCGGACGATTCCCTGGAGTTTCTGGAGGCGCTGCACCGCGCCTTCTACGTCGAGGGGCGCGACATCACCCAGGCTGACGAGCTGCATCAGTGCTATCGGACATTTCGCCCTGACCAAGCCGGCGATTTTGAGAGCCTGTTCGAGAGCAAATTCATCCGCCGGCAGACTTGGACCGACTTCGAATACACCAGAGAAGTGCTGGGGGTCGCCTCCTTCCCGACCCTGGTCGGAGAGCTGGGCGGGCGGCTGCACAAATTGTCGCCCGGCTACAACGACTTTGAAGACGTCAAAAGCCTGCTCGACATCGCGCGCGAACGCGCCCGACAAGCTTAAGCAGGGGGCACGGTGACCGATTCTCCCTCCCGGCGGGGGCTGCTTTGGCCCCACCTGCTGCGCTACCGGCTGCGGCTGGCGCTGGCTGCCGGGGCGCTGCTGATCGCCGCGGGACTGACGCTGTCGCTGGGACAGATGATCGGCAGCACGGTTGACGCCTACGGCAGCGAGGACTTCAGCCTGCGGGGCATTTACGCCATTGCAGTGGGACTGGGGTTTTTCAGCGCGCTGCGCTTCTACCACGTCAGCTGGCTGGGCGAGCGCGTCTGCGCCGACCTGCGATGCACCATCAGCAGCAATCTGATCGGGCTGGACCCGCCCTTCTACGACGAAAACCGCCCCAGTGAAATCCAGAACCGGCTGACCAACGACCTGACCCTGCTGCAGACCCTCATCGGCTCCTCGCTCTCGATCGCCCTGCGCAACAGCCTCACCGCTGCCGGCTCTCTGGGCATGCTGCTGTATCTGGAGCCGGGCACCACGCTGTTCGCGCTGCTGGCCGGGGCCGGGGTGCTGCTGCCGGTGCTGCTGATGGCGAGGCGCATCCGCCGGCTCTCGCGCATCAGCCAGGACAACACCGCCTCAATGGGCAGCGCGCTGGCCGAGGTGCTGCACCACATCAAGATGGTGCACTCCCTCAACGCCCAGGCCTGGCATGCCCGCTCGCTGGCAGAGGCCGCTCTGAGGGTGTTTTCGGTCTCGGTGCAGCGCATCCGCTGGCGCGCACTGGTGACCTTTCTCGCCCCCCTGCTGGTGTTCGCCGCGCTGCTGGGCATCGCCGGCACCGTGGGCGACTCCGCCACCGAGGTCAGCGCCGCCGGCTCCGGAGAACAGGCGGCATCTTCCGGAGCGCAGGCATCCTTCTGGTTCTACCTGATCCTGCTGGCGCTCTCAAGCGCCTCGCTGAGCGAAGTCTGGGGGGATGTTCAGCGCGCACTCGGAGCCGGCGAGCGTCTCGGCGAGCTGCTCGGCGAGCGCAGCCGCATCCGCTGGGCCGAAACCGACGCCGAGCTGAGCGACGGGCCTCTCTCGCTGCACTTTGAATCGGTCAGCTACGCCTATCCCACGCGCCCGGACATTCAGGTGCTCGACGACTTTTCGGTCGAGTTTGAGGCCGGCGTGCGCCACGCCCTGGTCGGGCGCAGCGGGGCGGGCAAGTCCACCCTGCTGGAGCTTGCCCTGCGCTTTGACGATATCGGGTGCGGGTGCATCCGCCTCGGCGGGCGCCCGCTTGGGGACATCACCGCAGAGCAGCTGCGCAGGGCGGTCGCCTGGGTGCCGCAGAACCCGCCGGTATTCCACGCCAGCATCGCCGAGAACATTGCCTGTGCGCACCGGCAGGCCGGACGCGATGAAATCGAGCACGCCGCAGAGCGCGTCGGCCTCGGCAGCTTCATCAGCGGCCTCAAAGACGGCTATGAAACCCTGCTGGGCGAGCACGGCATCGGGCTCTCGGGCGGGCAGCGCCAGCGCCTGGCGCTGGCCCGGCTGTGGCTGCGGCGACCTCAGGTTCTGCTGCTCGATGAACCGACGAGCGCGCTCGACGCCGCCTCAGAGCAGGTGCTGATCGAAAACCTGGAGGCGCTGGCCAACTCGTGCACGCTGATTCTGGTCACACACCGGGAGGTGCTGCTCTCCTCCGTTGAGCGCGTGATCTGGATGGAGCACGGCTCCCTGCGCGCCGTCGGCCGCCACGCCGAACTGCTGGAACAGCACGCCGAGTATGCGCACCTCTGGCGCGGCAAGATCTGAACAGAAACGGCACCGGCCAGGTGCCGCCCCGACCGCCTGAACTCAGGCCGCCCCCGAGTTCAGGCCTGACTGTCTGTGCGGTAGCGCCGCAGCAGATCCTCGCGCGCCCGACGGCAGAGGGCGCCCTCGGCGCCGTCGCCGACAGGCGTCCCGTCCAGGTGCGTCACGGCGCTGATCGCGCGCAGCGAGCTGGTCAGCCAGATCTCATCGGCCCGACCCAGCTCGTCGACTGAAATATCGCGCTCGGTCACCGGCCAGCCCGAACAGGCGCCGACCTGAATGGCCAGCGCGCGGGTGATCCCGTGCAGGATGCGCTGATCGGCCTTGGGGGTGTGCACCGCCCCGTCCAGCACCACAAACACGTTGCTGGTGCTCGACTCGGTGACCCAGCCGTCTCTCTGCAGGACAACCTCCTCGCCATCGGCGGCGAGCAGCCCGAGCAGATTGCCGATGAGCCCCGTGGTCTTGAGATCGCAGCGTCCCCAGCGCTGGTCCTCGATCAAGCGCGCCCGCACACCGCCCGAGGGGGGCAGCGAGGCCAGCGCAAAGCCCAGACGGGTCGGAGTCAGGTCGTCTGAGGCCGGGCGCAGGGCGCGCGCCGGCTCAACCCCCCTGCTGTGCTGGTAGTAAATCCCGCCGCAGCCGGGGTTGCCGTCGGCCAGGCGGTGCATGATTTCAGACCAGTCCCGCAAATCGGGCAGGTGCTCGGGCGGCATTTTCAGAGCCCCCGCAGTGCGCATCAGGCGGGCGTGGTGATCCGCCAGAGCAATCAGCCGACCCTCAAACACCGGAACGACTTCATAGACGGCATCGGCAAACAGCACCCCCCGATCCAGCACCGGAATGTTCATTTCATTCAGGGGGGCGTATTCGCCGTTGAGATAACCGGTCTGCACGGCTAGCGCTCCATGACCGCGCGCCCCAGCTGGTACACCGCCAGTGCGTACATCTGGCTGCGGTTGTAGCGCGTGATGACCCAGAAATTGTGCAGCCCGATCCAGTATTCGCCCGGGGGCGCCTCGTTGAGCGAAAGCGCCCTGGCGCCCTGCTCATCCTCGAGCGCCTCAACGGGCTTGAGTCCCTGCCTGCCGAGCCCCCGACCCTCGAGAATTTCAATGACCTCGCCCGGCCGCTCGGGTTCGGCGCGCACGACGATCACCCCGCCCCGCTTCCAGCCGTTCTCGCTCAGATAATTGGCAATGCTGCCGATGGCGTCGGTGGGCGAGCGCACCAGGTCCCGGTCGCCGTCACCGTCAAAATCGACGGCATAGGAGCGAAAGCTGCTCGGGATGAACTGTCCGAGACCGAAGGCCCCGGCGTATGAGCCTTTCAGGGAGCGCACGTCGATGTTCTCCTCGCGCGCCATGATCAAAAACGCCTCGAGCTCACCCCGGAAAAATTTGGCGCGCCGCGGATAGTCAAACCCCAGCGTCGCCAGTGCGTCCAGAACCGGATAGCGGCCGAGAATTTTTCCGTAGCGCGTCTCAACCCCGAGGATGCCCAAAATAACCAGACGCGGAACGCCGTAGCGCTCCTCGGCGCGCTTGAGCGCCTTGCGGTGCTTGCGGGCAAATTCGCCCCCCCGCCGGATGGTTTCATCGGTGAGAAATATGCCGCGATACTCATCCCAGCTGAGCGTCCGCTCAGCCGGCCTGGCGATCAGCCGCAGCACATCTGCATTGGACCGGGCGCGCACGAGCGCTGCGCGGGTCTGTTCCGGCTCAAAGCCGTGCTGCGTCATCCGCTCGATGAACGCCGGGGCATCTTCGTGGGTCGAGTAGTCGGCAAATGCCGGGATCGCTGCCAGCATCAGCGCCGCGCAATACCGGAGGGCGGTTTTCAGCAAGGCGACATCAAATGGGGCAGAGAGATGATTCTCAGCAGACCCGCCCTATCGACTGGACTGGGGCTCCTGCTGCACCGGCACCTGCCCTCCGCCGGAAGCGCCCCCGAGCTGAGGCTCCGCAAGCTCGGCTGCCGTCCTGTCCAGCGCCTGTTCACGCTCAATCACTGCGGTCACCGACTGTCCGAGCTGGTAGACCACCATGCCGTACATCTCAAGACGGTTGAACTGGGTAAGGATCCAGAAGTTGTTCAGGCCTATCCAAAATTCGGGGCGCGAGCCGGTCTCAAGCGCAATCGCCCGGCCGCGCTTTTCAGGCGACACCGGGCGCTCGGGGATCAGCCCGAGCCAGCCGATCTGGCGAATGGTGTGCACCGGGCGCAGCTGGTTCGACTCGGAGATCATCACCGCAGGCACCGCAATCTCCTCGCCGGACTGCCAGCCGCGCTCCTTCAGGTAGTTGCCAACGCTGCCTATGGCATCGGGGATCGAGTTGATGATGTCGCGCTTGCCGTCGCCGTCGAAGTCGACGGCATAGGCGCGAAAACTGCTGGGCAGAAACTGACCCATCCCGAAAGCGCCGACATAAGAACCGCGCAGCTTGGTCGGCTCCAGCCCCTCCTCGCGCACCATCAGCAGGTAGGAGGCCAGCTCATTCCGGAAAAACTCGCCCCTCGGGCGGTAGTCAAAGGCCAGGGTGGCCAGCGAGTTGAGCACCGTGTAATCGCCGAGCCGCTCGCCGTAGCGCGTCTCAACACCCAGGATCCCGAGAATGATCGAGGCCGGCACACCAAATTCGGTTTCGGCGCGCTGCAGGTGTTCGGCGTATGTGCGGGCAAATTGAACGCCGCTCTGTGTCAGGCCGTCATTGAGATAGATGGTTTTGTATTTGTGCCAGGGAAGCATCCGTTCAGCCGGGCGGGCAATCAGTTTGAGGACATCTGTATTGGGTTCGGCCAAGCGCAGCAGCGCCATGGTTTCCTGCTCGGTGAAGCCCTCTTTCTTCATTCGGTCGGCAAAGCCCTCTGCCATGAAGTGTTTTGAATAATCGGCCCAGACAGGCCCGACTGCCACACCGATCAATAAGGCCGCAACGAGCGCCGAAATCTCTTTTTTCATACCTTATGCCCCGTTGTCAAGGAATCGGTAGCGGTGCCTATGATAAGACATCGCCATAATGAGTCCAAAGCCCATTAGCGCGGCGATTTTACCTGATCCGCCCTGACTGATGAGGGGAAGAGGCAGCCCCACCACCGGCAGCAGCGCACAGGCCATGGCAATATTGATCATCCCCTGCAGAATAAAAGTGACGACAAAAGCGGCGGCAAAAATACGGTGCGCGCGGGCTCGAAACCCGTCCAGCAGCGCCAGCGTGCGCCACAGCACTGCGGCAAACAGCACCATGAGCACCAGGCAGCTGATCAAACCGCCCTCCTCGGCCAGCACCGAAAAAATGAAATCGGTGTGACTCTCGGGGACAAAATCCAAATGCGATTGAGTTCCCTGAAGATACCCCTTGCCCTCGATGCCGCCCGACCCAATGGCGATCAGCGATTGGCTGATATTCCAGCCGGCCCCGAGCGGATCGTCGCCCGGATTGAGAAATGTCAGGACGCGCTGACGCTGGTATTCGGCCAGAAACGGCCAGATCAGCCAGGGCGAAACCAGCACCAGGGCGGCCGATCCAAAAACCCAGTAGCGACGCAGACCGCCCAGCAGCATGGCCGCCGCCCCGGACACCAGCAGCATCACCGCCGTGCCCAGGTCGGGCTGCAGGATGACCAGCAGTGCGGCGGTGCAGATCAAAGCCGATCCGATCAGGGTCTGGCCAACACTCATCATGGCGCCAGGCGCCACCGCAGCCCCCAGGTAGACCGCCAGGACGAAGGGCAGAATGGTCTTCATCAGTTCGGAGGGCTGCAGCACGATCCCGGGCAGCACCGGCAGCCAGCGCTGCGAGCCGTTGAGCTCGACGCCGAATGCCAGGGTCAGCAGCAGCAGCCCGAACCCGATCAGCGCGGCAAAAAACGCCATGATCTTGATGTCCCGGAGCGGCAGGTGCGCCACGGCGAACATCAGGACAAACCCGATTGCGGTGAAAATCCCTTGGCGCAGCACCGCATCCGCATTGCCGTTGGTGGCGCTGTAGAGCAGCCCCAGCCCGAACACCGAGAGCAGAAACAGCAGGATCAGCAGCAGCGGATCCAGCGGTGCAACCAGCCTGCGGCTGAACAGCTTTCTCGGCTCCCAGTTCCAGCTCACTGCACTCCCCCGGAGGCTTCGTCCCCCTGATCTGCGACCGCAGAGCGGGTGCGGCGGCGCTGCTCTGCGCGCAGGTATGAGACCACGACATCGCGCACCACCTCGCTGGCAACCCGACCGCCGGAGCCGCCGTTTTCGACCACCGCGACCACCGCGACCTCAGGCGCCTCGGCCGGGGCGTAGCCGATGAACAGCGCGTGATCCTGCTGCTCCTCGGACAATTCCACGTCGGACTTCTTCAGCGGATTGCCCTCATCGTCCCACTGCGGCAGGGTCACCACCTGGGCGGTGCCGGTCTTGCCGGCGATCGCAAAGCGGTGCCCCCAGCTGGCGCGCGGGGCGGTGCCGTCTGCGGCGGTGACGCGCAGCAGGGCGCGGCGGACGTTGTCAATGTCAGCCT
Organism: Gammaproteobacteria bacterium AqS3; assembly: GCA_001750645.1. Classification (GTDB taxonomy): domain Bacteria; phylum Pseudomonadota; class Gammaproteobacteria; order MEIF01; family AqS3; genus AqS3. Next base: position 18,471 of record MEIF01000007.1, read on the forward strand.
GGGTGTAGCCGGCGAACCAGAGCGCCTGCTCCGGGGTGTCCAGACCCGTCTGCAATGTCTCATCATCATTGAGCCCGGGTGCGCCTCCGAGCCCGACGCCCGCCTGCTCCGGGGCGTCCAGACCCGTCTGCAATGTCCCATCATCATTGAGCCCGGGCGCGCGTCCGGGCGGGGCATCGGCCTCAAAGCTGGGCAGCGGAACCTGCCCGTCGCTCGACGCCAGCACCGCCGTCATGTAGGCCAGCTGCAGCGGACTGGCCAGCAGATCTCCCTGGCCGATGATCAGATTCAGCAAATCCCCCGGCATCCAGGGCGCCCGCCCCGAAACTTTCCGCCACTGCGGGGAGGGGATCAGGCCCGGAGTGTCGCCGAGGCCCAGCGAGCGCCCCAGGCCGAATTCGCCCAGCGACACCCCCAGCGACTCGACGCCGATGCGCTCGGCATAGCTCCAGAAATACACGTCGCAGGAGCGGTATATCGCCTTGAACAGATCGGTCTCGCCGTGCCCGTTCTCCTGCCAGTCCCGGTAGATGCGATTGCCGCGCTTGGGGGTGTAGACGCCGCGGTCGTGCACGACATCTTCCCAGTTCAGCACACCCTGGCGCAGGCCGCTGAGCGCCACCACCGGCTTGATCACCGACCCGGGCGGATACTGCGCCTGCAGGGCGCGGTTGAACAGCGGTTTGTCCCGGGATTCCGTCCACCTCTGATAATTCAGGCTGTTCAGCGCGCCGGGGTCAAAGGCCGGGCTGCTCAGCAGCACGCGCACGGCGCCGGTGGCGACATCCAGCGCGACCACCGCCCCGCGCCGCCCCCTCATGGCCCTGTGCGCCGCGCGCATCATGCCCAGATCGAGCGAGGTGACCACGTCCCCGCCGGGCTGCGGAGACTGCACTTTCAGCTGCCGAACGGCATTGCCGCGAACGTCGACCTCGACGGTTTCGTGGCCCGCCCTGCCGACCAGGACCGCCTCGTGCTGCGCCTCCAGACCGGTGCGGCCGATGCGGTTGATGTGCCGGTAGAGCACGGCATCGCTCTCATGCCTGCGCAGATCCTCGGCATCGGGCGTGCTGAGGTAGCCGATGACATGCGCCGCGATCTCGCCCTGCGGATAGTGGCGCAGCGAGCGCGCCCCGATTTTGATGCCGCGAAAGCGGTAGCGCCCCTCGGCGATGCGCGCCACCGCCTCCAGCCCGAAGCCGGCCGCGATCTCAACCGAGCTGTAGGGGATGCGGCTCGCCCGCAGGCGCTTGAGAAAGGCCTCCCGCTCATAGCCGCTGCCGGCGAGGACGTCATCCAGCCAGGCCAGCAGCGCCTCCCTGTCCTCAATCAGCTCGGGCACCACCGAGACCGAGTAATCCAGTCGATTGGTGGCGAGCACCTCTCCGTGGCGGTCATACAGATCGCCGCGCTCGGGCGACAGCTGGCGTGTATAGATGCGGTTCTCATACGAGAGCGTTCTGTAGGTTTTGACCGCGTGCACCTGCAGGTAGATCAGCCGGCCGATCAGCACTCCGGTCAGGATGACCAGCATCCACAGCACGTAATTCAGCCGGCGCGAGAAGCGCTCATTCGACTCGCGCTCCTCGCCGAAGCGAGACACCGCTAAGCCCCCCGCCCCGCTAGGGTGTCCACAGCCCCTCCAGGTCGTAGAAGTCGCGCGCCTGCGGAGACATCAGGTGTACCAGCACGGCATTGAAGTCGAGCAGCACCCACTGCCCCTGCTCCAGCCCCTCGATGCTGATCAGCTCCAGGCCCCGCTGCCTGCAGTCGGTGCGCAGATATTCGGCCAGCGCCTTCTGATGCCTGACCGAGGTGCCCGAGGCGATGACCATATAGTCGAACATGGCGACCTTCTCGCGCACGTCCAGCACCTCGATCGCCTCGGCCTTGTGCGCATCCAGCACATCCAGAACGCACTGCAGTTGCCCCCCGGCTTGCATTAACTCGCCGTCTCATCAGCGCTCTGCTGACGGTACAGTCCCGTGCGCTCTATGTAGTCGCGCACCATATCGGGCACGGCGTCTCTCTGGACGCCCGAGCGCACCGCACTGGAGGAGACCTTCGGATGCGCATCGGGCAGGTAGAGGACGCGCCCCGCCGGAGCCGCGCACAGCGTCTCGACGTCTGCGCACTCGGATGCCTGAATCACCGACGAGACCGCACCGTCCAGCAGATTCGTGCGCCCGGAACGCTCCAGCACCAGCAGGTGCGCCAGCTCAAACAGCCGCTCCCATCGGTGCCAGTCCTGCAGGCTGCCCAGCACGTCATCCCCCATCACCCAGACCAGCGCATCGTCCGGATACTCCCGGCGCAGATCCTCGAGGGTCTCGACCGTGTAGGTCGTTCCGCCCCGTCGGATTTCGCGGTCATCGACTGACAGGCCGCCCTCGTACTGCACGGTCAGGCTCAGCATTTCAAGGCGCTGCTGCGCACTGGCGAAGGGCTTCTTGCCGAATGCCGGCTGGGCGCACGGCACCAGCACAACCGGGGAGTCGAGGGCTTTGACTGCGGTGCGCGCCGCAGCCAGATGGCCGTTGTGCAGCGGGTCAAACGTGCCGCCCAGAAAGACTCTCGCAGTGTGTGCGTTCAGGGACGCACCTGGCCGCGCCCGCGAACGACGTACTTGCAGGAGGTCAGCCCCTCGAGGCCGACCGGTCCGCGCGCGTGCAATTTGTCGGTTGAGATCCCGATCTCGGCCCCGAGACCGTATTCAAAGCCGTCGGCAAAGCCGGTGGAGGCGTTGACCAGCACCGAGCTGGAGTCGACCCGGCGCAGGAACTCATCGGCGCGCCCGGCATCCTCGGTGACAATGGCGTCCGTGTGCTGCGAGCCGTATCGCTCAATGTGCTCGACTGCGGCGTCAAAGTCCGAAACGATGCGCACCGAGAGCACCGGCCCGAGATACTCGCTGCTCCAGTCCTGCTCGAGCGCCGGCGCCAGGGCGGGGTCCCGCTCGAGACAGCGCTCGCAGCCCCGCACCTCGACGCCCCTGCTCCGCATGGCCTCGGTGATCGGCCCGAGCAGATGCGCCTTGGCCTCGTCCAGCAGCAGCGTCTCCAGGGCGTTGCAGACGGCGTAGCGGCGCGTCTTGGAGTTGAGCGCCAGATTCACGGCCATGGCCTCATCGGCAGCCGAGTCGATGTAGAGGTGGCAGATGCCGTGGCGGTGACTCAGCACCGGAACGCGCGCCTCGTCCTGAACGCGGGCAACCAGTTCGGCCCCGCCGCGCGGGATGATGAGATCCAGATGGTCGGGGCTGCCGATCAGGACCCCGACCAAATCGCGCTCAACGCGGGACATGACCTGAACCGCGGCATCGGGCAGCCCCGCCGCCCGCAGCCCCGCCTGCAGCGCCCCGGCAATGGCGAGGTTGCTGTTCAGCGCCTCGGAGCCGCCCCGCAAGATCACCGCATTGCCCGACTTGACGCACAGCCCTGCCGCATCTGCCGTGACATTGGGGCGCGATTCATAAATGATGCCGATGACCCCCAGCGGCACCCGCATCCGCCCGACCTCAATGCCGCTGGGACGGGCGCTCCAGCCAAAGCTGCGCCCGACCGGATCGGGCAGCTGGGCGATCTGTCTGAGCCCCTCGGCCATCTGGGCCACGCGCTCGGGGTTGAGCATCAGGCGCTCGTGAAGCGCATCGGCCAGCCGGGTGCGCTCCAGATCGGCGGCATTGGCGGTGAGGATTTCCCGCTCGGCATCCTGAATCGCCTCAGCGGCAGCAACAAGAGCGGCGTTTTTGCTGTCGGAATCGCTGCGCGCGAGAACACCCGCCGCTTCGCGCGCACTGGAACACAGCGTTTCAATGTAGGCGTCCGGTGCGCTCACAAACCGCCGCTGGGCGCAAAATCGGCAGCGATTATATGCACTGAAACCCTGCTGCCATGAAGCGCAGGCCGCCCCCATTCGGGGATTTTTCAGCTCCGGACGATATTGCGCTGTGCTCTGTGGCTAGAATTCGCCCGGCCTCGATACCGGCACACCCCATGACTTGCGCACGAATCTTGTCAACGACCGCAGTTTTGGCTGTGGTTCTGCTCGCCGGCTGCAGCGAGCCGCCGCCCCCGCCGCAGCCGCCCGAGGCCGACCCGAGCACGCGCATCGACCTGTCAACCGGCTCGCTGATCGGCTATCGCTCCGAGGGTGTGCGCGTATGGAAGGGCATTCCCTACGCCGCCGCCCCGGTGGGCGAGCTGCGCTGGAAGGCGCCCCGACCGGCTGAGGCCTGGCAGGGCGAGCGGGAGGCGGTTGAATTCGGCAACCGCTGCGTGCAGTTCGGCAGCCCCCTCGGCGGCGCCGCACCGGAGGAATACGGCCTGGTCATCGGCAGCGAGGACTGCCTGTTTCTCAATGTCTACGCCCCGGAAAACCTCCCCCGGGACGATGCCCGAGCAGTCATGCTCTGGATCCACGGCGGCGGCAACACGATCGGCTCGAGCAACTCATACGACTTCACCGATTTGGTGCGCAACGAGGGCGTGGTTGCGGTCAGCATCAACTACCGGATGGGGCCGTTCGGCTGGTTCGCCCACGAGGCGCTCGCAGCCCAGGGCGAGCAGCCTGAAGACCGGAGCGCCAACTTTGCCGTGCTGGATATGGTCCAGGCGCTGCGCTGGGTGCAGGACAACATCGGCGCCTTCGGCGGCGACCCCGAGCGCGTGACCATCTTCGGCGAGTCCGCCGGGGGCACGGACGTGTTCGCCCTGCTGCTGGCTCCCCAGGCCAGGGGGCTGTTCCACCGCGCCATCGCCCAGAGCGGCACCCTGGGCACGCAGTCGCTGGACTGGTCGCGCAGCGGGTCTGAATCCGGCGGCCACAGCATGGAGCAGCTCTGGCGCGAGCAGTTCGCCGGCGCCCCGCAGGGCGATGACGCCGCAGCCCTGGCGAGCTGGATGCGGGGGCTGGATGCCGAGGCGCTGATGATGAGCTACCTGCGCGGCGGCGAGCCCGGTGCGCGCAATTTCAACCCGCCGCGCATCATCGGCGACGGCATCGTCCTGCCCGAGGACGGCATGACGGCCGGCTTCACCCGGGGCGACCACCACCGCGTGCCCATCATCTCCGGGGCCACCCGCGACGAGATGAAGCTGTTCATGGCGCTGGATCCCGAGCACGCCGATATCTGGTTCGGCGGGCTGCAGATATTCGCCAGGGACGAGACGCTCTACGAACTCCACGCCCGCTACACCTCGAGCGCCTGGAAGGCCCAGTCGGTCGACGACCTGGCTGCGGCGCTGCAGTCGGACATCTGGACCTATCGATTCGACTGGGACGAGGAGGCCAGCCTGCTGTTCACCGACTTCAGCCAGATCTTCGGCGCCGCGCACGCCTTTGAGATCCCCTTCATCACCGGCGAGTTCCGCCTCGGCTCGCTCACCGACATCATCTTCACCGACGAAAACCGCGAGCGTGCGCGCACTCTTTCGCGGCAGATGCAGGGCTACTGGGCCGAGTTCGCGCGCAGCGGAGCGCCCGCCGACGGGGGCGCCGGACACCCGCTCTGGAAACCCTGGAGCGAGGAGGACGAGGACGAGAATGAGGACGAGGGCAATGGCAATGGCAATGGCAATGGCGGGAACATGCTGATCCTCGACAGCTCGGCTGACGGCGGGGTGCGCATGGCCTCCAGCGAGCTGTCGAGCATCCGCCTTCTGGACGAGCTGGCCAGCGATCCCGGGTTTGCCGATGAGGTGCAGCGCTGTGCAGTCCTCGACAGCGTGCTCGGCTGGATGCGGCCGCTGACCCTAGAGGGACCCGAGGCCGACACCCGGCAGCAGTACCAGCGCTGGAACGGCGGCAGCTGCAGCGAGGCGCCCCGCTCGCAGGTGCGCTAGCGATGTCATCCAGCCCGGCCGGCGAGGGTCAGATTCACTGGGAGGCGGATCAGGCCGGGCTGCGCGCCCAGGGCTCGGACGCCGCCACGTTTCTGCAGGGGCTGCTGGCCTGCGACATCGGGGCGGTGCGTCCGGAGTGCGCCTCCCCCGGCGCCCTGCTGGATGTCTCCGGAAGGGTGATCAGCGACTTTGCCTTGGCGCTGCTGGGCGAGGACGACTGGGCGATGCTGACCCCGCCGGGCATGGCGGGCATCATTCTGGCCGACCTCGGCAAGGTGGCCGGCCTCTACCGCAACCTGAAACTCACCCTGCTGGATCGCCCCCGCACCAGCATGATCGGAGCCGCCGCCCTGCCCGCATTCGTGCGCGCCGCAGTCGAGCTGCCCCCCTGGGCGGTGGCGCACAGCGGGGACAATGCCCTGATGCTGCGCTGGGGCGCCAGCGATCTCGTCGAATATGTGGGAGCACCGCCGGAGCGCCTTGGGGAGGTCGAAATTCGAGACGGGGAAGACTGGGCTGCGCACGTCGCCGGATGCGGCATTCCCAGCATCACCGAGCCGATCAGCGCCAAGCTGACCGCGCACGCCATGCAGCTGCTCAGGCGCGGTGCGGTCAGCCTTGAGAAGGGCTGCTACCGCGGACAGGAAATCGTCGCGCGCACCGAGCACCGCGGCAAGACCAAGCGCGTCCTGCGCGTCCTGGAATGCCGCTCTGCGGCGGTCGGGGACGCCGTCGCCGATGCATCCGGCGCCAAACTCGGCCTGGTGCAGCAGGTGCTCAAACACGGGATTGCCCTGGCGCTGGTTGCCGTGGACGCCCCGCTCGAGGTCAGCATCGCCGGGGCGCCGGCCGAGTGGCTCGACTGAATCAGCCGACCAGACCCACCGCCGCCCCCGTCGACAGCGTCGCCAGCGTCCCGGCGATCAGGCTCTTCAGCCCCAGATAGCCGATTTCGGCGCGCCGCTCGGGAATGACTGCCGAGAGGCCGCCGATCAGAATGCCCAGACCGGCAAAATTGGCGAAGCCGCAGAGTGCGTAGATGGTGATCATGTTCGAGCGCGGGCTGAGTGTGCCCTCGGGCAGCGCCGCCATCTGGATGTAGGCGACCAGCTCCGTCAGAAACACCTTGGTCCCCAGCAGCGCCCCCGCCTGTGCCGCCTCATCGGCCGCCACGCCGGTCAGCCAGGCCAGCGGCGCCATCAGCCAGCCGAGCATGCGATCAAGCGACAGCGGCGCCCCGCCGATGTCGGGCAGCAGCCCCAGAAAGGCATCGACCAGCGCCACCAGCGCCAGCACCGTAATCAGCAGGGCGATGATGTTCAGCAGCAATTGCAGACCGGCTCCGGCGCCCTGGACGATGGAGTCGATGGCCCCGTGCGCCTCGGAGCGCTGGTAGTCGTCGGCCGGGGTCGGCGCCTCGGTCTCGGGCACCATCAGCCTGGCCATCATCACCGCCGCCGGCACGCTGATGATCGAGGCCACCAGCAGGTGGCCGGCCACCCCGGGAAGCACCTCGGCGAGCACGATGGCGTAGAGCACGTAAGTCGTCCCGGCAATGGTCGCCATGCCGGCCGTCATGACGACGAAGAGCTCGCTGTGCGTCAGCCTGGCCATGTACGGGCGGATGGTCAGCGGGGCGTCGACCATGCCGAGGAAGACGTTGGCCATGGTGGCGAAACTGGCGGCGCCGCCCATCTGCAGGGGCCGCTCGATCAGCCTCGCCAGCAGGCGCACAAGCGCCGGCAGGACGCCCCAGTAGAACAGCAGCGAGGAGAGTGCGCTGATGAATATCACCATCGGCAGGATTCGAAACGCCAGGATGACGCCGTGCTCGGGAAAGACCTCCTCAAACGGCGTCGGGCCGCCGCCGAGATAGCCAAACACCAGCGAGGTCCCGGCCTCCGTGGCGGCCTGCAAGCCGTTGACCGCATCGCCGACAAGGGCAAACCCGCCGGCGATGAAGGGCAGATGCAGCATCAGGGCGGCGACGGTGACCTGCATCGCAACCCCGATTGCGGGCAGGCGCCACCCCACCTGACGACGCTCTTCGCTCATCAGCCAGGCGAGCCCGGCAAAGACGGCCAGGCCGAGTGCGCTCTGCCCTCTCAGAAGCAGTTCAGTCTCCATCAGAGCGGACTTCCGGAAGCGACCAGTCGATCGGCTCGAGACCCTGCCCGATGAGATGGTCATTGGCGCGCGAAAAGTGCCGGCAGCCGAAAAAGCCCGAGTGTGCAGACATCGGCGAGGGGTGGGCGGCCTCGAGCACCAGGTGGCGCTCGCCGTCCAGCCCGCGGGCGAAATCGCGCGCAAAGCGACCCCAGAGCATGAATACCAGCCCCTCCCGGTGCTCGGCCAATGCGCGCAGGGCGGTCTCGGTCAGGCGCTCCCAGCCCCAGCCCCGATGCACCGCCGGCGACCCCGCCTCGACGGTCAGGCAGGTGTTCAGCAGCAGCACGCCCTGGCGCGCCCAGTGGGTCAGGTTGCCGCCCCGGGGCGGGGAAATGCCGCAGTCCGAGGTGATCTCCCTGAAGATGTTCTCGAGCGATGGCGGCGGGCGCACGCCGTCGGGAACCGAAAAGCTCAGCCCGTGCGCCTGCCCGGCTCCGTGATAGGGATCCTGCCCCAGGATGACGACGCGCACGCTGTCGAACGGGGTCAGGTCAAAGGCGGCAAACCAGTGCCTCGGCGGCGGATAAACCGCCACCCCGGAGCGGTTGCGCTCCCGCAGGTGCGCCTTGAGCTGCTGCAATTCCTCCGAGCGCAGCACCGGCTCAAGGTGAGGGCGCCAGGAATCTCCAATTCGGATCGGTGCGGGTCGGCTCAACCTGCGGCGCTCCAGAATGCCGCCAGCAGCTGTTCGAGCTGCTCGGCGTCCAGGGCGCTGGCGCTCTCCCGCACCGAGTGCATGGCCCACTGGGGAACGCCGATGTCGAGCGCCGGCAGGCCCAGGTTGGCCGCGGAAATCGGGCCGATGGTGCTGCCGCAGGCCATGTCGGGGCGAACCGAAAACACCTGGAGCGGGATGTCGGCGCGCTCGGCCAGGAGCCTGAGCCTGGCGATCTGCAGCGAGTCGCCCGCATAGCGCTGCGCCTCGTCCAGCTTCAGCACCGGACCGCCGCCGAGCAGCGGGCGGTGCTGGGCGGCGTGCTTGTGGGCGAAGTTGGGATGCACGCCGTGGGCGTTGTCGACCGAGAGCATCAGGGAGGCCGCCAGCAGGCGCGCCCGACGCACCGGATCGGGAACCAGCCGCTCGATGGCGGCGACGGCGGTGTCGCCCTGAGCGCCGGGCCAGCTGCGGCTTCCGATCTCCTCGTGGTCGTGGCATGCCAGCATGTTGAAAGCGCCGGCATCGGCCCGCAACATCGCCCTGCAGGCGGCGTGGCAGCTGAGCAGATTGTCCAGGCGCGCCGAGACGATCCAGCTGTCCGGTGCGAGTATCCTGGCCGGGGTCGCATCGTAGAGCGACAGCTCGCAGGCCAGCACCTCGCCCCCGGGAAACTCATCAATCGCACCCCGCAGCCAGTCGCCCCAGCTCGGCGCCTGCCCCGAGGTGCGCCCCAGCACGACGTGCATTTCGGCGGTCGGGTTGATCGCCCTGCCCGAATTGACTTTGCGGTCCAGATGAATCGCCAGGCTGGGAATCAATCCGACGGGTCGGTGCGAGTCGACCAGATGCACCTCGGGCGAGGCATCCGCCCCGCGCACGATCACGCGCCCGGCGAGGCCCAGCTCCCGGTCAAACCAGGGCGCCAGGAGCGCACCGCCGTAAACCTGCACCGCCAGGGTGAGATAGCCCTCCGAGACACCCAGCGGGTTGGGCATCGGGCGCAGGTTGGGGCTGTCGGTATGCGCCCCGACGAGGGCGAGGGTCTCAGGCGTCCCGCCGGGCCAGGTGAACGCCAGCAGGGTTGAGCCGTTGCGCTCGACGACATACCCCCCGGCAGGCAGATCCCCGCCCCAGTCGTCGGTCTCCCGCAGCGTCCGAAAGCCGGCCTCGACGAGCTGTGCGCGCATGCGCGCCACTGCGTGAAAGGGCGTCGGCGAGGCGTCGAGGAATTCGCTCAGATCGGAGGCGAAAGGCTTCACGCCCCAGATCAATCGCGGCGCACGACCGGCCCGCCCAGGTGCGCCCCGCCGTCGAGGATCAGCGACTCGCCGGTGACATCGGGGGCGCTTTCGATCAGGCCGACGATGGTGCGCGCCACCGAATCGGGCGTGCTGACCCGCCCCAGGGGCGCGCTGCGCTCAATGGCCTGGCGGGTGCCCTCATAGGCCTGCTCGCCCAGGCCCTGCATCAGCCATTCACCCTCGATGAATCCGGGGCAGACCGCATTGATGCGAATCGGGCCGAGGGCGCGCGCCAGCGAGCGCGTCATCACCACCAGGGCGCCCTTGGAGGCCGCATAGGCGACCGAGCTGCCGATGCCCGAGACCCCCGCAATCGAGGCGACATTGACCACGCTGGGATCCGCCGACTGGCGCAGCAGCTCCTCGGCCGCCCGGATCATCTGGTAGGGGCCGATCAGATTGGTGCGGTAGATGCGGATGAAGTCCTCGTCGCTGAGTCCCGCCAGATTGGCGTGGCTGTTGAAGACCGTGGTTCCGGCGTTGTTGACCAGGGCGTCGAGCCTGCCCCAGCTCTGACCGGCGGCCTCGACGAGCCTCTGGCAGTCGGCATCGCGCCCGACATCGGCCTGCACCACAACCGCCTCGGCTCCGTCATGGCTGCGGCAGGCATCGGCGATGCGCTCGGCCTCGGCCGCCCGGCTGTTGTAGTTGATGACCAGGTTCCAGCCGCGCTCGCTCAGCTGGCGCGCCGTTGCGGCCCCCACGCCCGAACTGGATCCGGTGACAACGGCAACGGGACGCGACGAGGCCATATCCTTAGCTGCTCTCCAGGCTGTCGGTCTGGATCAGCCGGCCGCCCAGCACGCCGTCAATGCTGCGCACCTCGTTCATCAGCTCCTCATCCATCGGCGTCTGCGAGTCGATCAGCGTGATCGCCACATCCGAGCGACTCTTGTTGTTCATGTTGACCACATTGACGCCCCTGCGGGTCAGCACATCGGTGATGCGCCCCAGCATGCCCGAAATGTTTCTGTTGAAGATGACCAGACGCGAGGCGCCCTGCGTCCGGGTCAGCGCGCGCGGAAAGTTGACCGAGTTGACGACGTGTCCGAAGCGCAGAAACTGGCTCAGCTGGCGCGCGGCCATTTCGGAGCAGTTGATCTCGGCCTCCCTCGTCGAGGCGCCCAGGTGCGGGAACAGGTGCACATCGCCGCACTCGCGCGCGCGGCGAATGAGAGCCGGGGTCGGAAAATCGCAGCTGTAGCCCCCCAGCGAATCCGACTCCAGCGCCGCCACAACGGCGTCGGCGTCGACCACCTCGGCGCGGGAGAAATTCAGCAGCCTGGCGTGCGGGCGCATCCAGGCCAGAAACTCGGCGTTGATCAGATGCTGGGTCGCCGCAACCGCCGGGACGTGGACGCTGACAAAGTCGGCGCGCTCGGCGAGCGAGCGCAGCGATTCAGACTGCTCGACCTGGCTGGACAGCATCCAGGCCGCCTCGACCGAAATCCAGGGGTCGTAGCCGATCACATTCATGCCGAAGTGAACGCCGGCGTGCGCCACGCGCGAGCCGATCGACCCCAGGCCGATGACGCAGAGGGTGCGACCGTTGAGCTCCTCGCCGCGGAAGCGCTTTTTCTCGGCCTCCATCCGGCGGTTGAGCTCCTGGCTGTCGTCGACATCCTGCAGCTCGTCGGTCGAATAGCGCATGCCGGCGAGCAGGTTGCGCACCTGAATGAGCAGCGCCCCCTGAACCAGTTCGGCGACCGCATTGGCATTGGCGCCGGGGGTGTTGAACACCACCACGCCGCGCTCGGTCAGTGCCTCGACCGGAATGTTGTTGTAGCCCGCACCGGCGCGCGCCACCGCCAGCACCGAGTCGGGAATGCTGTCTACATCGAGCTTGTGGCTGCGCAGCAGCAGGGCATCGGGACGCTCCACATCGGGGCCCACTTCAAAGAGTTTTTCTGACAGCCGCTGCAGCCCAGCCTCTGCGATCGTGTTGTAGGTGCGAATGCGAAACAATTCCAGCACCCTGCGCAGCCGTTCGGCGATTATAGCCGCCGCCCTTTTTTCCACCTCCCTGACATTGCGAGGCCGCAGGCAACAAAACGGCCCCGTCCCGAATGCCCCATCGGGGCGGGGCTTATGAATTTCCGGGGGCGGCGCCTAAACTGCACCGCCCCAACATCCGGTGCATGCCGATGGGCGGTGAGACCGAGCGCCGGCTGTACTGGGCCTGCAGACGGGGTGCCCTTGAGCTGGATCTGGTCCTGCAGGGCTTTCTCGCCGAGGTCTATCCCCGGCTCAATGCGGCAGAGCGCATCGCCTTTGAGCGCCTGCTCGAGTGCGACGATCCGACGCTGCTGGGACTCCTCAACGGTGCATCGCCGGACGAGCTGGACATTGGGCAGGACGAAGCCCTCGGGGCGGTCATCGACCAGCTGCTGAGGCACGCGCGGCGCTCCGGCTGAGGGGGCTAGCCGGACAGATCGACCGGCGTCAGGCGCACCTTGGTGTCCGCCCCCACCGGCATCAGCTCCTCGTCGGTGCAGTCCTCGACGTAGTGCAGCCCGCGGCACTCCCGGCGCTGATGCGCGCTGATGGCCACCAGTTCGGCGCAGGTCAGCAGGTTGCGCAGCTCAAGCGCCTCGGGGCACAGCGGCAGATCGGGCAGCTCTCTCTCAAAGGCCGCGCGCTCGGCGCTGAACTCGCGCACCGCCCGGGCCAGGTCGTCGGTGCGCCGGACAATGCCGAGGTGCTGCGTGACGCTGCGGCGCACCGCCTCGGAACGAGCCTTCAGGCTCTCCACGACCTCTGCATCCGGCGGCCGGCGGACGGTCCTGAACGGGGGCTCCTCCGGGATGCGGCCTGAGTGGGCGGAGAGTCTGGAGAGGACGATGTTATGGCAGGACAGCAGCGCCATGACCACGCACTCCGTCAGCGAGTTGCTGGCCAGGCGGTTGGCCCCGTGCAGCCCCGACCAGGCGGTCTCGCCAATGGCGTAGAGGCCGGGGATCTGGGTCTGGCCGCGGTCGTCGACATGCACGCCGCCGCAGCTGTAGTGCGCCGCCGGAATCGCAGGCAGCAGATCGACATCGGGCGAGAGGCCGTAGCGCGCGCACTCCTCCCAGAGATAGGGAAAGCGCCGGCGCGAAAACTCGACATCCAGGCCGCGGACGTCCAGATAGGCGCACTCCGCCCCGGTGCGCTCCAAGTGCCTGCCGATGGCCCGGGAGACGGCATCGCGCGGGGCCAGGTCAGCGGCCTCGTGGTACTCGTGCATGAAGGGGACGCCCTCGGCGTCGCACAGCTTGGCGCCCTCGCCGCGCAGCGCCTCGCTCAGCAGCACGCCCTTGGCGCCGTGGAGCGCGCTGGGATGAAACTGCACAAACTCCATGTTGGTCAGCGGCAGGTGGACGCGCGCCGCCATGGCAATGCCGTCGCCGTGTGCCGGACTGACGCTGGTGGCATGGGCGTAGATTCCGCTGATGCCGCCGCTGGCCAGCACCGTGCAGGCGCCCCGCAGCAGTTCGACCTCACCGCTCTGAAGATCGAGGGTGTAGACCCCCCGGGCGCGATCATCGGAATCGATGCACAGATCGATCGCCACGCGGTGCTCGAGCAGCCGGATGCGCTCTGAGCGCTCCCTCACCCGCTCGATCAGCGCGTTGATGATGCCGCGACCGGTGGCATCCCGGCAGTGCAGGATGCGCCGGTGCGCATGTCCCCCCTCCATGCCGAGACTGAAGCCGCCGTCGGGATTGCGATCAAACTCAACCCCCTGCCTCAGCAGCCAGCGGCAGGCGGCCTGGGAAGCCCCCAGGATGCGCTCCACCGCATCGGGACGCGCCAGACCGCAGGCCACTGCCAGTGTGTCGGCAATGTGCTCCTCGACCGAGTCATCCTCGCCTATCGCCGCCGCCAGGCCGCCCTGGGCATACCAGCTCGAACCCGCCGTGCCGGTCTGCGCCTTGCTCAGCACGGTTGAGCGAACCCCGGCCTCCTCGAGCATCAGCGCCAGCGAGAGCCCCGCAATTCCGCTGCCTACGATCAGTACCGGCTCAGCGGACGAAAGGGCGTCAGGCATGTCGATTCCCGAGGGGATCTGCGCGGATTATGAACCAGCGAACCGGCCTGAAAGACGCATCGGGCGGGAACTTTTCCGCCCGGGGGGCTGTCTGACCTCCCTATAATCGGCAGGCAAGAGCGTGAATGTTGATGTCCCGTCAAACAGCTCAACAGTCCGTCCAGAATGACACCGGAACAGCGACGCATCGAAAAAGAGTGGGTGATGCGGGCACAGCAGGGCGATTCCAATGCATTTGGGCTGCTCGTCGGTCGCTACCAGTCCAAGGTGATCGCACAGGCCTACCGCTGGACCAAAAACCCCGAGGACGCCGAGGAAATCGCCCAGGAGGCTTTTATCAAAGCCTGGGATGCGATCGGCAAATTCCGCGGCGACAGCGCGTTCTACACCTGGCTGTACCGCATCGTCCACAACGCCGCCTACGCTTGGAACAAAAAGCACTCGACACGCCCCATCTCGCTCACCCACGAGGGCGAAGAGCCCGGCTCGGGGCTCGTCATGGAGGTCGTCTCGGAGGATTTGAACCCCGAGCAGCTCACCGAACGAGAGCAGCTGCTGCAGCAGCTCAACGACGCCCTGAAGCGGCTGCCGGAGGAGCAGCAGGAGGCCTACACGCTGTGCGAGCTGGAGCAGATGAGCTACGAGGAAATCGCAGCGTCAACCGGGGTGCCGATCGGCACTGTGCGCTCGCGCATCTTCCGGGCTCGGCGCGCACTCGCCGAGGAGCTCAAGCACTGGCGCCAGGAAAGGTTTTGACTCGTCAGTATTGCAATTTGCACCGGGGTGCGGCTACATTGGCGAATTGCATGCTCGGGCACTCACTGCCGACTCAGCTTTAGGGAGGATTGAGTGATGACGACAGGTTCTACTATGAACAGCGAGGCTGCTTTGGAGCGGCTCTCGGGATTGATGGACGGGAGCGCCACCGACGTTGAGCTGGAACTCGCCCTGCGCGAGATCGCGGCGCACCCGGAGCACCGCAGCGAGTGGGCCGACTGGAACGCCGTCCGCGCACTGATGCGTCAGGAGACCGAACCGGGCGACGGTCTGCCCGAGGGGGTTGACCTGACCGACCGGGTGCTGGCTCAGATCCAGTCCAACCGCAGGTGGCACGGCTTCTGGAAGCACAAAGTGGCCTCTCCCTTCAGCGTCGCAGCCTGCATGGCGCTGGGCAGCTTCACCGTGATGAATATATGGATGGATCCCTACGAGATGAGCGCCGACTCCGCCGACACCCTGCAGCGGGCGGTGGAGAGCGAGAATGCACAGCGCGTGCTCAGCGAGGCCATAGCCCAGAGCGAGGCGGAGAGCAATTCCCTCCCATTTGAGCCGCTCAGCATTCAGGGCATTCCGGTCAACGCCTATCAGATGCAGCCGCAGCCGATGCCCGCCTCGCAGCAGAGCACAGAAGAATCAGAACGCTCCTCGCAAACTCAGGATGGTTCAAAACACTGACAGTGACGGGGCTTCTTTTATACTGATGCCCCGCATTCCCGGGCGCAGATAAGGGCTGAATCATGGGTTTTCTAAAAGGCAGGCGCATCCTCATCGTCGGAGTCGCCAATAAAAACTCGATCGCCGCCGGCATTGCCGAGGCCATGCACGCACAGGGAGCCGAGCTGGCGTTCAGCTCCCAGAACGACAGGCTCAAAGGCAGGGTCGAGCAGATCGCCGAGGCGGCGGGCTCTCAGCTGGTGCACAACTGCGATGTCGCCAGTGACGCCGAGATCGACGCACTGCTCTCCTGGCTGACCGGACAGTGGGATCAGATTGACGGCATTGTCCACGCAGTCGGCTTCGCCCCCGGCAATGAGCTCTCCGGGGACTACATTGACGGAACCACGCGCGAGGGCTTCGCCATTGCCCACGACATCAGCGCCTACAGCTTCGTCGCCCTGGCCAAAGCCGCCCGGGGGGCGCTGTCGGACGAGGCCGCCCTGCTGACGATGACCTACCACGGCTCGACCCAGTCCGCTCCCAACTACAACACGATGGGGCTCGCCAAGGCCAGCCTCGAGGCCATGGTGCGCTACATGGCCGCCAGCCTGGGACCGACAGGGCAGCGCGTCAACGCCATCTCGGCCGGTCCGATCCGCACGCTGGCGGCCTCGGGAGTCAAGGATTTTCGCAAGCTGCTCGGCCACGCCTCGGCGCGCGCACCGCTGCGGCGAACCGTGTCACCCCTTGAGGTCGGCCACGCCGCAGCCTTTCTGTGCTCGCCCCTGGCCAGCGGCATCACCGGCGAAATCCTCTACGTCGATGCCGGGTTCAACACCGCAGCGATGAGCGCCGACGAGATGGGCATCGAGCCTGAATCCGAGAGCAGAGACTCAAGTTGAAGCTGCCGCCGACTGCCCGCCGCCCCGTTTTGACCTGGCGCCTCCGCCCCTCTGTGCAGCTGCTGCTGTTGGGCGCGCTCATCGGCGCACTCTCGCTCTCATCGCTGCCGGGGCATGCCGCCGGCGGCAAGGCCGTCTCCGAGAGCTGGGTGCAGGTGGCGCCCGATCCGGAGTGGGGCGCACTGGCCGGACAGATCCTGACGCAGGTCAACCACCGGCACTACCGCCCGGTGGATTGGAACGACGCCGAGCAGCGCAGCAAGATTTTTGAAGCCTACATCGATGCGCTGGATTCTGGCGCCACGCTGCTGAGCGCCGAAGATGTCCAGCAGTATGAGAAAACCTCCGACTATCTGCTTCTGCAGGTGCTGCAGGGCAATTTTTCAACCGTGCTTGGAGTCTACAACCGCTACCTGGAGCGGCAGCAGGAGCGACTGCACCACCAGATTGTCCAGCTCGAGACGAACGGCCTGCCCTCCCTCGAATCCGACGAGCACCTGCTGATCGACAGAGATGAGGCCCCGCGGGCACCCGACGATGCGTCCCTGCAGAAACTCTGGGAGCGCATGCTGCGCCACGACGCCATCAACCTGCGGATGGAGGAGCCCGATCTGTCGGATCAGGAAATCGTCGAGCGCCTGGACAAGCGCTATCGAACCTATCTCAAGCGACTTGAGCGCACCGATGCAGATGATGTCTTTCAGACCTTCATCAATTCGCTGCTGAGCCTGTACGACCCGCACACCGCCTACTTCGCCCAAGACGACTCGGAGGACTTTGAGATCAACATGTCGGGCAAGCTGGAGGGCATCGGCGCCCTGCTGCGCGGCGACATCGACTTCGTCCGCATTGAGGAGATCTCCCCGGGCGGCCCCGCCCAGCGCGACGGCCGGCTGCAGCCTGGCGACCGCATTTCGGGGGTCGGGCAGGGTGAGGAGGGCGAGATGATCGATGTCGCCGGCTGGGACATCAGCGAGGTGGTGCGGCGCATCCGCGGCACCAAGGGCAGCACGGTGCGCATTCGCGTGCTGCGCGAGGGCGGCGAAAGCCGTGAGATCTCGCTGGTGCGCGACACCATCAAGCTTGAGAGCCGCAATGCCTCCAGCCGCGTCGTTCCGCTGACATACCGTGATCGCGAGTGGAAAATCGGCGTGATCGCGCTGCCCAGCTTCTACGTCTCCATGCGCCCCGAGGACGGCAGCATCAGCGCGGGAGCCGATGTCGCGCGCGAGCTCGCAGTGCTTGAGCAGGCCAAGGTCGACGGCGTCCTTCTGGATCTGCGCTACAACTCGGGGGGCTCGCTCGACGAGGCCACCAAGATTGCCGGGCTGTTTCTCGGTCGGCGCGTGGTGGTTCAGGTGCAGCAGCGCAGCGGCTCGACCGTGCTCGAGCAGAACCGGCCGATCCAGACCAGCAGACTGCCGATGGGGGTCATGATCAATCCGTTCAGCGCGTCCGCCTCGGAGATCGTCGCCGCCGCGATTCAGGACTATGCCCGAGGCATCGTCATCGGTCAGCGCTCGCACGGCAAGGGCACGGTTCAGGACGTGCGCTTCTTCGGGGAGGGGCTGCTGCGCGTCACCTTTGCCAAGTTCTTCCGCATCAACGGAACCACCTCGCAGCGACGCGGCGTGCTGCCCGATGTCGAGCTGCCCACCGTGCACAACACGGACGAGCTCGGCGAGCGGCAGTATCCCACCGCCCTGACCTCCACTGTCATCGCCCCGCTCTACCGCACGGCGCTGAGCGAACCCCAGCGCTCAGAGCTTCAGCGTCTCAGCCGTGAGCGCCTTGAGATGCCGAAGTACTCCTGGCTGAAGCGGCAGCGCGAGCGCTACCAGACCATGCGCGAGCGCGACACCGTTCCGCTCAGCCTGTCCAAGCGCCTGGCCGAGCGCGACACCGACCGCAACCTGCAGGTGGACATCGAGAACGAGCGCGCCCAGGTCAACAACCGCCCGCCGTTTGCAGACTTTGACGCGCTGGAGGAATGGCGCACTGCGGAGCGCGCCCTCGACCCCGAGGAGCGCGAGGACCACGAGCTTGAGCAGGCCCTGCACGCCCTGATCGATCACGTCCTCTGGCAGCGCGAGAAAAAATCCGAGGCGCGCGTGGCGGCCTCCTCGGATGAACGCGAACAGCGGGAATAGCCCCGCACCGTCAAGCCGGCAGCGCGCGCTGCACTGCTAGTCGATGTGCGGCTGCAGAAAAAAGCGGTAGGCGACTTCCTGATTCTGCACCTTGCAGGGATAGCCGGCATCGCTCAGCAGCTTGGCGATCTCTGCGGCATTGGTGTGCGGTGCAGACAGGCCGAGAAGCACCTGGGCAAAGGCCGAGCCGTGATTGCGGTAGTGGAACATCGTGATGTTGTAGCGCTTGTCCAGCTCGCGCAGACACTGCAGAAACTTCTGAACCGCCCCGGGAAGTTCGGGAAATTCCAACTGCATGACGTGCTCCCGGGAATTTTCGATCAGCCCGACTCCGGGGCGACCGCCGATCAGATAGCGCGCGTGATCAACGGCCAGCGAACTGCCGGTGATGTCGTGGACGTCGTAGTGGCGGCGCAGGCGCCCCTGCAGCGCCTCTCTCTCGGCTCCGGTGATATTGACCCCGCAGAACACCCAGGCCTCATCCCGGGATGAGATCCGGTAGTTGAACTCGGTGATGTAGCAGCGCCCGAGCCGCCTGCAGAAACTCAGGAAAGCCCCGGGTCGGTCGGGCAGCCGCACCGCCAGCAAAATCTCGGTGCCCGCCCCGAGGTTGGCCCGCTCGGTGATGTACTGCAGGCGATCAAAACTCACGTTGGCCCCGCTGACGATCGCCGCCAGACGCTCGCCGGTCCTGCCCGTCTGGGCGACGTATTTCTGCAGTCCGGCAATGGCCAGCGCACCGGAGGGCTCAAACATGGTGCGCGTCTCCTGATAGCCGTCCTGCACCGCCGCGCACATTTCATCGACCTTGACCTGAATCACGCCGGGCTCGACGCACTCTCGCAGCAGCGGGAAGGTGTGCTTGCCGATGCGGTCAACCGCGACCCCGTCGGCAAACACGCCGATGCGCGAAAGCCGCCGCCGGCTGTTGTGCTGAAACGCATGCGCCAGGCAGGCCGATTCAACCGATTCAACCGCATAGATGCGGATCTGGGGATGCACCTGCTTGCAGTAGGCGGCAATGCCCGCAGCCAATCCGCCGCCGCCGACCGGCACAAAGATCGCATCCGGCGGCGGGTTGCTCTGGCGCAGAATTTCGCGCCCGACGGTTCCCTGCCCGGCGATCACCATCGGATCATCAAACGGATGCACCAGGATGTAGCCGTAGCGCTTGACGGCCTTGAGCGCATAGGCTTGGGCATCGACAAAAGTGTTGCCGATCAGCCGCACCTCGGCGCCGAGATTTCTGACCGCTTCGGTCTTGATGTCCGGCGTGGTTTCCGGCATGAAAATGACCGCCCGATGGCCCAGCTCGCGGGCGCCGTACGCAACGCCCTGGGCGTGATTGCCGGCCGATGCCGCCACCACCGTGCTGTTGGGGGGCAGGCTGGAGAGCTTGTTGTAGGCGCCGCGCACTTTGAAGGAGAAGATCGGCTGCTGATCCTCCCGCTTGAGCCAGACATCGTTGCCGGTCTTGCCTGAAAGCTGCGGGGCGTATTCCAGAGGGGTCTCTCGCGCAACCCGATAGACGCGATCTGCCTGCAGAATCGAGCCAATCATTTTGGCGCTCAGAGGATACTTGGAACGGGCCACAAAATGTCCGCCCTGAGAATATGCATTTATTATGACGCACCGCCTGGGAAAAAAGTTCGCCGTGACGCAGGCAGCGCTCAAAAAGCAGGTGGCCGAAAGCGTCGCCCAGGCCATCTGGGATCGGCTCGAGGCCGGCATGCCCCCGATATTGGGGGTCGGCACCGGCTCAACGGTCAACTGCCTGTTTGAGCATCAAGAATTATGGCGCCGCATTGACGCCGCCATGCCGACATCGCAGACCACGGAGGTGCATCTGAAACAGCTCGGCATCGCCCTGCTGAGACCCGACCAGCACGGCGAGATGCTGCCGCTCTACGTCGACGGAGCCGATGAATTCGCCCCCGATTTTGCCCTGATCAAGGGCGGCGGCGGGGCGCTGACACAGGAGAAGCGGGTTGCCGCCCGGTGCCGTGAGTTCTGGTGCCTGGTCGATGCGAGCAAGCGGGTTGGGCAACTCGGCGGCTTTGCACTGCCCGTGGAGGTCACCGATGCGGAGCTTGACGCTGTCTCGCAGCGTTTTCTGCAGGACCTGGGCGCCGAGCGGGTTGCCGCGCGCCCCCATCCCAGCGAAAACGGCCACCGCATCATCGATGTGCAGGGGCTCGCCATTGAACACCCCGACGCGCTCGAGGTTGAAATCGAATCCTGGGACGGGGTGATCTGCTGCGGGCTATTCGCCCGAAATCGTCCGCAGCGGGTTTTCTGCTCCGGTCCCGACGGGATTGAGATTCTGGAAGGCCCCGAGCGCTGAGTGCTCCGCCGGACTCAGGCCTTTACAGTCTGGCCCTCCTGCCGCCCCTCGTTTTCTCCGCCCTCCTCATCGCCTTCCGGCTGCGGGGCATCATCCTCTGACTCTGCGTCCTCATCGTCCTGATACGGGGGCATCTGCCTGCGGCGCGTGCTGTCCCCCGGTCGCCCGGGGAAGGCTTCGGCCTCGGGCGTGCCGGGCTGCCAGACCGCCAGGTCGCGGATGTGCTGCGGGCGCAGACTCCCCGTGGCATAGCGCAGCGAGAACAGACTGATGATGAAGCCGTTGCGCGCACTGACGGTGTCTCTCTGCGCGCTGTAGAGCAGCCGCTGGGCATTGAGGACATCGACGATGTTGCGGGTTCCGGTCTCATAGCCGACCTCGGTGGCCTGGTATGCACTCTGGGCAGACAGGACGGCCTGCCTCATGGCGCGCAGATTGCCCAGAGCCGTCTCGACCTGCTGGTAGGCATTGCGCACCTGGCGAACCAGCGCGCGCCTGACGGCAATCTCATTCTGGCGCGCCGCCTGATACTGGTTCGAGGCGCGCCGCTGACGGGCAAAGTTGCCGCCGCCCGCAAACAGCGGGATCGTGAGGCGCAGTCCCAGCGTCTCATCCTCGGTCTCCAGGTCGGAGCGCAGCCCGAAGTTGTACTGCGTCGCCTCCCTTTTGGAAGCGACCGCCCGCACCACCGGCAGGTGCGCGGAGAAGGCCACAGCCATGTTGGCCTTGGCCGCCTTCATCTCCTCTCCGGCCTGCCGCAGCATGGGGCTGTTTTTGAGGGCCAGCTCGACCCAGTCCTCGCGCTTTTCCGGATAGGGCATCTGGGCGTGGTAGGAATCGCTGATCGGCAGCAGCACCTCGACCGGCTCGCCGACGATTTCGATGAGCCGCTCGCGCGACAGCTCGACCTCGCCCTGGGCGCGGATCAGCCCGACGCGGACCAGATCAAACTGAAACTTGGCCTCGTGCCTTTCGGTGATATTGCCCAGCCCCGCCTCGTAGCGGCTGTTGGCCACCTCGCTCTGACGCCCGACCGCCCTGAATTCGGCCTCGGCGACGCGGACATTTTCGACGGCGGTCAGGGCTTCCAGATAAGCCCGGGTAAAACGCAGGATCAGCTCCTGGGACTTGTCGTCGAATGCGGCGAATGCGGCGGCGCGCGAGCGATTGGCGCTGCGCACCCGGGCCCAGCCGGCCGCATCAATCAGCGCCATTGAACCCTGAATCTCCCGGACTTCCGAGGTGGTGTTGAGTATCCCCTCGGTTCCCACGAGGGTGATGTCCGATTCGTTTTCGCTCTGGATGTAGGTGAACTGCGGCATCAGCGCAGAGCCCGCCTCATAGACGCCGGCACGACTGGCCCTGTAATTGGCCGCCGCAGCCTTCAGCATCGGGTCGCTGGCCACGGCCTTCTCATACATGGCGTAGATCGACTCGCCCCAGGCCGCCTGCACCATGCACCATGCGGCAATCAGCAACAGCGTGCGTCTCAGCATTGCCCGCCCCCCTTGAACCGCACTCGCTTAAAAAACCGTGTAGCCGCCGTCCACCACAATGACGCTGCCGCTCTGGTAAACCGAGGCGTCAGAGGCCAGGTAGACGGCAATGCCGCCGAAATCTTCCTTCTCGCCCCAGCGACCTGCGGGCACGCGCGAGATCACTTTTTCAGTGAACACCTCGCTGTCCTGAGCGCCTTGGGTCATGTCGCTGCGGATCCAGCCGGGCAGCACCGCATTGCAGCGAATGCCCTTGCGACCGTACTCAACGGCAACTCCCTTGACCATGGCAATGACCGCCCCCTTGCTGGCGGCGTAGTGCTGCGCGCGGGGCGCCCCGTCGACTGCGGCGACGCTGGAGATCCCGACCAGCGAGCCGCCGCTCGGCTGCGTCAGCATCTGCCGGGCCGCCTGACGGAACGTGTAGAACACGCCGTCCAGGTTGACCGCCAAGACCCGGCGGTAGGTCTCCTCGTCGATCTCCTGCATGGAGCGGACGCCGCCGCCGCCGACTCCGGCGTTGGCAAAGGCCGCATCCAGACGACCGAACTGCTCCGCAATCAGGTCGATCCCCTCCCGCACCGCAGTCTCATCGGAGACGTCCACAAGCTTTTCAACAACCTTTCCTGAACCCAGCGACTCCAGTTCAGCCAAGGCCCTGGCATTTTTCTCAGGGTTGGTGCCCCACAAAACAACGTGCGCATCGGCCCGAGCCAGAGCCGCCGCCATGCCCAGGCCAATGCCGCCGTTGCCGCCTGTCACCAGAGCGACTTTTCCAGTCAAATCAAAAGGGGTATAAGGCATAAGCCTCCTCCGTCATTATTCAGCCAGCCAAACCAGATGTTCACGCCGAATGATGGGCGGCAGTCCCGCCCTGCGATCATCGGTTATGGCTCCTCGAAGTTCCTCGGCCGAGTATCCCGCACGTCCCCGCGCCAGCAACTGCCCGGACGCGCTAAAACACTGCACTATATCACCTTTAACAAACCCCCCTTCGGCGCTGATTACGCCCACTGCGAGCAGGCTGGAGTTTCCCGAGCGCAATTCGTTGCAGGCGCCCTCGTCGAGATAGAGCGCCCCGGCAGCCCCCTGGCTGGAGGCCATCCAGCGACGGTTTTCGCGCATTTCATCCCCGGGATCGGGGGCGAGCTCCGTGCACTCGGCAGCGCCCCTGAAAATGCGCAGCAGGGGCTGATCAAGTTCGCCGTGTGCAATCCAGGTGGTCATGCCGGCGCGTGCTGCCATGCGCGCCGCCTGCAGTTTGGTGAACATTCCGCCCCGCCCGAGCTCGGTGTCTCCCGGGGCGGCGACCTCATCCAGGGCCGGATCCGACGCCCTGGCAAACCTGATCAGCTTGGCCCGGCTGTCCCGCCTCGGATCGGCCTCGTGCAGGCCATCGCAGTCGGTGAGGATGACGAGCGCCTCAGAGCCGGACAGGTCGGCCGCCATGGCTGCCAGCCGGTCGTTGTCTCCGAAGCGCAGCTCGCCGGTGGCGACCGTGTCGTTCTCGTTGATCAGGGGAACCGCCCCGATTCGAAACAGCTGCTCCAGCGTGTTGCGCGCATTCAGATAGCGGGTTCGGTTCTCGCGGTCCTCACCGGTCAGCAGCAGCTGGCCGACGCGAATGTCGTGCCGGTCCAGGGCCTCCTGGTAGTGCCGCACCAGCAGCGACTGACCCACCGCAGCGGCGGCCTGGAGCTGCGGCAGCCGCCTGGGACGGGTTTTCAGTTTCAGGGCGACCATGCCGCAGACCACCGCCCCGGAGGACACCAGCACGACCTGGACGCCGGCATCCCGCAGGGCCACGACATCGTCAATCAGCGCCTGGATGCGCACCGTGTTGACCCCGCCCCCGGTGCGGTCAACCAGCAGAGAGCTGCCGATTTTGACCGTCCAGATCCGGCTCACGCCCAGCCCTCGTCATAGGCAGCGCCGACTGACAGGCGCAGTGCCAGGGCGTTGACGAGCTCGCGGACGCCCTCGCCCGTCAAGGCGCTGATGGCGTGGCAGCGCTCGAGCGTGTCCGCACTCAGCTGTGCGCGCATAGAGTCGAGATACTCGGAGCGGTCGGGGATGGGGATCAGGTCGATCTGGTTCAGCAGCAGCCAGCGCTCGCACCGCATCAATTCCTCGCTGTAGCCGGCCAGCTCCGCCTCAATGATTCGGATGTTCTGCACCACCCGGTCGGGTTCCGAAGGCTGCAGGGCAACCACGTGCAGCAGCAGCCCGGCGCGCTCGAGATGGCGCAGGAACTTGAACCCCAGCCCGCGCCCCTCGGCCGCCCCCTCAATCAGCCCGGGAATATCGGCCATCACGAAACTGCCGTCACCGCCCAGACTCACCGTGCCCAAGTGCGGCTCAGTCGTGGTGAAGGGGTAATCGGCAACCTTCGGACGCGCCGCAGAGACCCGCCGCAGCAGGGTCGACTTGCCCGCATTCGGCATGCCCAGAAGACCGACGTCGGCCATCAGCTTGAGCTGCAGCATCAGCTCTCTCTGCTCGCCCCCGCCGCCCGACGTTGTCTGCCGGGGCGAGCGATTGACGGATGATTTGAAGCGCGCATTGCCCCGCCCCCCGGCGCCCCCCCGGGCGACCAGCGCGCGTCCCCCGGGCACCGACAGGTCGGCGATGAGCTCATCGGTGCTGCGGTTGTGGACGAGCGTCCCGACCGGAACCGGCAGCACGAGATCGGCCCCGCGCGCACCGCTCTGCATCCGACCGCGCCCCGCCTCCCCCGACTGGGCTGAGAAGGTCTCGCCAAAGCGGTAGTCCACCAGGGTGTTCAAGTCGGCCACCGCCTCGAGCCAGACATCGCCGCCGTCGCCGCCGTCGCCGCCGTCAGGCCCCCCGCGCGGACGATTGCGCTCGCGCAGAAAGCTCAGGCAGCCGTCGCCGCCCCTTCCCGAGGCGACCAGCAATTCGACTTCATCGAGAAAATGCACCGCGCATCACCGGACCTGAGCCACGGCGCCGTTTTAGGCGATGACGCTGACGTAAGTGCGCTGTTTTGGCCCCCGCTTGCGGAACTGAACCTGCCCGTCCAGCTTGGCGTAGATCGTGTAATCCGTCCCGCAGCCCACCCCCTCGCCGGGATGAAAGCGCGTGCCCCGCTGCCGGACGATGATGTTGCCGGCGCGCACCGCCTCACCGCCGTAGCGCTTGACGCCGAGCCGCTTGGACTGAGAGTCGCGACCGTTTCTTGAGCTGCCCCCTGCCTTCTTGTGTGCCATTGCTTCGCTCCTAGCTGATCTGGGTAATCTTGATTCGGGTATAACCCTGCCGGTGCCCGATGCGTCGCCGATAGCCTTTGCGCCGCTTGACCTTGACGACATCCAGCTTGGGGCCTCGACCGTGCTCCAGCACCTGCGCCACGACCTGGCTGCCCTCGAGCACGGGCGTGCCAATGCGCACATCCCCCTCTCCGTCGCTGATCAGCAGCACCTCGGCGAAACTGATCTCCTCGCCGGTGTCGGCCTTCAGCCGCTCGATCTGAATGACATCGTCAACGCTGACGCGGTGCTGCTGACCGCCGGTTTTAAATACTGCGTACACCTGAAAATGCCTCGCCGGATTCCAGACGGCGCACATTCTAGCCGATTACAGATTGATCTCAGAGAGGCCGGCCTCGGCGCCTCAGCCGTCGACCTCGTCGGTGCTGGCGCCGCCAGCCTCCAGCTCCAGCAGCTCGGTTTCGAGCACTTTCTCGGGGGACAGCAGCTCATCCAGCGAGAGCGGGTTCAGCCCGGGAACCGAGATGGTCTCGGTATCGCCCCTCTGAAATTCCAGGATGGCGGCCTGCAGCTGGGCGTCGGCGCTGCCGGCGCTGGCCACCCGGACGACATCGCTGCGATCCTCGACGATGATGCCGAGGCTGTAGTTGGTCACCGTTGCGATGCCGTTCTCATCCCAGAGCGTCTCGGCACCGTGTTTCATGCCGTTTTCAAACAGCGTCTGGGACTTGCGACCGCCGCTCTCATACCACGTGGTGGTCTTGAACATGTTGCCGTCCTTGAAACTGAGAATCTCCTTGCGTCTGCCGCTTTCGAACCAGACCGTTTCGGCGCCGTCCTTCACGCCCTTGTTGTATTTGATCCGAAGTTTCTTGAGCCCCGAGGGGAACCACTCCGTCGCGGTGTCGTGCCGCCTGCCCTCTTCGTAGTTTTCCTCCAGCTTCATCGTGCCGTCCTCGAACCACTCCGTGCGCTCGCCGTGCAGCGAGCCCATCTCGTAGTTTTCGACGATCTGGCGCCGGCCATTGCGGAACCAGTACTGCTGCTCTCCGTCAAGCACGCCATTGTTGAACTGGGCCAGCCGCTTGCGGCGCGTATTGGTGTGATACCAGACCACCAGACCGGTGTAGGGCTCGGGGGCACCCTTGGCGTAAGCCTGCAGCCCGCGAAATTCAAAATTGTGTTCGGACAGCTCGCGCTCAATCGCACCGGACAGCGCCCCCGCCAAAAGGGCCGCGCTGAACACCGCCAGCGCGCCAAGCCGATTCTTCTTCGTAAGTCGTTCAGTCTGCATCAATTGCTCGTTCCTCCGGGACACCGCCTTGATTGACATATTCGTCCTCCTCATCGCCCTCATCGGGAGCGCCTGGCAGCGCCTTGCTGCCCTGCACCCCGTAGTGCGACAAACCCCGAAACTGACTGCTGAGACTGCCCCGTCCACTGACGAGTTGCCGCTCCGCAGTATCGTAACTTTTCTGGGCTGTCTGCAATTGCCTGCCTAATTTAGCAAAACTATCGTAGGAACTGGCAAATTTGTCATAGAGCCTGCGCACCGCATCGATGAGCTGCTGCTGCGTTCTCTGCTGACGATCAAGGTTCCAGAGGTTTTCGACGACGCGCAGAGTCGGCAGCAGCATCGTGCTGGAAACCAGTCCGACGCGCCGCTCCCAGGCGTAGGCAAACAGGCCGGCGTCGGAATCCAGCGCGGTGGCGACCATCGCCTCCACCGGAACAAACAGCAGCGTGAAGTCGAGCGAGTCCTTCAGGCTGGCCGGATAGTTGCGCTTGGACATGCCGTCTATGTAGCCGCGCAGATCGCGCAGCAGGTGGTCGAGCTGCACCTTGCGGTCGGCCTCGGGCGATGCGGTGTAATCCAGCCAGGTCTGGATCGGATATTTGGCGTCGATGATGATGCAGCGCTCGTCGGGCAGGCGCACGACGCAGTCG
Organism: Gammaproteobacteria bacterium AqS3; assembly: GCA_001750645.1. Lineage (GTDB taxonomy): Bacteria > Pseudomonadota > Gammaproteobacteria > MEIF01 > AqS3 > AqS3. The sequence goes on from MEIF01000007.1 coordinate 45,978, forward strand.
ATCTGCTGGCGCTGTCCGTCGGGGGTCATCACCGAGACCTGCTGCTCAAAATCGCGCCCCTCGACGAAGCCGACGCTCTCCAGTGCGCGCGCCAGCAGCACCTCGCCAAAGTGGCCGCGGGTCTGCGCCTGCCCCTTGATCGCGGCAGTGAAGTCGGCGGTCGCCCGCAGCTGATCGGTGATGATGGTCTTGAGCTGGGTGCGCTCCTGGCTGCCCTGCTGCATCTGGCTTTCAAGCGACTTGCGCAGATCCTCGATGCGCTGGTTGTAGGGCTTGAGCACATCCTGAAGCGACTTGCCGGCGCGCTCCTCCAAGTCCTTGTTGGTCTTGCTGAGGTGCCTCAGGTGAATGGCCTCCATCTCCTCGGCGAGGGCGCGGCGCTGAGCCTCCAGCGTCTGCTGGGCGAGCTCCTTTTCCTCGAGCCTGCCCCTCAGAAGCCCGTTGTCTCGCTCCAATTCGCCGTTGCGCGCATTCAGCCGGCTGCTCCGCTGAATGACAGCGGCGCACAAAACCAGAGACAGGAGACAGAGAACGGCGAGAATCCACAGCATGGCAGAAGCAGTGTTGGAGAGACTAAAATGCTGCGGCTTGCAACAGCAAAGAAGTCTAACACGCCATGTCTCAAGACCTAGAAACACTGCAACGCATTCACGCTGACTGGGTCGGCAAAAAGCTCAGCATAGACATCACCCGGGGCAAACCCAGCAGCGACATGCTCGGCATCGCCAACGCCCTGGACGAAACCGATATGGGGGACTACCGCAGCGACGGGATCGACGCCCGCAACTACGGCGAACCCCAGGGACTGCCCGCCATGCGCAAGTGGCTGGCCGGTCACTACGGGGTTCCGTTTGAGAACGTTTTGGTGGGGGGCAACAGCTCGCTCGAACTGATGTATCAGGCGGTGCTGCGCGGCTGGCAGTGGGGCTATGCCGGCCAGCCGCCCTGGCGCGAGGCGACCGCGGCCTTTCTGTGCCCGGTGCCCGGCTACGACCGCCACTTCGCCATATGCGAGCACTTTGGCATCGAAATGCTGCCCGTGGAGCAGGACAGCAGCGGCCCGGATATGGACGCGGTCGAGGCGCTGATGGCCGGGCGCGACGACATCGTCGGGATGTGGTGCGTGCCGCGCCACGGCAACCCCTCGGGAGAGACCTACTCCGACGAGGTGGTCAGGCGCATTGCCGCGCTGGGGCGCAGCGCGCGCGCCGATTTTCGCGTGCTCTGGGACAACGCCTACGCCTTCCACGACTTCCACCCCGAGCGCGCACCCGCCCTGCTCAACATCCACGACGTTGCCCGGGAGGCCGGCGCCGCCGACTCCGTCATGATGTTCAGCTCGCTCTCCAAGGTGACCCGCGCCTCCGGCGGAGTGACCTTCTGCGCCGCCAGCGAGGGCAACCTGAGGGAGCTGATGCGCACGCGCACCGTCGCCACCCTGGGCGGCGACAAGGTCAACCAGCTGCGCCACCTGAAGTTCTTTGAAAAGCACCCGCTCGAGGAGGTCATGCGCGCCCACGGCGACTTCCTGCGCGCCCGCTTTGAGACCGTCAACCGCCGCCTTCGGGAAGTCTCCGATCTGTGCCGCTTCAGCGACCCCAGCGGAGGCTATTTCGTCTCGCTCTACGTCCCGGACGGCACCGCCACCCGAGTGGCGCAGCTGTGCACCGAGGCCGGTCTGTCCATCACCCCGCCCGGGGCCGCCTATCCGCACGGGAACGACCCTGCCGACAGCCACCTGCGCATCGCCCCGTCCTATCCGCCGATTGAGGATCTGGACACCGCCATGCAGATCCTGACCAACGCCATCCGCCTGGCGCACGTCCAGCGCAACTGATACGCATCACACTCAGGCGGCGGCGCCGCCCCGTTCAGCCTTCCGCTTAGGGCTCCTAGGGCTCCTCGCCGTCCGGGGCTTTTTCCCGGCGCCCCTTGGTCGGGCGCTTGGGCGGCACGGGAAACATGACGACGGACTCGCCCTGATGGCCGATGACCTCATCGCTGCTGACCTCGTCGATGCGCGCGATCCGTCCAAAGGGAATGTAGGTGCGCCGAACCCCCTTGAGCTCGTTGCGGAGTTTTTCCTCCGACGGGTTGACGATCACGCTGCCCTCCTCGGCGAAGGCGAAATCCTCAAGCTCGACAAAGCCGAGCACGTCGCTGCGGACGAACTTGAAGGCGTAAATGGGCTGTTCCTCGTCGTTGAGCCAGACCCGATAGACCGTTGCTCCAGCGCGTTTCTTGCCGCTCATAAACCGATTGTCGGGGGTCGGTTCGGGGTGCGGGATTATAGCGACCGGCCGCATCGGGCTGGGCATATAATTGCCGCCGCCAGACGGCAGCACAGCCCCCGCGTCCATTGATCTCGAAAAAATCCCGCAAGGTCTTCATCCAGACCCATGGCTGTCAAATGAATGAATACGACTCGACGCGCATCGCCGACGTGCTGCGCGAGCGGGGCGGCTATGAGCGCTGCCACGCCCCCGAGGAAGCCGACCTGCTGATCCTCAACACCTGCTCCATCCGCGACAAGGCACAGGAAAAGGTCTTCAGCGAGCTGGGCCGCTGGCGCACCTTCAAGAACAGCCGCGAGGGCGTGCGCATCGGCGTCGGCGGCTGCGTCGCCTCGCAGGAGGGCAGCGCGGTTCTGAAGCGGGCGCCCTTTGTCGACGTGGTCTTCGGCCCGCAGACGCTGCACCGCCTGCCGGATCTGCTCGATGCGGGCGAGGCCGTGGTCGACACCGAATTCCCGGCGATCGAAAAATTCGACAACCTTCCGGCCCCGCGCGCCGAGGGGCCCAGCGCCTTCGTCTCCATCATGGAGGGCTGCAGCAAGTACTGCAGCTTCTGCGTCGTGCCCTACACCCGCGGCGAGGAGATCAGCCGCCCGCGCACCGACGTGCTCAGGGAAGTCGAAACCCTGGTGCACCAGGGCGTTCGCGAGGTCACCTTCCTGGGGCAAAACGTCAACGCCTGGTGCGACTGGAGCGACGGCGCCCGCCTCGGGCTGGCCGACCTGCTGCACGAGGCCGCGCAGATAGGGGGCCTCGACCGTCTGCGCTTCACCACCAGCCACCCGATCGAATTCGGCGACGACCTGGCCGCCGCCTACGGGGAAATCCCCGAGCTGGCCGGGCATCTGCACCTGCCGGTGCAGTCCGGATCGGATCGCGTGCTCGCCGCCATGAAGCGCGGCTACACCGCCCTGGAATACAAATCGCGCGTGCGCAATCTGCGCCGCCACCGCCCCGACATCTCGCTGTCCTCGGACTTCATCGTCGGCTTTCCCAACGAGGGCGAGCGCGAGTTCGCCCAGACCCTCGCCCTGGTCGAGGCGGTCGGCTTTGACAAGTCCTTCAGCTTCATCTACAGCCGCAGACCCGGCACTCCGGCCGCCTCGCTCAAGCCCATCAGCAGCGATGCCGAAAACCGCGAGCGGCTGCAGCAGCTGCAGCGCATGCTGTCGGAGTCGGCCGCGCGCATCAGCGAGTCGATGGTCGGAACCGACCAGCCGGTGCTGGTTCAGGGCTATGCCCGCCGCAGCACGCAGCAGCTGCAGGGGCGCACCGAAAACAACCGCGTGGTCAATTTCCAGAGCGACGACGCAGGGCTGATCGGCACCTTCGTTCAGGTGCGCATCACCGAGGCGCTGCCCAATTCGATGCTGGGCGCACTGAGGGCGCGCGAGGGCGAGTTCGATCATCTCGCCGGAGTGCGCAGCTGATGCCGGACATTCGCTTCACCCTCGCTGAACACGAGGACAACAGGCGACTGCATCTTCTGCTCGGCGACATGAACCGCCACATCCGCCAGATCGAGAGCGACCTGGGCGTGCGCATCCACAATCGGGGCAGCCGGTTTCACATCGTCTCCGAGAGCGCCCGGACGCTGGAGCAGGCACAGACGCTCATCCTCAGCCTCTACCGGGCCACCGATTCAGGCCCGCTGTCGGACGAGCAGATACGCCACGCTCTGGTGCGCACCGAGGACGACTGCGGTGATGAGGACGAGGACGAAACCCTCATCCTGCGCACCCCGAGACTGCGGGTGCGGCCGGCCAGCCGCAACCAGCGCACCTACATCCAGGCGCTGCTGAGGCGCACCCTGACCTTTGCGGTCGGCCCCGCCGGCACCGGCAAGAGCTTTCTGGCGGTGGCCACCGCCGTGCAGATGCTGCAGGCTGGGCAGGTCGAGCGCATCGTGCTGGTGCGCCCCGTCATCGAGGCCGGCGAGAAGCTCGGCTTCCTGCCCGGCGACATCAACCAGAAGGTCGACCCCTACATGCGCCCGCTCTACGACGCGCTGATCTCGATGCTGGGTTCCGACCGGCTCAATACGCTCCAGGACGAGGGCCGCATCGAAGTCGCCCCGCTGGCCTACATGCGCGGGCGCACCCTCAACAACGCCATGATCATCCTGGACGAGGCGCAGAACGCCACCCCGATGCAGATGAAGATGTTCCTGACCCGCCTGGGACTCAACTCGCGCGCCGCCGCCACCGGCGATCTCTCGCAGATCGACCTCCCCAAGCACCAGAGCTCCGGTCTGGAGCAGGCCATCCGCCTGCTGAGGGACGACCCCGACATCGAGGTCTGCCGGCTGCAGAGCCGGGACGTGCTGCGCCACGCGCTGGTGCAGCGCATCGTGGACGCCTACGCGCAGGACGTTGAGCCGCGCTGACATCGACATCCAGATGGCCTGCGGCGGCGAGGTTCCCGATCCCGACCAGCTGCGCGACTGGGTCATGGATTCCCTGAGGCATCTGGGCGTCCCGGAGCCGGCCGAGATCTGCGTGCGCGTGGTCGACGCCGAGGAAGGCGCCGCACTCAACCGGGCGCACCGCAACCGCGAGGGGCCGACCAACGTGCTGGCCTTTCCCGGCATGGCCCCGCTGCTCGGCGACATCGTCCTGTGCGCCGACGTCGTGCACAGCGAGGCCAGCGCAGCCGGCCGCCCGGTCGAGCACCACTGGGCGCACCTGTGCGTGCATGCGGTGCTGCACCTGCTGGGGCACACCCACGACGCCGAGGACAGCGCCGAGGCGATGGAAAATCTTGAGCGTGAAATTCTGGCCGGCTGGGGAATACCCGACCCCTACCGAGGGGTCGGCCAGGCTGCGGGCTAGCCCTCGGACGGTGCGAACTCCGGGCGCTCGACCTTGACCATCTTCACCGTCGAGGAGGAAGTCGCCACCAGCTTGGACTCGTCGCCCTCCTGAAACAGCTCCGCCTCGAGGAAGATGATCGACCGGCCCAGCCGCCGCACCCAGGCACGGGCGCGCAGCTCCCCGGGATGGGCGACGTCGAGAAAGCTGACCTTCAGCTCCAGCGAGGCGATCCAGCGATCAAAGCCGACGTGCATCATCACGGTCTGCGCCATGGCGGCGTCCATCATGCCGGTGACGAAGCCGCCCTGAACGATGTCGCCGGAATGGCAGTGGTGCGGCTCGGCGGTGAAGGCCATCTCGACGCTGCCGGCCTCCTCGTCATAGCCCAGCACGCGCCCCGAGCCCAGGGTCGCAATGCAGGGGGGCATGGAGCGATTTATCCGCTCCACGTCATAGCCCGGATGTTTGCTCATGAATCGGCTTGGAGAAACTCCACCCAGTTGCCGTCCGGGTCTTCGACGATGCTGATGCGGATGCCGCCGGGGAGTGCGGTGACGGGAATCGGGACCTTGTGACCGGCGCCCTCGCAGGCGGCGGTGATCTCCTCCAGATTGGACACCGTCAGGGTCCAGTAGCGATAGCCTGTGGCGCCGCCGATTCCCCCGGGGACGGCCTCGGCCGGGGTCGCCTCCTGATGCACGATCTTGATCATGCTGGTGCCCGCCATCAGGCGGTGCATGGTTCCGCCGCCGGGCATCGGGCTCTCGCCGACCGGGGTGAGACCGAGCAGGTCACGGTAAAAGGCGAGCATCGGTTCGGCGCTGCGGGTGATGATGCCCAGGTCAACAGATTCCTTCGTCAAAACAACTGGCATAGCGGGGGGATTCCAAAAAATGCGGGCGCTACTATACCCGCCGCTCCCGCCGCACAGCCGAAACGCCATGAACGATGCGAGCGGGGGATCCTTCCTCGGGGCGATTTTTGCCGCCCGGCGCATCCCTGAAAACCGCAAGCAGCCGCCGATCCGGGAGCTGCGGGAGCGCGCCCGGACCGCCGCCCCGGTGCGCGATTTCACGGCGGCGCTGCGGGACGGCTCGGGCATCATCGCCGAGATCAAGCGCGCCTCGCCCAGCCGGGGCGACATCGCCGCCGACATCGACGTCGCCGCACAGGCCGCCGACTACGCCGCCGGCGGGGCGTCGGCGATCTCCGTGCTCACCGAGCCCGAGCATTTCAGGGGCAGCCCCGAGGATCTGATCCTGGCGCGGGCGTCCTGCCCGCTGCCGGTGCTGCGCAAGGACTTCCTCTGCTGCGAGGCCGACATCTATGAAAGCCGCAGCTGGGGCGCCGACGCCGTGCTGCTGATCGTCGCCGGCCTCGACGACGCCGAGCTCGCCGCCCTGCACGGCCTGGCGCTCGAGCTGGGCATGAGCGTTCTGGTCGAGATCCACGACCAGGCCGAGCTCGAACGCGCCCTGGACATCGACGGCCTCGCCCTGCTGGGGGTCAACAGCCGCAACCTGCACACGCTGGAGGTCTCGCTCGACACCGCCTGCGAACTGCTGCCGCAGGTTCCCGGCAGCGTTCTGGCCATCGCCGAGAGCGGCATCGCCGGCGCCGGGGACATCACCCGGCTGCACGAGGCCGGAGCCGGCGGCTATCTGATCGGCGAGACCCTGATGCGCACCGCCGACCCCGCCGCCGCCCTGGGCGCCCTCGCCGGCGCCGCCCGCACCACCCGCAGCGAGCGCGCGTGAACGAAGCGGCGACGCTGGCGATCACGCTGATCCTGGTCATCGACCCCTTGGGCAACATCCCGGTGTTCGTCAGCCTGCTGCGCAGCATTCCGCAGGAGCGCAAGATGCGCGTGCTGATCAGGGAGCTGCTGATCGCCCTGCTGATCATGGTGCTGTTCATGTTCACCGGGCGCCACCTGCTCGGCGCCTTCGGGCTGCAGAGCGAATCGCTGCGCATCGGCGGCGGCATCGTGCTCTTCATCATCGCCATGCGGATGATCTTTCCGGTGCGGGGCGGGATCATGGGGCGCCAGCCCCAGGGCGAGCCCTTCATCGTGCCCATGGCCATCCCGATGATTGCCGGGCCCTCGACGCTGGCCATGCTGCTGCTGTTCGGCACCGACCCCTCGCAGTGGGTTCAGCTCGGCTCGGCCGTCCTGATCGCCTGGCTGCTGACCGCCGTGCTGCTGCTCAACTGCGTGCGGCTGGAGGCGCTGATGGGCGAGCGCGCCCTGACCGCCATCGAGCGGCTGATGGGCATGATCCTGATCACCGTGGCGGTGCAGATGCTGCTCGACGGCGCCCTCGAATACGTCCAGAAGGCGACGCAGGTGATGGAGAGCGCCAAAAAGTAGGGTCGCCTCCGACCGGGACATCACCCGTCCCCATCCGGCAACAGCAGCGACAAGGGCAATTGATTAATGCGGGGGGTTCAGGTCAAGCCGCCAGGCATTTCGCCGAGATCAAAGCTGGCGAGCGAATTCGACGAGTCTCTGCAGGTGCGCCCAGGCCGATCCGTCGGCCATCAGTTCGCGCGCGCGCACCACGCCCGAGGCCCAGTCGGGGCAGGCCCCGCCGATCCACAGTGCGGCCCCGGCGTTGAGCGCCAGAGCGTCGGCGGGCGTTCCCGGCGCCCCCCTAAGCGCCTCGCTGAACATTGCCGCGCCGGATTCAACCCCGTCTATCCGGACATCCTCCAGCGACCCCGAGATGCCGACATCGGCCGGATCCAGCACGCAGCTGACGTGCTCCCCGCCCACCAGATGCACCGCCCGCGTCGGCGCCGCCGGGCTGATCTCATCGGCGCCGTCGTCGGAGTGCAGCACCAGCGCCTCGCGGGCGCCCAGCCTTTCCAGCACCTGGCTGATCGGCTCCACCCAGCGCGCCTCAGGCACACCCAGCACCTGGCGCACCGCCCCGGCCGGATTGGTCAGCGGTCCGAGCAGGTTGAACATCGTGCGCACCCCCAGTGCGCGGCGCACCGGCATGACATTGCGCATCGCCTGGTGGTGTACCTGGGCAAACAAGAACCCGACACCGACCTCGGCGATGCAGGCGCCGACCTGCTCCGGCGTCAGGTCGAGCCGCAGCCCCGCCGCCTCGAGCACGTCGGCGCTGCCGCAGACGCTGGAGGAGGCGCGGTTGCCGTGCTTGGCGACGCGCAGCCCCGCCGCCGCCGCGACGAAGGCCGAGGCGGTCGAAACGTTGAACATTCCGGCACCGGAGCCGCCCGTGCCGCAGGTGTCCAGGATCTCCCCGCCGCCGGGGACCTCGACCGAAGCACAGGCCGCCCGCATCGCGCGTGCGGCGCCGGCCAGCTCATCGGGGTGCTCGCCCTTGTCGCGCATGGCCAGCAGGAAGCCGCCGATGTCCTCGTCCGACACCTCGCCGCGCATCATGGCGGCCACCACATCCTGCACCACCCCGCCCGAGAGGTTCTCCCCCGCCCTCAGCGCGCCGATGCACCCGGCGAGATCCATCAGATTCTCCCGTCGAGAAAGTTTTTCAGCATCATCTTGCCGTGCTGCGAGGCGATCGACTCGGGGTGAAACTGCACCCCGGCCAGCGGCAGATCGCGGTGGCGCAGCGCCATGATCTGGCGCGCCCCGCCGGAGGGGGACTCGCTCCAGGCGGTGATCTCCAGCTCGTCCGGAACCTCCTCAGCATTGACCAGCAGCGAGTGGTAGCGCGTCGCCTGAAACCCGGGTGCGCAGCCCCAGAACAGCCCGGTGCCGTTGTGGTCGATCGGCGAGATCTTGCCGTGCATGACCATATCCGCCCGCACGATGCTGCCGCCATAGGCTGCGGCGATGGCCTGATGCCCCAGGCAGACTCCCAGGATCGGAACCTCCCCGGCAAAGCGGCGCACGCAGTCGACCGAGATTCCCGACTCAGCCGGCGTGCAGGGCCCCGGCGAGATGACGATCTGATCGGGCTTCATGTCGGCGATGCGCTCCAGGTCGGTGGCATCGTTGCGCACCACCCGCACCTCGACCCCCAGCTCGCCGAAGTACTGCACCAGGTTGTAGGTGAAGGAGTCGTAGTTGTCGATCATCAGCAGCACGACAGTCCCCTTGCCGCTGCGGGGCGCGGATTATATGAACCGCCCGGCGCCCTTATGATGCCCGCCCGACCACACGGAGCGCGCCATGTGGAACCGCTGGGTGCTGCCGCATCTGCTGCACTGCAGCTGCGGACTGAAGCCGTTTCGAATGCAGCGCGAGAAGATCGTCCCCGAGGCGCGCGGGACGGTGCTGGAGGTCGGCTTTGGCTCGGGGCTGAACCTGCCCCACTACCGCACCGATGCGGTCGACAAGATATACGCGCTCGAGCCCGCCGAACCGGTCGCCGCACTCGCCGAGGAGGCCATCGGGCGCGCGTCGATGCCGGTCGAGCTGCTGCTGGCCGGAGCCGAGGACATCCCGCTGCCGTCGAACTGCATCGACTCGGTGGTCTGCACCTACACCCTGTGCACCATCCCCGACCTCGAGCGCTCGCTGGCGGAGATCCGCCGCGTGCTCCGGCCCGAGGGGCGCTTCTGGTTCAGCGAGCACGGCCTCGCCCCCGATGAATCGGTGGCGCACTGGCAGCGCCGCCTCGACGGTCTGTGGAGCCGCATCGCCGGCGGCTGCCATCTGTCCCGCGACGCCCCCGAAAACCTGCGCACAGCGGGCTGGCGCATCGGCTCGCTGGATCAGATGTACCTGCCCGGCTCCAAGATCGTCATGTACCACTCCTGGGGCTGGGCTAGCGCCTGAGCGGCAGCAGCTGTGCCCCGGCGCCGATGCCGAGCTTCTGCATGCGCCCCTCGGCGGTCTCGAGCGCATAGCGAAACGGGCTCTCGGGATCGTAGAGCTTGGACTGCTCACCGTGCGGCGGCGGGTGCATCAGCAGCGTGCGCATCCAGCTGCCGCCCCGGTCAAAGAAGGCGATATCCAGCGGGGCGTGGACGTTGTTCATGTGGAAGCTGCTGCTGATCGGGGACGAGTAGACAAACAGGATGGCGGTCTCGGCGATGGTCTCGGGGCAGACGTGCTGATAGCCCGCCGTGCGCGCCTGGCTGTTGTTGGCGATGCGCACCGTCAGGGTGACGACCTCGCCGGCGGCGGTTCGGATGCTGATGTCGCGCACCGCCATCTGCTCGAACTCCGGCGGCATCTTCTGGCAGGCGCGCTCGGTCTCGTGGGCAGGCATCAGTCCGACAGCCGCCAGCAGCATCGCCGGCAAAAACAGCCTGAACACGCGGGCAGATGGCACAAAAAAACCCCGGAGCGGGCAGAGCGGCGACTACAATACCGCGCCTCGCCGCGCCCCCTCCGGTCGCATGTTGCTCCGCCGCTGTGTTCTGATCCTGCTCGCCGGCCTGCTCGCCCTGTCCGGCTGCGGCTTCAAGGGCGACCTGACCCCCAAGCCGCCGGCTGAACAAACCCGCAGCTGAGGCGGCCCGTGGACGATTCGCAGCTGCTGCAGATTGCCGAGCGCTTTGGCACCCCCTGCTACGTCTACGACGCCGAGTGCATCCGCCGCAACTCCGCCGCCTACCGGGACGCCCTGGGACAGCGGGGGCGCGCCTTCTACGCGGTCAAGGCCAACTCCAACCTCTCGGTGCTGCGGCTCATCGCCGGGGCCGGCCTGGGGTTTGACATCGTATCCGGGGGCGAGCTGGCGCGGGTTTTGGCCGCCGGCGGCGCCCCCGAGGACATCGTCTTCTCCGGTGTCGGCAAGCACCCCGACGAGCTCGCCCAGGCGCTCGATGCGGGCATCGCCTGCTTCAACATCGAGTCCGCCGCCGAGCTGAAGCTGCTGATCATGCTGACCACCGACCGCCTCGGCAGCCGGGCGCCGGTGGCGCTGCGCATCAACCCCGACATCGACGCCCACACGCACCCGCACATCACCACGGGCCGGGCCGAGGACAAGTTCGGCATTCCGGCCGCCGAGGCTCTCGACCTGTGCCGCCAGGCCGCCGCATCGCCCGGCATCGAGCTCATCGGCCTGAGCTGCCACTTGGGATCGCAGATCGACCAGACCGCACCGCTGACCAGGGCCCTTGAGAAAATGCTCGAACTGCGCGCAACCCTGCGCGCCGAAGGCGTTGCAATCGGCCACATCGACATGGGCGGCGGGCTGGCCGTCCCGGACGGCACCAGCGCTCCGACCCTGGCGATCCCCGACTACATCGGCGCTCTGCTGGATCTGATCGGCGAGGGGGACGACGCCCCCGAGCTCTGGCTCGAGCCGGGCCGCTCCATCACCGCCGACGCCGGTGCGCTGCTCACCCGGGTGCTGCTGCTGAAGCACAACTGGGCGCGCAACTTCGCCGTGGTCGACGCCGCCATGAACGACCTGATGCGCCCGGCGCTCTACTCGGCCGTCCACGCCGTGCGCCGCCTCACCCAGGGCGAGGGCGACGCGCGCATCTGGCAGATCGCCGGGCCGGTGTGCGAGAGCACCGACATGCTGGCGCACGACATCGAGCTGCCGCTGGCCCCGGGCGACATCCTCGCCCTGGAGCGCACCGGCGCCTACGGGTTCTCGATGAGCTCCAACTACAACGCCCGAGCGCGCCCCTGCGAGGCGCTCGTCGACGGCGGCGACTGCCGGCTGGTGCGCCCCAGGGAGACCCAGGAGGAGCTGTTCGCCTCCGAGCTGGAGCACCTGCTGTGAACATCGCCTTCGCCAAGATGCACGGCCTCGGCAACGACTTCATGATCGTCAACCGCATCGAGCAGGACTTTGACCTGCCCGCCGCCAATCAGATCAACCTCTGGTCCGACCGGCGCACCGGCATCGGCTTTGACCAGATGCTCGTCATCGAGGCGCCCGAGCGGCCCGACTGCGACTTCCACTACCGCATCTTCAACGCCGACGGCAGGGAGGCGGCACACTGCGGCAACGGCGCCCGCTGCATCGCCCGCTACCTGCTGGGGCGGCTGACCGACAGAACCCGGCTGAGCTTCAGCACCGGCGTCGGGCGGATTGCAACCGAGCTCCGGCCCGACGGCAGCGTGCGGGTTCAGATGGGCACGCCCGAGGTGTTCCCGCCAAACCCGCCCGAAGTCATCATCCAGGGGCAGCCGCGCAACAGTCCCCAGCTCAGGGCGGGCGTCGCCGAGGCCGTGGCGCTGGTCAAGCTCGGCAACCTGCACTGGATCGTTCCGGTCGACGACCTTGACGACGATGAGGATCTGCAGCGACAGGACCAGTCCCTGCGCGAGGATCTCGACCTGTGGCTCTGCAACATTAATTTCGTGCGCACCGTGAACGCCGCAACGCTGCGGCTGGTGACCTTCGAGGCCGGCGTCGACGGCGGCCGCACCCCGGCCTGCGGCTCGGGCGCCTGCGCCAGCGCCGCCGCCATGATCCGCACCGGAACCGCCGAGTTCCCCGACATCCAGACCGACCTGACCGTCATGATGGATGGCGGCAGCGCCGAGGTCTCCTGGCCCGAGCGCGCCGAGATCTACCTGAGCGGCCCGGCCGAGTGCGTCTACGAAGGCACGGTGCGGCTGCCGTGAACGACTTCGGCTTCCTCGACCACCTCGAGCGCGAGCGCGGGATGTCCGCGCACACGGTGTCCGCCTACCGCAGCGACCTCGAGCTGATCGGCAACCGGCTCATCGACCGCGGCATCGAGTCCTGGCTCCAGGCCGACGGCCCGGCGCTGCAGAGCGCCCTCAACAGCACCCGCCACACCGGCAGCAGCGTCGCCACCCTGCGCCGCCGGCGCTCGGCTCTGCGCGCCCTCTACCGCTACCTGCACGAGGGCGGCCGCTGCGACAGCGACCCGACCGACTACCTCGAGCTGCCGCGCCTGCCCAGGCGCCTGCCGCGCGGGGTCGAGATCGACGCCGTCATGCGGCTGATGCAGCCGCTGCACCCCGACGACGCCCGCGAAATCCGCAACCTGGCGATGTTCGAGCTGATGTACTCCTCGGGGCTGCGCCTGTCCGAGCTGACCGGGCTGGACATCAACGACGTGCGCCCGGACGGCGTGCGCGTGCTCGGCAAGGGGCGGATCGAGCGCGAGGTCCCCATCGGCGACTGCGCCCTGAAGGCCGTGCGCAAATGGCTCGCCGTGCGCACCGCCGATGCAGGCGAACCGGCGCTGTTCACCGGCGCCCGGGGCCGGCGCATCAACCCGCGCACAGTCCAGCAGCAGCTCAGCCGCTGCGCCATCGAGCGCGGGCTGCACCACATCAACCCGCACGCCCTGCGCCACGCCTTCGCCACGCATCTGCTCGAGGCCAGCGGCAACCTGCGCGCCGTCCAGGAGTTTCTCGGCCACCGCAGCCTGTCCTCGACCCAGATCTACACGCAGGTGGACTTCAAACACCTCACCCGGGTCTACGACCGCGCCCACCCGCGCTCGAACGGAGACGCCTCGTGAAGATCCGCCTGGTGACGCTGGATCTGGACGACACGCTCTGGGATCCCTACTCGCAGCTGATCTCGGCCGCTGAGCTGATGCGCAACTGGTTCGCCGAGCACCACCCGACCCTGACCGGCTTCCTCGACGACCCCGAAGCGCAGCGCCAGGTGCGCGACGCCGTCATCGAGCGCTCGCCGGAACTGCGCACCCGGCTCAGCAGCCTGCGCCGGGAAGTGCTGAAAGCCGGCCTGAAGTCCGCCGGCTACAACCCGGACGAAGCCCAGGCGGCGGCCGATGCCGGCTTCTCGGTGTTCTACCGGGCGCGCTCCAGCGGGCTGGCGCTGTTCGACGGGGCGCGCGAGCTGCTCAGGGCGCTCAGCGCCCGGGGCGCCCTCGGCGCCGTCAGCAACGGCAATGCCGACCTGAAGCTGATGAACCTGATGCCGCCGTTCGACTTCTGCGCCAACCCCGAATGCGCCGGCGTCGGCAAGCCCGACCCTGAAATCTTCCGCTACGCCCTCGACCAGGCCGGCTGCTCGGCGGACGAGTGCGTCCACATCGGCGATCATCCGCTCTACGATGTCGACGGCGCCCGGGGTGCGGACATCGAGCCGATCTGGTACAACCCCGGCGCTGACCCCTGGCGGGGCGAGGGCCCGCCGCCCCGCACCGTCACACACCTGAACCAAGTGCTCGACGCACTCGACCGACTGGAAGGAGAACAGAGATGACAGCCAAAAAACAGCATCCGGATTTTTCGCAGTACCGCGTGATCAGCTTTGACACCTACGGGACGCTCATCGACTGGGAGGCCGGCATCCACGGCGCCCTGTCCCCGCTGCTGATGGGGTTCGACGACCCTCCCAAGCGGGACTGGGTGCTCGAGCAGTTCGCCGCCGCCGAAGCCGACATCCAGGACTTCGACCCCGGCCTGCTCTACAGCACCGTGCTCGAGGCGGTCTACGAGCGGCTCGCCTTTGAGTGGGATGTCGAGCTGACCGAAGGCGAGGGCGCCGAATTCGCCCAGGCCATCGCCGACTGGCCGCCCTTCGACGACAGCGTAGACGCCCTCGCCTACCTGAGGCAGCACTTCAAGCTGGCCACGCTGACCAACTGCGACCACGCCAGCTACGCCTTCACCTTCGCCGCCCTCGGCGAGCCCTTCGAGCTGGTCTGCACAGCAGAGGACATCGGCAGCTACAAGCCCGCCCAAGCCAACTTCGACTACCTGCTGGAGCAGGTCAACCGGTCGTTTGACTGCGAACCCGGGCAGCTGCTGCACGTCGCCCAGAGCCTCTACCACGACATCGTCCCGGCGCACGACATGGGGCTGGCGACGGTGTGGATCGACCGGCGCACCGGGCAGAGCGGCAGCGGGGCGACCAAGCCCGCCAAAGGCGCCCACACCGGCGACTGGCGCTATGAATCGTTGGCCGAATTCGCCGAGGCGCACCGCACCCACAGTGCAAAGGGCTGAGCAGGCAAGCGCGGCGAAGAACGCGAGCAAAAAAACCGCTGATGATTGCCGGTTGCCGATTGCCGGTTGCCGGTTGCGACTTGGCAGCACCGCGTCTAAAATCCCGCCGATAGCCCCGGTTCGAACTCAAACCGGCAACCTTTCCGTAGTCATGGGAGTGCTCTATTCGATTGAGCTGCCGGGGGCTATCCACTTAGGCCCTGCTCGCAGCGCCACCCCTCCGCCTCGCATCTCCGGCTCTGCCGGCTCCGGCAACTTCATCTGATCGTAAACCCTCGCCGCCCGAATAGGGGGCGGGCGACGAGGAGGGGCAGCCCAATGAACAGCCGCCCCGGGACTTAGAACTGCTTCCTCAGCTCGACCGCCAGCTTCGAGCGGGTCGGGCTATTGCCGAACACCTGCCGCTCGCTGAACAGGCGCAGCTCCAGCGTGTCGGCGCCGCTGAACTTCAGCCCGGCGATCTGCCGGGTCGAGCCGTACTCGCCGCTGATGAAGTCATACTCCGAGTAGGGTGCGAGCATCCCGCCCAGAGCCCGCAGGCCGTAGGCGAAGTTCGCCGCCACGCCACGCTCATGCTGACGCTGCCGGCGGCTCTGCAGGTCGTGCCGATCCAGCCTGAACGCCTCCTCCCTGTCCAGCAGGTCGTCCCGCGCGGCGCCCCAGTAGGGCCCGAGCGTGAAGCTCGCCCCCTCGCCGCCGGGCTGCGAGTTCAGGCGGAATTCCACGCTCAGACTCGTGTCGGTCAGATCCTCGGAGCTGTGCATCCCCAGTGTGCGGAAACTGATGTCGAGGCTGAGGCGCTGCTCGGACGAGCGCATCTGCAGCCCTGCGGTCAGCTCGACGCCGGTGCCCGTCGCCCCGTCGCCGCCGTCGTGCCGCACCGACAGGCCGAACCTCGGGACGGTGCTCCACCCGCTGCCGAAGCCGCCGTGCTCCAGCTCCATCCCGCCGCGGAATCGGGTGGTGTCGACATCCAGGCCGTCGAGGGGATTCGCCTCCCGCCCGGTGTCGGGCTTCAGCGAGCTCATGCCCAGGTCGCCCTCCCACGACAGCATGAAGCTGCCGAGTTCGGCCACCGGCCAGCTGCCGCTGATGGTCATCAGCTCCATCGACACATCGGCCTTGACCTCGCGCCGGCTGGTCTGCATCAGCGTGACCTCGCCGCTGCCGAGGCCGAGGATTGCACGGGCGCTCGCACCGCCCTCGCCCGTGAGTTCCAGATAGGGCAGCACGGTCGTCATGGTGGTGTCGAGGTTGCCGCTGAAGCGACCGCCCAGCGTGTAGGACGAATCGGCGCTGGTCGAGCCGAACGCCAGACCGAAGGCGGCGCCACCGGCCGTCCCGGTGTCAAAGCCGAACCAGAACCCGCTCTGCGAGCCGTCGAACTCGGCGTCATCGACCGTGCTTCCGGAGAAGTCGCGGCTGTCCAGCCGTCCCCAGACCGACCAGCTCTCGCCGCCCTCGGTGTTCGGGGCGAGGGCGTAGCTGAAGCTGCTCAGCAGGGCGGAGGCGCCGGCGCTGCCGGTCGAGCGCGTCCCGGAGCGAAC
>MEIF01000071.1 GCA_001750645.1 Gammaproteobacteria bacterium AqS3
CACCGGCGGCGGTGCGGATCGTCTTCTTGGCGGTCGCTGCGAATCCGAACCGCCGGTATCGAGGGGCAGCGTGGTGCTGTGGGCCGATGGCGGGACGCGCTTTTCGGGGTCGGTGACGACGGGTCCCCAGGGGTTCGTCGAGGTCTCGGGCAAGCGGCAGCTGATCTACGCCCCCGAGGCTCATGTGAATGCCCCCACTCTGCTGCTGGATCCGACCACCATCGTGCTGTCTGATGAGGTGTCGGTATCAAATGGTTTTGATCATCCCGTCAATGGCAGAAGTGTGGACAGCCTTTCTGATCACTGGAGCTACGCTTCCGATGCAAATGAGACTTCTTGGTCAGTTCTGAATTTTCACGGCAATAACGCCGGTGCGAACGAAGATTTCATCATGACAATCAATCCGGAGGCTTTTCTTAAGAATCTGAACACAAACAGCAATTCAGATTCAAAAACATGGGCTGTCTACAACACTCAGTTCAAGCTCATCCTTCAGGCTGACGTGATCAAGGTTACGGGCACCGTTCAGTACTCGGTAGAGTATGCGAGCCCTGGTGATGGTGATTCCAACCGCACCGTGGGATCTTTCAATTTCCTGACGCTGAGCGCCAAGGAGAGAATTGAGTTTGCCCCGTCTGCGACATTGATGATGAATCCCGACAGTTCGCAGCAGGCACTTTGGACGATCTCTCTGAAGTCGGACAAGAGCATCGTGTTCGGCAAAGATTCGATGATCCGAACCTCCCTGATTCCCACTGTCACATTTGAGAACCTCAAGGATGCGGCCGGAAATTACACCACCTTTGTGGAGAGTGGCAATACCCGAACATCGGGAGTGCTTTACAGGAGTCGGCACAACTTGAACAATGATCTCGTCATGCCCACCGGGTTGGTATACATGTCGGCCGCCAAGACGATTTCAATGGATCAGGCCACAATCGAAAGCGGGCGCATCGTCATCGAGGTCGGCGATGACACCGAGGGCGAGTTCACGATGCACGGCGGGACGCTCCTGGCCCGGGGGGAAGTCATTCCGGGAGATTTCCTGAGTCTTGGTCTCTCTGCTCGTGACAACAACGCCAATCATTACAACTACAACAGTCTGCTTTTTGAGAAGACGCCCGATGACGATATGAACGCTCCGACTTTCACCGTCGGTGCTCCCATGCTCATGATTTCGGCATACAGCATGGTCTTGGCCCCCAACGCAACCGCACCCTCACCGATTCTGCGCGCCGATGCCTTCAAACATGTCATCGTTGATGGGGCTCCTCCCGGTTCCGCTCGACGCGGAAACTCTGCTGCCTATTGGGAGGCTCCCTATGTCTACAGCGCCGGCACCGTGGTTTTGCGCGCCGTTGATGGAATCGATTTCGCTGATCGGAATGTTGAGATCAGCGCCCATGCGGTGGACATCTCAGTTCTGCGGACACTGATCATGCCGCATCCGGAGGTCATTGAGGATGTGCACCAGCTGACGATTCAGGGCGGGATCATTTCCCGGGGGGCTTTCAGCAATGGCGATGCCTTTCCCTTTACGTACACCGCCACGGCTTTTCAAAACAACCATTCCGTCTC
This sequence comes from Gammaproteobacteria bacterium AqS3, assembly GCA_001750645.1. GTDB lineage: Bacteria > Pseudomonadota > Gammaproteobacteria > MEIF01 > AqS3 > AqS3. The sequence continues at coordinate 1,579 of MEIF01000071.1, forward strand.
GCTCACGACTTACACCGAGCGTCAAGTTCCCGGTGACACCAACAGCGACTTATTGACATTAACCTCTTATGGGCTTCCGTCCCTCACCTTCGGCGTGCTGACCATCACCGGCTGGAATCTGGGCGCGGTTCTGCCGCACGGGGGGTTCATCAGCGCCGACACGGACGACCGGCTCACGCACGACTGGTGGCAGTCTGTTGATCTGAGCTATTCGGTCGGGTCAGACGACAAAACGACGCATGCAGACGGCGGAACGCTGTCGGTCTGGGATCGGAGCAACGCCCTCGTGCTGAAGCCGATTCCGGGGGGTGCACAGAGCCGTCACTACTCGATGAACATACTGAACATCACCGGCGGAGTGAACGTGTCGCAGTCGAATTTCTACACCACGATGACTAATTTTCTGACGCTGAAGACGGTGACGTTCGGGGGCGGGGATCCGTCGGTGGTTCGGGTGAGCGGGACCATGGCGACGGTTCAGCCGACGGTGAGTCTGGTGAACTTCACGGTGGATGCACTCTACATCGACATGTCCTCGGGTCTGCTGCGGGGCACCGAGAGCATCAGCTTCAAGACGCTGGGGATCAGCACGGGGGGATCGCACAAGGGGGATGATGACAACCCGCGGGCGAACGGCGGAATTTACATCACCCACTCGGGGGATCTGACGATTGACGCGGCCCTGGGCGAGATCTCGACGACGCCGCTGCTGACGCTGAAGACGGCGGGCATGCTGACGGTGGTTCCGCCGCAGGCCGGGGTGTCGCTTCCCGGGAGCGGGCCGGGCTCGGCGAAGGCGCACGAAGTGCTGATATACAACGACGGGGAGATCACGGTGTCGTCGAATTGGCGGACGTATACGACGATGGTCAACGGGGCGGCGGTGCTGTCGTCGGTGCGTGGCGGGCTTCGGGCGGGGACGCTGCAGCTGCTGAATCCCGACAACATAACAGTCTTGCCCGGGGTCACGCTCTCGGCTGATTATCTTCGGCTGCTGCCTTCGGGGGGGCAGAGCTCGCTGGGGATCGGCGAGGCACAGGCGACGAACCCGGAGTCGGTGAGCATCGTGGCGGGCGATCTGGTTGTCGGGGTGGATTCGGCGGGGACGACCTACGCTCCGAGGGTGATTCTTCTGGGCGGGCATGTCGACCTGTCAATGGCGCGCACGGGCGGATCGGCGCTGCTGCTGGCACACGATCAGATCACGGTGGGCGAGGGGATGACACTGTCGGGCGCCGGCGGGGTGACGCTGAGCGTTCTGACATCGGATGAGGACGACGGGTTCAAGATGACCGACGCCGGCGGCTCGACGATCTCGCTGGACGGGGGCCTCAAGATCCAGGTTGCGACCCGGATCAACATCTCGACGGGCGCCGGCGAGAGCATGGTGGTCAGCGCGGGCACCCTGGAGATGAGCGCTCCGGGGGTTGCCGGTGGTGCATTGAGTGCGATCAATCTGGACGGGGTTCATCTGGCGGCGGGAGACATGACGCTGAGTGCGGGGACTTACGGCCTGGACATTCGGCGCCTGACGGTCGGCGGAGATGGCGCGATCCTGCTGAGCGACCCGAGCGACACGAGCCTGAAGATATCGCATCTTCACATGGGCGCCGGAGGGCACATCAGCCTGAGCATGAACCCGGATGGGAATGCGCACCAAGTGTTGCTGACGGGGGACTCGCCGGTTAAGCTGAGCTTTGTGGAGCTGGGGGCGCTGCAGGGCCGTGGGGTTGACATCACGGCCGGGGGCGGCAATGTCGAGAGCACGCTGGGCGGTGATATCTCGGGGACGCTGAACTTTGTGGTCAGCCATGCGGAGGGCGGGGGACTGTCGCTGGATGAGCTTTCGGTCGCGGGGGATGCGTTTCTGAGCCTGAAGGGCAGCGGCGGCGATGCGGCGGCGTCGGCGGGCGTGGTCGTGGGGAGCGCGGCGTTCACGACATTCACGCTGACGGACGCAGTGAAGCGGTTGTCCCTGAGCTGGCACGGGGATGCCTCGGGACCGACGGACTCGATGTATCTGGCGTCGGGGCTGAGCGCGCTCGGGGGGCTGACGATCATCCGCAAGGGCCACATCGTGGGGCTCAGCACGGATGCTGGGGGGGATACCCAAGGCATTAATGCAAGTGCGGTGAGGCTTCTGGCGGGCGGGAATCTGAGCCTGGACGGTCAGGTCAGCGTGAGCGAGGACGCAACGGTCGACCTCGGTGCGGGTTTGAGCCTGGCGTCGGGGGGCTCCCCGGCGGAGGTTGTGATCGGCGAGGGGCTGCACGCCGGGATTCTGCACCTGACCGGGAATGCGAATGTCACCATTGCTGCGGCGACGATCTCGGCCGGCCTGACGGGCGTCGCCAACAACCTGACGCTGAGCCAGAAGGACGACCTGCCGCTGACCCTTTCGAACATGAATGTCAGCGGGACGGCAGTGATCAGGGCCACGCAGCTGTTTCAGCCGGCGGCTGCGGCAGCCAAATTCACGACCCTGACGTTCATCGCCCAGATTGACGACAACGATCACGGGGTGTCGGTCGACGTTCTGAATCTCCAGAACGCGGACAACACGCTGAGCCGGCTGGTTCTGCGGACGGTGACGGCGGGATCGGCGCTTCGGAGCGGCTTTGACATGAGCCACTTTGTGAATGTCGTGGCGGCTTCGAACGTGACCCTGGAGCTGAGCGACCACTACATCGGCGGCGGCGACATCAGCCTGTCGGCCGGCGGCGAGGCGGTCATCAGCGCGGTCGGCATGGGTCAGGCCTCGACGCTGGATGTTCGCAGGCTGGTGGCTCGCGGCAGCGCGGCGATCTCCACGGGCGGCTCGCTGACGCTGCACAGGTCGGACATCCGCAATGGCGGGCTGACGATCAGCGCCGGCGGCGATGTGAGTCTTCATGGGAACCTGACGCTGTCGAGCGCATCGGGCGCGGTGAACATGATCGTCACGGCGGGGGGTGATTTGTCGATCCAGGGGCTTCGGGTCGGCGGGGATCTGACGGCGATAGTGACGGGGCTTGCCACCCAGCGTGAGGATGGCAACCGGGGCGTGATGTTCCGGACGGCGACGGTGAGTGCGAGTTCGGTGTACATGTACCGGCTGGACGGTCTGGGCGGACACATCAGCGTCTCGGAGAGCTTTGACATCCGGGGGCTGGCGCTGCCGGCGGCGCGCGGTGCGGGGAGCTGGACGTTTCAGGGGAAGGTCGGGAGCCTTCGGGGAGTGGAATCGAATGCGACGATCACGACAACGATGACGACGCTGCTTCAGCTGGATCTGGGGTCGGGCCTGCGCAGCGTGACGGTGGTTCTGACGGGCTCTGCACAGACGCTGAGCACGGGCCGGCATGAGCCGCGGCAGAACGAGCTTTTTCAGCACCGGGGCAAGTATCTGAGCTTTGCGGATCTGACGGCGGCCACGGTGGTCGTGAAGCCGTTCAACGGGACGCTGGAGGGCGGTCGGCTTCGGACGCCGTCAACCCAGGTGAAGGGCACTCTGGATGTGAGCGTCAGCGGGTACGTGAATCTGAGTGCGGCGGGGAACTGGGTGCTGCTCTCGCCGGCGGCGACATCGCTGACGTTCGTGGGGGATCGGGCTGCCGGGGGTGTGACGGTGACGGGCAACGTCCGTGTGGGCCGGGCGGTGCGCGGGGAGATTCTGCTGTCGGCGAAGATTGTGCGCGTGGACAGCCGGATCCTGGCGGGGACGATCAGGATAGGCGGGGGCACAGTGACTGCCGGGATACTGAGTTCGACGCTGGACGATCTGACGGTGGTGGGCTCCAGCACCCTGACGCTGAGCGACCGTCTGGGTGCGGTTTCGGACATGTACATTCAGGGCGGGGATTCGCTGAGCTCGTCGCTGTCGATTGACGTGGGCGGGGTGAGCGCCGGGGGCTCGGTGACGCTGAGCTCGGATGGCAGCGTGATTCTGGGGACGCCCCGGGGCTCGAGCATGACGGTTGGCGGGGATCTGACGATCAGGGCGGGCGGGGACATCCTCCAAGATATCAGTGGGGGGTCGCCCGGGGGAAGTCTTCTGGGCTCGACGATGACGGCGGGCGGCGAGATATTCATCAGCGCGAGAGTCGGGAGGATCAGCCTGGGACTGCTGTCGACATCCAGGGGCGGTGTGACGGTTCTGGCTGGGGGCGGGACGGCGATACTGGAGGGCGTGCATGCCCTGAAAGCGGTGACGGTGACGGCCGGCGAGACGGTCGATCTGATAGAGGGGGAGGTGCGCACGAGCGCCGATGTGACGCTCTCGGCAGGTGATACGGTTCAGGTGGCGGGAAGCATTACGACGGGCCTCGGCGGGAATGTGAGCGTTCTGGCGGGGACGCTGGTTCAGGTGAACGGAAACATCGAGGCGGGCGGGGATGCGACGCTGTCGGCGGACGAGACGGTCCGGGTGGCCCAGGCGGGCGGCGTGACGGTCTCAAGCGGGGATCTGGATGTTCTGGCGGGTGTTTTGTTCACCGCGGGCAGCCTGAGCGTGACGGGGGGGCAGGTGACGGTTGAGGGCAACCTGAGTGCAGGGCGCCGGATTCGGGTGCTCGGGAGCCTGATGACGATCCAGGGCGTCTCGGCGGGGCTCGGGGCGACAGTTCGCGGGACGGTGGTGAGCGCAGGCGGGGTCACAGCGAACCGGGAGGATGTGAGCGTGACGGCGACCAATGTGCTTCAGGTGGGGGTTCTGTCGGCGGGACGCCACGTTCGGGCGAGGGCGACGAACGCCCTCAGCGTGTCGTTCGGTGCGGTGGACTGGGGGATCAGGGCGGGCGAGGACATCACGCTGAGCAGCGAGAGGTCCTCCATCACGATCGAGGGTCCTGTTGTGGCGAAGATGCTGGCCGGCGGGACGGTGGTTCTGAGGGCGGCGGGTGCGATCAGCTGGAATGTGGAGGGCGCCCAGGCGGTCCGGGGCCTGGGGACGAGTCTGGATGCCGGCGGTGCGGTGACGGTGAGCGCGGGCGGCCAGATCCACCTGGGTCGCCTTCTGGGGGGTGTCGGGGTGACGGTTCTGGGTGCCTCGGTGACGCTGGACGGGGTTTCGGCACACTCGGGTGTGACGCTGTCCTCGGGTACGGACGTGAGCGCTGTCTCGGCGGGCAGGATCGTGGCGGGCGGCGATGTGACGGTGCTGGCGGGCTCCGACGGCGGCAGGATATCGCTGGGCAAGGTGAGCGCCGCGGGCGGGGCGACGCTGTCGGCGGGCTATGTTCCTGCGGGGAGCGGCGACTACGGGATCCGCGCGGAGGCGTTGTCGGCTGGGGGAACGCTGGTGACGCTGCACAACCCGGGGGGCGCTGTGGGGGCGAAGACGCTGCTGGCGCCGTTGGGTCTGGTGAGCGTGGCGGCGCTGACGTTCTCGGCGGCTCTGCTCAGGGCGGGGGCGCTGACGCTGCCGCTGGGCACGGCGTCCGGGGTGTTCACGGTGGGTGGCGGCAGCATTGACGGTGCGGTGAGCCTGGCGGGTTCCAGGGGTGTTCTGGGGCACAGCGGAGTGCTGTCGCTCCGGGGGGTGACGGTCGGGACTCTGACGCTGCACTCGCATGAGGAGGGTCTGGCAATGCAGGGGTTCTCCGGGGTCGGTGCGGGTCGCCTGGCGGTGACGGTTGACACGCTGCACTACGCGGGGGGGAGCCTGGATCTGGGGGCGCTGGGTCCCTCTGGCGTTGCGGTGAACACGCTGAGCATGGTCCGGGCGACGGTGAGCACGGGCGGCGTTCACATTCTGAACGGCGTCGGACTGACGCTGTACAGCGACGGCCCGATGGAGGGCGGTGCGGTGACGGTGTCGGTCGACGGGGATCTGGCCTTTCACGCACCGGGTGCGGCGCTGAATTCCCGGGGGGTGGTATCGGTGGAGGCGCTGATCGCATCGGGCAACATCACGATCGGGGATTTTGACGTGACGCGCACGGTGACCTACGACTACAGCGGGACGCTGACATCGGTGGTGCGCATGGGCCAGCTATCGGGTCGCCTCATGGGCAGGCTGACGACATCGCTGGAGCTTCGCCCCGGGGATCTGACGCAGACGACGGTTGTGGCGGCGATTGGCGGCGTGATCCACGCGAAGGGCGGCAGCATCACGGCGGAGGCGGTCGAGGGGTTCTCGATGGGGACGGTGATTGCTCCGGGACAGGTGGCACTTCGGACGGGGAGGACGGTGACTTATGCGTTTGATGAGGGGGCGTATGTTGAGGAGCGTGACGGCGTTCAGGTGATCCGGCGAACCGGGGTGCTCCAGGTCTACGGACCTCTGGGGGTGAGCCACATTCTGGACGGTGAGACGGTTCAGGTCGGGGGGCGTCCGCTGACGCTGGTGAAGGTTCGCGATGCCAATGCGGGGGATGAGGTTCGGGGCGGGATCCTGGCGGGGACGCTCCGCGCGGACATGGCGGTTCTGGACGCGCGTCACTGGGGCGTGACGGTGGGGGCGTTGAGCCTGTCCCAGAGCCTGGACTTGGATGCGGATCGGGCCCGGCTGCACGGGACGATCAGCGGGCTGTTCGGGGAGTATGCCCAGCACTATGTGACGCTTCCGGGGACCGACTACAACGGGCCGTATCAGTTGAACGGGGTTCATGTGTTCGGGCATCGTCAGATGGGTCTGGACCGTTCGGATCTGGCGGGCTGGGGCGCGGCGCGGCTCCGGTTTGAGGAGCTGTACTTCGGGGAGGGAATGCGGTTCTCGGAGTACGGCGGCGGTGCGGTGCGGCATACGGCGAAGACCGGGCGCGACTTTATTCTGCGGGTGGTTGATGACCGCGCGCTGATGCGGGTTCACAAGGTATGGGTGGATCCATACCTGAGGCGGGTTCTGAACCTGAGGAGCGACGAGCTGTTCCTGCTCAGCACCGGTGGGGGCGAGCACGCCCAGGAGCTGATCCGGAGCCTTGAGGAGCGCGAGGAGGAGGGCTTCTCACCCTGAGTGGAGCCTTGCGCCGTCCGGCGGGAGGGCTGGTCGGCGGGCTTCGGGGCTTCCGATATACATATATAATTCCGCCGCCCAGCCAGTTGTGTCTGGCGTTCGTCAAATCGAGCGATTTCATCATCAAGAACAATCTGCCAGCCGCAGCGAAATTCAATGCCAGCCGGTCTTCCGAGGGCTAGCCGGGTGCGGGGGCTGCGGCCGCTGCTGCTGGCGTCGCCGGCGGCGCTGATCGGCCACGGCCTGCCCGAGGGCGGCGATGTCCGGGCGGGGGATGCCCGCATCAGCCG
>MEIF01000072.1 GCA_001750645.1 Gammaproteobacteria bacterium AqS3
CGGTGTCGGCCGTCACCCCGGTGGATGACGCCGGCTGCGTCAGGGTGACCGTCACGTTGGCGGTGGGCTGCACCGTCAGCTCGACCGTGAAGGTGTTGCTGCCGTCCCGGCGCACATCCAGGTCGGTCGGCGTCAGGGTCAGCGCCGGCACTTCGTCGTCGGTGACGCTGACCATCACCTCGCCTTTGAGGCCGACATATTCGGTGGCGCCCGAGGCGGTCAGGTTAATGTCTCCGCTGGCATTGGCGCCGTCGTCGTCCTGTTCCGCAGTCACCGTGATGGTCTGGGCGGTGTTCCAGCCTGAGGTGGTGAAGGTCAGCGGACCCGACGGGCTTATGCTGACTTTGTTGTTCAGGGCGGCGCCCAGACTCAGCGTCACCATGACCTCCGCCGTGGGCTGGCTTTTCAGCTGGACATCGAAGGTGCCCGTATGGTCAGTGTCCATATCGTCCTCTTTGAGGGACAGCGACGATTCCGACAGCGTCAGCCCGATGTCGTTGTCGGCCACATTCACCCGGGCGGTGATGGTGACGCTGTCGTAGCCGCCGTCCTCGGCGCTGATGCTGATGTCCACGGTCTCACTGACCGTGTTGCTGTCATCGGCGGCGCTGACCGTGACGGTCTGGTCGACGTTCCAGTTGCTGGTCATGAATGTCAGCTCGTTCTGGTTGTTGGAGGCACTGGTGTCGGTGTCGAGGGTCACGTCGGTGTTGGTCGGCTGCGCCAGCGTCACCGTCACAGTGGCGCTCGGCTGATATGCAAGCCGCACCTTGAATGTGCCGCTGCCTTCCTCGTCGATGTTCAGCGGGATATCCGACAGGGTCAGCGCCGCGGTGTCGTCGTCGGTGACCATGACTTCCACGTCGCCGTCGACGTTGTCAAAGCCGCCGTTCGCGGCGGACAGGGAGACATCTTCGGTGTCATTGGCGAGGTCGTCGTCCTGTCTCGCAGTCACGGTGACGTCCTGGTCGACGTTCCAGTTGTCGGTGGTGAACATCAGCGAGGATTTGTCCAGCGTCAGATCGCCCGCTGCGGTCAGCGTCACCGTCACGGTGGCGCTGGGCTGGCGGTTCAGCTTGACCATGAAGTCGTCGTTGTCGCCCTCGTTGATGCTCAGGGTGCTCTCTGAGAGCACCAGGGCGGGGAGCACATCCTCGACGTCGATCATCACGCTGCCGGTGACGCTGGCGTACTCGGTGGCGCCCGAGGCGGCCAGGCTGATGGTTGCGGCGTCGTCGCCGAGGGGTGCGGTTCCGGTGGCGGAGACGGTCACCGTCTGGGCGGTGTTCCAGTTGGCGGTCGTGAAGGTCAGGGTGGTCTGGTCGACCGTCACCCCGGTGGATGACGCCGGCTGCGTCAGGGTGACCTCGACTTCGTCGGTCGGCTGCGCCTGCAGCTCCACCGTGAAGGTGGCGCTGCCGTCCCGGCGCACATCCAGGTCGGTCGGGGTGAGGGTCAGCGCGGCGGTGTTCTTCTCGGTCTGCTTGAGGGTCACGCTGCCGGTGGCGGCGGCATAGCTGTAGTTGTTGCCCGAGCCCCCGCCCGTGGCACTCAGGCTGAGGGTCAGGTCGGCGGGGACGGCGGCGTCGGCGTCTTCTGTCGTGCTGACGTATACCGTCTGTGCTGTGTACCAGTTGGCGCCGGTGAAGGTCAGGGTGTTCTGGTTGTTGGAGGTGCTGGTGTCGGTGTCAATCGTCACCCCGGTGGACGCCGCCGGCTGGGCAATGGTCACCGTCACGTCGGCATCATTGGTGTTTTCCTCGGGCGAGGTGGTCAGCCTGACGGTGAACTGTCCGGATGCGCCCTCTTCCAGCGTCAGCTCTGAGGGGAGATCCCTGAAGCCGGCGTCGAGCTTGTCTGCATAGCCCACCACCACAGACCCAGAGAGCGTATAGTTGGAGGCGACCATGTTGTCGGGGCAGGCGGCGTAGCCGGAGTCCCGCTGTGTGTCTGCATCGTCGTACTCAACACAGTAATTTAGGCTGCCTGAGACATTGCCGGTATCACCGGCATTAATTGTTTGTTTAACCGCAATATTTTGACCAGAGATAGAAGCCCGTCCCACAAAATGGACCGTGCTCGAGCAATTGTTTGTTACTCCGCTATTCCCAGCATTCAGCTTGGCGCAGTCCTTGGCTGGCGCGACCTCCTGTGCCGCCGCTGTTGGGGATTGCCCGGCGATGGCGATGACGGCGATGACGAGGAGGGCTGCGGCCGCTGCCCGCCGGTGCATCGGCGCTGAAATATTGGAGAGGGGGGGGTTGATGTTGCGAGCAGTCGGTATTCGATGCTGCTCAAGTTTGTTGTTTAACTGATTGGGGTATTCACGGGAAGTTGCGTTCATATTGATGGCTCCTCTGATGGGCGAGCGCCCTGCTGGTCAGCGGGGCGGATTATAGGGGGGCGGGGAGGAGGCTTGACTCGGGTCGCCTCGCCGCCGGCACTGCGTGTTGTGCGAATCGGCCTGGCGGCGCTGTGCTCCTGTTCGAGAGAAAGGGGTGCAGGCCGGAAACCAGAGTCTGCAGATCGGAACCTTGCGTCTCCGGACCGACGTCCGATGTCAGCATCCTGTCCAGGCTTGCCTTAATCTCGTCGAGTTAAGCGCTGAGCTCACACGTTACCCAGACTGCCGAAGCCACAACAGACAGCTGAATGATTATTGTCGCAATGACAAGTTCCCAGTCGATTTTGAACTTCCTCGCCGGGCTTTCGACCTGTCGATCCGGAGGGGTTTGATGCGGCGGGGCCGGGCTGTCGTTCAAGGGCGCATCGGCTTCGTCGTCGGGCGAGGAGTGGGGAGGCTTGCGTTCGGAGTTCATGGCGACGGATGTCCGGTGCGACGGGGCAATATTAATCAAACGGAGCCGTGCGGGAGATCCGCATCTCGGGGAGGATCAGACCCGGCGCTCAACCCGCCGGTGTGCCGGTAATCTGGAGTAGGGCGTCAGCAGCCCGCCGAGGGTGCGCAGCCCGTAGCCAATGTCGACCTGCACGCTCCATCCGCTGCGCCGATTCGGTTCTCGCCCCGGGCGCAGCGGTCAGTCGGGCTGCGGGGCGCTTTTGGCCGGCGCCGCCTGACCCGCAGGCGCTCGATTGGCTGCATCCGCCTGGCCTGCCGCTGCCGCCGCTGCTGCCGCAGCTGCCGCAGCTGCCTGATCAGATTCTGCTGCCGCTGCCCGCCCAGCCTCTGCTGCCGGCGGCCGCAGGGTTTTGCTCCTGTTCAAGAGAAAGTTGTACAGGCCTGAAACCTGAGATTGCATAGTGGAAAACTGGTTTTGCAGGCTGAAAACTTGGTTCTGCAGGCCGGAATACTGCCTTTCCAGACCGGAAAACCGCCCCTCCAGACGGGAATATTGTGTCTTTAGAAACGAAACGTCGGTTTTGAGACCGGAAACATCTTCTTTCAGATCATCTTGGCCCTCCTTGAGCTTGGCTATGTCTACTCTGATGTCGGCGAATTGACCGCTCATCGCCAACGTGACGCCGACTGCCGAACCCAAAATGGTCAGCATCAGGGTTATCGTCGCAATAACAAGACCCCAGTTGATGTTCCACTTCATCGTAGGGCTTTCAACCTGCCAGTCCGGGGGGATTTTACGCGAGGGCTCAGGGCCGTTGTGCGATGGCTCCGGGCCGTTGTGCGAGGACGAGGCGGCTTCGTCGTCGGGCGAGGATGAGTGGGGAGGCTTGCGTCTGGAGTTCATGGCGACGGATGTCCGGTGGGATGGGATGGCGCATTGTCGGAGGAGACGCTTCCGGGAGATGAGACCTGGATCACAGCCAAAAGTTGATGCCCGACAGCCCTCGGATGAGCCGCATCAGAGGGGGACGAGCCAGGCGGGGCCTGCCCCGCAGCCCGCCCCGGCAGGCTTGGCCCGACTAGAAGCGCCGCTGCAGCTCGAGCGCCAGATGCGAGCGGGACTCGCCCCGGGGCTGCATGAGCCGCTCGCTGAACAGGCTGAACTCGAGGGTGTCGCTGTCCGAGAACCGAACCCCGGCGACCTGGCGGGTCGAGCCGCCCGACCCGCCGGTGTGCCGGTACTCGGAGTAGGGCGTCAGCAGCCCGCCGAGGGCGCGCAGCCCGTAGCCGATGTCGGCCATCACGCCCCGCCCGGTCTGGCGCCCGGTCTGGCGCTGCGCACCGAGGGCGCCGGCGCCCCGCAGCAGCTCGCCCTCGGCGCTGCCCCAGTGCGGCCCGACCGAGAACGCCAGCCCCGAGCCGTCGGTTCGCGTGCTCAGGCGCAGCTGCAGGCTCGAGCCCGAGTCGCTGTAGTCCTCGGCGCCGTGGCTCAAGAGCGAGCGCACGTTGACGTCGACGCTGAGCCGGCCCGAGGTCGAGATGACCTGCATTCCGGCGGTGAGCTCGACCCCCGAGCCGGTGGCGCCGTCGCCGGAGTCCTGCCGCAGCATCAGCGCCAGCTTGGGCGTGGCCGTCCACGAGGAGCCGAAGCCCTCGTGCATCAGCTGCAGCCCCGCCCGGATGCGCAGGCGCTCGGCGCCCAGGCCGTCGAGCGCCGGTGCGGCCGGGACGTCGTCCGGCTCCAGGGCGCCGAAGCCCAGATCGCCCGACCACGACAGCGTGCTGCTGGCGAACTCTGCCGCCGGCCAGCTGCCGACGAGCGCCAGCAGATACATCGTCAGATCGGTCGATCCCTTGGTCCGGTCGGTCTGGGTCAGGGTGGCCTCGCCGCTGCCGAGGCCGATGAGCATGCGGCTGGTGGCGCCGTTGTCGCCGGCCAGCTCGATGTAGGGCATCACCGCGGAGAGGTCGGTCTCGAGCAGGCCGGCATCCTCTCCCATCGTGTAGTCGGCCTCGGCGCTGCTGGACGAGTAGGCCAGCCCGGACAGGGCGCCGCCGTCGCCGCGGTGGTCGAGGCCGAGCCAGAAGCTGCTCTGCGAGCCGTCGTACTCGCCGTCATCGAGGCTGCCGGAGAAGCCGCGGGTGTCGGTGCGCCCCCAGACCGACCAGCCGGTGACGCGCCCCAGTTCCGGGCTGAGGGCGTAGCTGAAGCCGCCCAGCAGGGCGGACTGGCGGGACGGCGGGGTGCGCTCGCCGGCCGAGCGCAGCGGGCGGCCCGCATCCAGGGGCACGCCGCCGAGCCAGTCGGCGCTGTGGCGCTCGGCGCCGAAGCGATCCCCGGCAAAGCGGCTCTGCTGGCCGCTGCCGGCGGCACCGGCAAAGCCGGCGGCGAGGTCCTGCAGCGCCGAGCGGTCCAGGGCGACGGATCGGCCCGCCAGGGTGGCGCTGCGCCCGGAGCGCTCGGCGCCCCAGCGCAGGCCGATGGCCTCCTGGGTCGAGGAGAGCACTCCGCCGATGGCCTCGGCCAGCAGCAGCTTGACGGTCTCCCGCTCCATATCCAGCCGGGCATCGTCGTCGTCGGTGACGCTGACGGTCAGGCTGGCGTCGATGCCGTCGTATCCCCCGCCCGCGGCGGACAGGGCAATGACCGCGGTGTCATTGATCTCGTCGTCGTCGTGGTCGGCGCGCACCGTGACGGTCTGGGGGGTCTGCCAGTTGGCGGTGGTGAAGGTCAGCATGGTCTGGTCGCCGGTGCTGTTCGCATCGGCGTCGAGCATCACGTCGGTGTTGGACGGCTGCGTCAGGGTCACCGTCACGCTGCCGGTGGGGGCGAGGCCCGGCCGCACCGTGAAGGTCTTGCTGCCGCCCTCGGCCACGGTCAGGGCGTCCGGCGTCAGGGTCAGCCTCAGAGCCTCGTCGTCGGAGACGGTGACCGCCACGCTGGCGGTGAGGCCGGCGTAGTTGCCGCCCGCGGCGGACAGGGCAATGCCGGCGCTGTCATCGCTGCTGTCGTCGTCGTGGGCGGCGCTCACCGTGACGCCCTGGGGGGTGCGCCAGTTGGCGCTCGTGAACATCAGCCTGTTCTGGCTGCCCGCTGTGCCGGCGTCGGTGTCCAGCGTCACCTCGGTGTTGGATGGCTGGGTCAGGGTGACCGTCACGGTCGCGGTCGGCTGAATCGTGAGCCCTACGGTGAACATTTTGCTGCCGCCCTCGTCCACGCGCAGTGATGCGGCGGACAGGATCAGCCTCGGGGCTTCGTCGTCGGCGACGCTGACCGCCACGCTGGCGCTGGCGCCGCTGAAGCCGCCGCCCGCGGCGGACAGGCTGACGGTTGCGCTGTCATCGCTGCTGTCGTCGTCGTGGGCGGCGCTCACCGTGACGCTCTGGGGGGTGTTCCAGTCTGCGGCCGTGAAGGTCAGCTCTGTCTGGTTGCTGGCGGTGCGGGCGTCGGTGTCGACCGTCACTTCGGTGTTGCTCGGCTGCCTCAGGGTGACCGTCACGTCGGCGCTCGGCTGCGATGCCAGCTGCACCGTGAAGATCTGGCTGCCGCCCTCGTTGACGCTCAGCGATGTCCCGGACAGCACCAGCTTCAGGGCGTCGTCGTCGGTGACGCTGACCGCCACGCTGCCGGTGACGCCGGCGTATCCCCCGCCCGAGGCGGCCAGGTCAATTCTGGCGGTGTCATTGCTCAGATCGTCGTCGTGGCCGGCGCTCACCGTGACGCTCTGGGGGGTCTGCCAGTTGGCGGTGGTGAAGGTCAGCGAGGTCTCATCGACCGTCACGTCGGTGTTGCCGGGCTGGCGGGTCAGCCTGACCGTCACGCTGGCGCTGGGCTGCACCACCAGATGCACCGTGAATGTCTGGCTGCCGCCCTCGTTGACGCTCAGCGATGCGGCGGACAGGACCAGACTCAGGGTGCCATCGTCGGTGATGGTGACCGCCACTCTGCCCCTGAGGTCGCTGAAGCCGCTGTCATCGCTCGAGGCGAACAGGCTAATGCTGGCGGAGTCGTCGTCGATATCGTCGTCCTGGGCGACGCTCACCGTGACGGTCTGATCCCTGTTCCAGTTGCCGGCTGAGAACGTCAGCGTGTTCTGGAAGCCCGGCTGGCTGGTGTCGGTGTCGACCGTCACGTCGGGGTTGTTCGACGAATCTGTAACTTGCACCCTCACTTCTGCGGAGGGGGGCCGGCGCAATCTGACGTCGAAGGTGGCATTTGTGCCCTCGGCCACGGTCAGCTCCGTCGGGCTGATCTCATAGGCGCTGGGCAGCCTTGCCTCGACGTCGATCGTCACGCTGCCGGTGACGCCGGCGTACTCGCTGGCGCCCGAGGCGGCCAGGCTGATGGTTGCGGCGTTGTCGCCGATGGGGGCGGTTCCGGTGGCGGAGACGGTGACCGTCTGTGCGTCATTCCAGTCGGTCGTCGTGAAGTCCAGGGTGGTCTGGTTGTTGGCGGCGCCGGTGTTGGTGTCCGCCGTCACCCCGGTGGCTGACGCCGGCTGCGTCAGGGTCACCTCGACGTTGCCGCTGGGCCGGGAGCCCAGCCTGACTGTGAAGGTGTTGCTGCCGTCCCGGTTCACATCCAGGTCGGTCGGGGAGAGAACCAGCTCGTCGGTGTTCCTCTCGGTCTGCTTGAGAATCACGCTGCCGTTGACGCCGGCATAGCTGTAGTCGCCCGAACCCCCGCCCGAGGCCGTCAGGCTGAGGGTCAGGTCGGCGGGGACGACGGCGTCGTCGTCCGCTGTGGTTGTGATGGATACCGCCTGTGCCGTGTGCCAGTTGGCGCCGGTGAAGGTCAGGGTGGTCTGGCTGCCCGTTGTGACGCTGTCGGTGTCGATCGTCACCCCGGTGGACGCCGCCGGCTGGGCAATGGTCACCGTCACGTTGGCATTGTTGGCGTTGCTGGTGTCTTCCTCGGGCGAGGTGGTCAATCTGACGGTGAACTCACCGGAGGCGCCCTCTTCCAGCGTGAGCTCTGCGGGAAGATCCCTGAAGCCGGCGTCGAGCTTGTCTGCGAAACGCAGCGTCACAGAATCAGTGTCCGTCAGCGGATAGCTGGCGGCGTCATTTAAGTCAAGGGCGGGGCAGGCTGCGTAGCCGGAATCCCGCTGTGTGTCCGAATCGCTGTACTCAATGCAGGCATTCAGGTTGTTTCCCGTGTTGGTGGTGCTGCCGGCAGAAACATTGCGCGCAGCCGATACCGGGGTGTTATTGGTCGTCGTTGACCGTCCCACAAAACGGACCTGACCCTCGCCGGTATTTGAACAACTGTTTGTGACAGTGCCGGCGAGCGTGCCTTGCTGGTTCGGCAGTGTGACGCATTCGGCGGCCGGCCTGGGCTGCTGGGCTGCCGCTGTTGGGGACTGCCCGGCGATGGCGATGACGGCGATGACGAGGAGGGCTGCGGCGAGTGCCCGCCGGTGCATCCGGGGCGGCGCTGAAACGCCGGGGGAGAAGAGGTTTTTGAGGCGGTGCGCACTCGGTGCTCGACGCCGGTTGTGTCCGCTGTGCGATTGATGAGGATTCTCCTGGGAAACTGCATTCATATTGGCTTGTCCTCTGGCGGGTGGCTGCCTTGCTGATCGGCGCCGCAGATTGTAGGAGAGCGGGGGCGAAGGCCTGATCCTGGCCGCCCCTCTGGCGTTTTTTGACCGTCCCCCGGGTCTCGGGGCGGTCAGTCGGGCTGCGGGGCGTTTTTGCCTGACGGCGGCGCCTGAACAGAATGCACCCGATTGGCTGCACCCTACTGACCTGCCGCTGCCTCCTGGCCTGTCGCTGCATCCTCGTGGCCTGCTGCTTCCGCTGTCTGTCCGGATTCTGCTGCCGGCTGCCCTGGGGCTTTGCTCCTGTTCAAGAGGAAGTTGTACAGGCCGGAGACCTGAGATTGCAGACGGGAATACTGCTCCTCCAGACCGTCAAACCGCTCCTCCAGAACGTCAAACCGCTTCTCCAGAACGTCAAACCGCTTCTCCAGCCTGGCCTGGCCTGTCTTGAGTTCTGCGATTTGGCTGGAAAGCCGCTCCTCCAGCCTAACCTGGCCTGTCTTGACTTCTGCGATTCCGCTGCTAATTACCCGCGTTGCACCGGCTGTCGAGCCCGCGATGGTCAGCATGATGGCTATCGTCGCAATAACAGAACCCCAGTTGATGTTCCACTTCATCGGCGGCCCCTCGACCTGCCAGTCCGGGGGGATTTTACGCGAGTGCTCAGAGCTGTAGCCCTCGGCGCCGTGGCTCGCCAGCGAGCGCATGTTGACGTCGATGCTGAGCCGCCCGGAGGTCGGCGCCGAGCCAGAAGCTGCTCTGCGAGCCGTCGTAGTCGCCGTCATCGAGGCTGCCGGAGAAGTCGCGGGAGTCGGTGCGCCCCCAAACCGACCAGCCGGCGCCGCACCGTCGGTTTGTGCCGGTTTGCCACCGTCCCCCGGGTCTCGGGGCGATCAGTCGGGCTGCGGGGCGTTTTTGGCTGACGGCGGCGCCTGAACAGAATGCACCCGATTGGCTGCACCCTACTGACCTGCCGTCCTCCTGACCTGCCGCTGCCTCCTCCTGGCCTGTCGCTGCATCCTCCTGGCCTGCTGCTGCCTTCTCCTGGCCTACTGCTTCCGCTGTCTGTCCGGATTCTGCTGTCTGTCCGGATTCTGCTGCCGGCTGCCCCGGGGCTTTGCTCCTGTTCAAGAGGAAGTTGTACAGGCTGGAGACCTGAGATTGCAGACGGGAATACTGCTCCTCCACACCGTCAAGACGCTCCTCCAGCCTGGCCTGGCCTGTCTTGACTTCTGCGATTTGGTTGGAAAGCCGCCCCTCC
>MEIF01000073.1 GCA_001750645.1 Gammaproteobacteria bacterium AqS3
GCAAAGATGAGCCCTTGTAGCACAATGGCAGTGCAGTTGCCTTGTAAGCATCAGATCGCGGTTCGAATCCGCGCGGGGGCACCATAATGCGTCGCCAAAAATGTTCTTGTTACGAACCGAAAGACGGGAATTTACTAGAATTCGCATGATTTTTTGACAATCCATCGGATTCTATCGGATTATGTCTAAAATTGTGGTGATGCCTTATCAGGGCAGCAAGTCGCCCATTGCGGATTGGATATTCGACAATATGCCATCGGGGTATCGGTGTTTGGTGGATGTCTGCGGCGGCGGCGGTAGCGTTTCGGTGAATGCGATCGCGCGGAAGATGTTCAAGGTGGTGGTGTATAACGATTTGAACGGGGACATCCCCAACTTTTTTCGAGTGTTGCGAGACGCGCCGGATGTTTTGATCCCGAAATTGGAATTGACGCCGTGTAGCCGAGACGAGTTCTTCGGGGCGATCGATTTTTTGGCTGACAAAGCAAACGACGATCCGATCGAGCGGGCAAGATGTTTTTTCGTGCGGCAAGTTCAAGTCATGAAGGCATTTCAGAATGAGCCGTATTGGAGAATGTCGAGTGAATGCGACTACGCGTCTTTTTGGAACAAGTATCCGGCGCGGCTACTGAACATCGCCGGATTGATCAAAGAGATGGTGATCGAAAACCGCGATGCCGTCAGGTTGATCGCCGATTACGATTCTCCATCGACATTGTTTTATGTCGATCCGCCGTATTTGAAAGAACACGCCGTTTCGAAGTATGATACGGACATGGACGAAGCCGCCCATGCGAAGTTGGGGGCTGCTTTGTCGAAGATCGAAGGCAATGCGCTGGTCAGTGGATATGCGTCTTCGAAATACGATGCGATCTACGCCGGTTGGAAGCGAGTCGAAAACAACTATGCGACGTCGCTTGCATCGGGGGAAGCCAGCGCGCGGGTCGAGTGTCTGTGGATCAAAAACGCCGGTCATGAAAAGCAACGGGATATGTTCGCATGAAAAATCAGACGCCGAAGAAAGCGTATCTCGTCGAATTTTACGATCCGCAACGGGATGTGTGGGAAATCCAAGGGGTTTGGATCGACGAGTATGAATCCGCACGGGATTTTGCGGAGATATGGTCGAAGGAAAGCGGTGGGTTGATGGGTGATGGATGGAAGTATCGGGTCATGTCCGCCGATCTGACGAATTGGAAGAAGCCGTTTGAAATCGAATGTCGATGATGATTTTATGGTATAATTGGGGATTGTGATTCGATTGGGAAGATAGCCATCATGGATTCAGCGAAGCAAGGTTCACGCAAGACCGCCAACAAGAAATATCACCAATCCGAGAAGGGAAGAAAAGCGTTGAAGCGGGCTGCGGACAAATACCGAGACACGGCGAAGGGCGAAAAAGCATACGCGCGGGCGCAAGCGAAGTATTTGAAGACGGACAAGGGAAAGAAAGCGCTCGCCAAAGCCAAACGCAAGTCAGGAGACGGATAATGATGTGGCGTGACAATGATTGGATCGGTCCGTTGATCGAAGAATTGGAAGCCGAGATCGAAGCGCATCATCTGGGGACGAAAGTTCGGGATCAGCGCGATTTCGTCGATGACATCAATGACATCGCGCAGAAGTTGCGTAGCCAGTTCGACAGATGCTCGAGTCAAACGAACATCGGCAACGATTTCGATCGAGGTATGTTCATCGCGGAATGGGCATTGGAAACGGCGCGCCAAAAATTCACCATGGAGCCAGGGTTTCTTCGGTACGATTATTTTCGCAAGTTGGTTACCGATGAGTTCGATCGTTTGGAAGGGATGTATGGAAAAGAATTCGATCGGAGTGTAGCAATGGACGGGGCTAATACGTACATCGGTTGTAAGATGGGAGGTTTTCGTAATTCGTTCAAATGATGTCATGGGATAGTTGAAATGAGTCTTGTCGATGGCAGGTATCCGCACCCGGATTGCGGTTATTCGGGGTTGGAACCGAAGACGCTGAAAGCGATCTACGTGATCGAGTGCTGGTGCGTGATCGACGATAATGGTACATGGGGATGGGATGCTTTATCCGTCCATATCAACGAGGGGTGGGCACGCCAAGAGTTCGATGAGATCAAGCGTAGCCACTTTTTCATTCGGATTCGGAAGGTCGAGCAGATACTTTCGCTCGGCAAAGTCATCGACCACCATGTGCACGAAGATGCGGCGTGTAGCGCAGTCAGGTAGCGCATCCCGTTTGGGGCGGGATGGTCGGGAGTTCGAATCTCTCCGCGCCGACCAACCAAGCGATGCCACGGATGGGTGCATCGCTTACCTTAATCCCGGGAAACACGTGTCGGGGGCGGGCTCAGGATGCGAATCCGTGTCGCAGCCCTCGCCGGGACCGAACTTTGGTGGGGATAACGCGGACGCTTTGACGCGTTCGTGCCTTTCACCGGATAGGGGTTGGTCCGGACGTGGTAAGCCGGGTGCCACCGCCCCGTACGCTCTTGCTCCGTAGCGGATGAAAAATACGGAGCCGCGAATTCAGGCGCAAGACATGTCGCTCGACCGAGCCCGGCTCGTTCGAGCCTTGCGCCGGACATAGGAATTCCTTGGCCGATATCGCCTCGTGTCGGTCTACAATGCAACGGGGCATCCAATTTGGAGATTGAAATGACGAGTAAATACAATTGCCATCTCTGCGGCGGCAAAGGTTGCCGATACTGTTCGAGATCGAGTTGAAATACCGCCTCCGTAGTTTAGTGGTTAGAACTCTCGACTTTCAATCGGGCAACGCGGTTTCGATTACCGCCGGAGGCACCAAACAATGGTTCGGCGAAGCCTAGGCGACGGTGGCTTCCAAGAGATGATCGACCGCGTGCCTCGGTCATGCTCCCATTGTGCCCCGTTCGTCTAACGGCAAGACATCAGACTCCAAATCTGATGACGGGGGTTCGACTCCCTCCCGAGGGTAGTTTGTGGGTCGTTGAATTGCGCACTGACGACGCATTGCACACATTTCAAGTGGTGGCGGACATGGCGTTTGCCACCAAGCGCGAAGCCCAAGCATACGCGGTTAAGCGCGAGCCTTGCTATCGATGCCGGCGTGTCGAATATGTGCCGGGAAGGCTTGGTCGATTTACCGATCACACGCTTCGTGCAATGGCGCTCGAAGCATATCTCAATATGAAACATCACAAAAACGGAGAAGAGCCGTGAAAGCAACAACCGGATGGGTGTCTGACGAAATGCGCGCCGCCATTCTTGAACGGGTGATGGTCGAGTCGATCAGCCGGTCGATGGACATAGAATTCAGTGGAATGAATGCCGCAAAGACGGCGGTCGTTCAAGTATCGAAAGCCGCTTGGTGGTTATCGACCGACAAACCGGAGATATATGCGACATCCAGCATCGAAGAGCAGATAGCCATCATGAAAGCGAATGGAGACTCGTTCAAGATTGTCGAATGAGCCGATAAGCGGCACCCCCGGCGGGGTGGCATCCCCGTGTGCGAGTTGGGGCTCGGCTAGTATCAAGGGGTCCTGTCCAAATGGATGGTAAGGCCTGTAGGGGTGGTCCGGGGTGGGGGAGTTCGCCGCCCCCCGTTATTTCGAACAGGAGATGAATGATGATTTGGTATATTTTGATCGCGATCGGGGTTTCGGGCGGATTAGGAACTTTGCTTTGGCAACATCTCGCCAATAGTGATAGCGTCTACATGGCGGTCGGGTTGCTTGGAATCTTGTTGTTTTTCACTTTGATATTGGTGATCGGGTTGATCGGGGCGTTCGTTTCGTTGTTTGTTTGGTTATGATCCATTATTACACGGTCGAACGGCGCGGGTGGCTAGGCGGATGGACGCAGCCGAGTATCAGCGTCAAAACTCGAGCCGAAGCGGAAGGGCTTTTCAACGAGTATGCCAGCCGAATGAACGATTGGCTTCCTCCTGACATTTCGGGGGAAGTCATTCGAATGATCGAATGGAAAAGTGATAGAATACCGAAACGGGCGGTGCTTCGCACGCGCAAGACGGCGGGTTATGGCACCGAACAAGATTTGTTTTGACGGAGACTCTTCAAATGATGCATGCCGATCCGATGGGCAAACCGAAGTATCGTTATCTCGTCCAATGCTCCGATGTCGAATTGGGTGATTGGAAGACAAGGACGAAACAAATGGAATACATTTCCGCGATGGCGGACGGCAACTTCATGAATCGAAAGTACCCGCATTTGTTCATTCGAGTCGTCGATTTGGAATCCGATTTCGAAGATGTTCCTGATCAAATCGCTCTTTGGCGGCCGAAAAACGCGCCGTTGCCGCGCATAACATCGCCGGTGGCGAAGAATTTCGAACGGGAGCGCATGAAACAAAAGCGCATGACGGATAATCCATGACGGGATACCTGATCGGGATCGGGCTGACATTGCTGGGGATCGGGATCGGCATGAGCGCACGCACCAATGTCGATGTCAGCGAAGCGGCGTTGCTCCGCACTGGGTTCAAATGGGTATTGGCAAATATCTTGGCGATTGGGGGCATCGGTGTTATCATCGTCACGCTTGCCACATCGCATTTTATGGGAGATTGCACATTATGAACGAACGACGCCAGAAAAAAATCGTTTGGGGAGCCGTTGCATCGGGCGTTTTCATGGCGGTCATGGTGTTGTTGGCGGTGATTTTTTGATGAAAAAAGAAAAGACGATTTGGCAAAAGAGAGCCATTCGCCGGAAGTTGGTGGATAGCAAGATGTCGAAATCGCGGCTTGCCGCGATGGACGAGTGCTACGCCCCCGCGCGGGAAGAGCCTGAATCATGAAGTGAAGTTCCTCATCGCCAACGGAGAGATCGGTATGACCAACACGGGATATGTGAAAAAGCCGTGCAAGATTTGCGGCAAAGTGGTGACTGCATATAACAGTAGCCGACCCGCATTGTGCTCTGCCGAATGCCGTCGTCTGAATTACAACAAACTGCAACTGGAATATAAGGAAAGGCACTTAGGATCGAAGCAATCGTTGCCTTGCACCATTTGCGGAAAACCCGATGTGCTTTTGACGAGGCGTACCGACAGAGCCGTTTTGTGTTCCGATGAATGCCGTGTCGAGCATAAGTTGCGCTACGTAAAAAAGACTGCGGAAGAGCGAACGAAGCGCATTCCCGCCCCGTGCGTGGAATGCGGGAAAGAAACCTTGACGCCTGCATATCGGGGCGTGCCGCTATGCTCTTCGGAATGCCGAAAAGCGCGCAAGAGCAAAGTGGTCGCTCGTCAGCGCATCGAGAAACTTTGCAAGATATGCGACACGCCGGTAGTCGTTTATAACGGCGGCAACGCAAACGCATATTGCTCGGACGAGTGCCGGCAAATCGGCAAGATCGAAAACGAACTCGACCATCGGGAAAGAACTCGTCCCCCGCGAGTCGAGCGGGAATGCAGCGAGTGCGGACACCCTGTGCTCACGAGGAGAAAAAGCAAGTGCGTGACGTGCTCGCCCGAATGCGCGAAGGCGTACAGAAAGCGATATAACGAGGAATATTACGAAGCGCGTCATCCCACAGTCATTCGTCCTTGTCGGGTATGCGGGGTCGATGTCGAGACGCGCAAGAAAACGCCGATCTGTTCCGAAGAGTGCTTTCTCGAAGAGAAAACAACGCAGGCGCGCGAGTGGCAAAGAGCCAAAGCTCTGAAACTTCACGGTCCGATGCCTTCCTGCGGGATTTGCGGGGTGCAGTTGAAACGCCGGAAGTCGGAGTATTGCAAGGAATGCAAGCCCCCGCCGACCCGCCGACCGAAGCCCCCGAAGCCCCCGACGGGCCCGATGCCTTCATGTGTGACTTGCGGGATTGAACTGAGCCGCCGCAACGGGAGGTATTGCAAGGAATGCAATCCGCTTTTGCGGAGCGATCCGCCCCAAGATTGCATCCAGTGCGGAAAAAAGATCGAAGGCAGGCGCGCATCGGCGAGATTCTGTTCGGACGAATGTCTTCGCCTAAGAAACATCGAAAGAAGCAAGGAATATCGACAATCGGCGCGAGGGATAGAAACCCGACGATTGCGCCGAAAGAACCGCAAGCACAAAGCGCACACCGCCGCGCGGGAGAAATGGTGGGAGAACCAAGGGGGCAAGTGCTACTTATGCGGACTCGAGATCAAGAAAGAGCACTTGCACGAACGGGGATGGTATCATCTTGAGCACGGGATGCCGCGTAGCCGAGGGGGGCGTGAAATCACAGGGCTGGCCTGTGCCGAGTGCAACATCGCAAAGGGCAAGCGCACGGTCGAAGAATATTTGGCGTCCGACAAATCCGAACCGCCGAACAACCCGCTTACCCGCTATCCCGATTGGGGTCCGTTCGACTGGGCTTCCATCAGATAATCCGTGCAATCGTGAAATCAAGATTGCAATTTGCAATGATCGAAGGAGTGTGACATGATGGAATTCATCCTAGCAGGTTTTGGCTTGGGACTTGGGGTGCTGGCGTTTATGGTGGTGGTCGTTGCCGGTGTCGCGATTTTGGGGGCTGTTTTCGGCGGTCGCCGGCGATGAGTCGCTTTCGGGTGGTGCCATTCGTCAAGGAAGATCAGTCGAAAATGATGTTGGAAGAGAAATGCCCGTTGGAATTCGACGATTATGACCTTGCGGAAACATACGCGGATATGTATTCTCGTGTGTTTGCGCGCCGAGTCGCGATCATCGATCGGGAGAAAAAACTGGCCGGGCTTTACATCAATGCCGAGCGGGATGTTCAAATTGTCGTGAAGGATTGGACGGTCCCGACGCCTTTCGACACTTTGATTTGGGAGATCGCAGATGAGCAAGTCTGATATTTGGGGGATCGTGATCATTCTCGTGGTGGTAGGGATATTGGCCGCGTTATCCATGCGCGCTTCGGCGGTGATCGAATCATCCAACCATATCGAACGGAATGCGACCCGACTTTGCGGGCAAAAGTCCGTTGACCAATCGTATCAGTGGATGACCGACATCGCCAATGAAGAGAAATCCGCCAGATTGTCGGCGTTGACTTCGCCGGAAACGCGGTTGCACGCAAAAACCAATGCGTTGTTGGCAACGCGCGGATACGAAGCGTTGGTGATGGAATGCGCAATATGGAAACGGCTGGGGCTTGGAATCTGATCGGGCGTTATATCTTGTTCGTCACCATGAATGTCAGTTTCGGTTTTTCGCCGAATGGGATGCTTAGCCAGCCCATGTACGAAATATACTTTGGGGTGTTCGGGATCGATTTTGGGCAGCACCAGCAGACACCATCCGATTTGGTGGTGAGTGACACTGAGCCAGGCTTATGCAAGTCAGGATCAGGAGAATAGGTGGGGGTGGTATAATACGGCGGCACGGACATTGGTTCACTCGCCGCCGCATGGATGCACGCCAGCAACAACGTGAAAGTGATGATGAAGATGGCTACTTTTTCAGGATCGAGATTCATTTGACCATACCACCCCGCCGAGATAGTCTCGGATGCGATAGGTCGACTCGTTTTTGTTCAGCCATTCGGTGACTTGCTTGGCGGCCAAGTTTTCGGATTTGTAGATATCCGGTAGGGTTGACCACGATCCCATCTTCTTCTGATCGATGAAGAATGTGCCTTGTTTCAGTTTCATGTGCCGATGAAATGCGGTGGATGGTCGGGATCGTGTCCCAACGAGATGATTTTGCGACGCCAATGCGCTATGCTGTCATCCGCTTGCGCGTAGCCTAGGTTATGATACGCATATTTGAGTTCCGTTATGAACTCGTCGGAGAGATTGGCGGTGTCGAAGATCGCGCGGTCGATCCACCCGATCCGGTATTTGATCGAGTCTCTTCTCAAGTCTTTTACTTGAAGTTCGG
This sequence comes from Gammaproteobacteria bacterium AqS3, assembly GCA_001750645.1. Classification (GTDB taxonomy): domain Bacteria; phylum Pseudomonadota; class Gammaproteobacteria; order MEIF01; family AqS3; genus AqS3. Next base: position 7,833 of record MEIF01000073.1, read on the forward strand.
CTGTGCCGTCTCGATATTTCCGGCTTCGAATGAATGCTTTGGAGATCGCTTCGTCAAGAGAATCACAAAGACCGATATTGATGAATTCGCGCCGCCAAAAGGTTTGTTTTTCGACCTTGTATCGATTTTTGTCGGGGTTGTCGAATCCATTTGGATCGAACACATCAGATGGCATCGGACTCTTCCTTTCGTTTCCGGTCAGCCTCTATATCGTTGAAATATCCGTAGAAAACGACTGCGAATGCGATCGTCCCGATGGTCGATCCCAATATCCATCCGAGCGCCCATTTCGGCAAGAATGCTTTCATCCACAACAAAATTTCCACAAATCCGATCAGACCGCCGATCATCGTGATCGCCAATATCGCGCCGTAAACGATCGATTTGGTTATGATGTTCATTGGGACACCTCATGAAAAGTGGGGACGCGCCCCCACAATGCGCCCGCGGCGATCTACGCCGACTGTCCGCCGCGGGCGAGCGGTGATTACTTGCGTTTGCCTTTCGACTTGCCGTCTCCGCTTTTTTCCGCTTTGTCTTCGCTTTCTTTCTCTTCCTTCGCCGGTTCTTTCGGTTCGGGAGTTGGTTGGGGAGGGTTGCGAAAATCAGAAAATTTAGACGCCACATCCAAAAAAGCATCGTATATTTTTTTCATTTCCACGGCTCGTTCCCACCGCTCGCCGCCTTGAGTTTCCAAGA
>MEIF01000074.1 GCA_001750645.1 Gammaproteobacteria bacterium AqS3
AGTACAGCGTCGAGGTGCTGCCCGGTTCGCTCATGGCCATGCACGGCCCCGCCGGCGGCAACCCGGGCGCCGGATTCGTGCGCATCTCGCTGGTGGACACCCCCGAGCGCTGCGCAGAGGGCGCCCGCCGCATCGCCCAGGCGCTCGCCGGGCGCACCGGATGACCGGGGCGCCCTGCCTATAATCCGCCGCCCCGCAAACCGGGTCGGCCGTGCAGCTCTACGGAATACCGAATTGCGACAGGGTTCGCCAGGCGCGCCGCTGGCTCGAACAGGCCGGCTTTAAGTTCGAATTCATCGACCTGCGCAGGCAGCCGCCCAGCGCCGAGACCCTGGAGGGCTGGCTGGCTCAGATCCCCCCCGAGCAGCTCATCAACCGGCTCAGCCCCACCTGGCGCAGGCTGAAACCGAGGCAGCGCATCGGCTACACGCCGCAGCACTGGATCCGGCTGCTGCTGAAACACCCCATCCTGCTGCGGCGCCCGCTGCTGGTGCGCCCCGATGGAACGCTGATCTGCCGGTTCGACCCGTCCGAGCACGGCGCCGGGCTGACCCGGTGAGCCGGGGCGACATCCCGCAGAGATTCTTTGCGGCCCGCGGTCGGGGCACGCTCGGACAGGGCGGATCGTTCATCGAGGCGTGGTTCCCGCAGCCGGTGGAGGTCGATGCCGAAACCGCCCAGAGCGAGGGGACCGGCACCTGGGTCACCGGCCGGCTCGACCGGCTTGATCGGCCGGGCCCGTCACCCCGCCGCATCGACGACGCCGGGCGGGATCTCAGGGAGCGCACCGGCGCCGGCCTGCCCGAGGGGTTCGAGTGCAGCCTGCTGTGCCTGATCGACACCGCCGCGGCGCCGGCGAGCGTCGAGGACGCCTACCTGCGCCTGCACCTGCTCTCGCTGCGCCTCGCGCGCCCGCACGAGGTCTGCCTCGACGGCATGTTCACGCTGATGCCGATGCTGTGCTGGACCAGCGCCGGGCCGGTCGAGCCGAACCGGCTGGAGGCGCTGCGCAGCCAGGTGCGCAGCCGGGGAGAGTGGCTCAGGGTCTGGAGCGTCGACCGGTTTCCGCCGATGACCGACTACGTCGTCCCGCCGGGGGTGCGCATCGCCGACACCGCCAGGGTGCGGCTCGGCGCCCACCTCGGCGAGGGCACCACCGTCATGCACGAGGGCTTCATCAATTTCAACGCCGGCACGCTGGGGACGGCCATGATCGAGGGGCGCATCTCCGCCGGGGTCGTCGTCGGGGAGGACAGCGACCTCGGCGGCGGCGCCAGCACCATGGGCACGCTCTCCGGCGGCAATGACGTGGTGATCTCGGTCGGGCGCCGCTGCCTGCTGGGCGCCAACTCCGGGCTCGGCATTCCGCTCGGCGACGGCTGCACCGTCGAGGCCGGCCTCTACCTGACCGCCGCCGCCAAGGTCGAGGTGCTGGATGACTCGGGCGCGCTGCTGAGGACCGTCAAGGCTGCCGAATTGGCCGGCGCCGACAACCTGCTCTACATCCGCAACTCCCTGACCGGGGCGATCCAGGCCCGCCCCAACCGGCGCGTGATCGACCTCAACCCCGAAATACACATCAATGAGTAATGACAGCGCGGTCGTCGAGCTCGCCAGGCAGCTGATCCGGCGCCCCTCCGTGACCCCGGACGACCGGGGCTGCATGGAGCTGATCTTCGAGTTTCTCGGCAGCGGCGAGTTCGACGAGCATCAGATCGACTACGGTGCGACCTCCAACCGGGTGCTGCTGCGGGAGCGCCCGGGGCGGCCGAGCCTGCTCTTCGCCGGCCACACCGACGTGGTCCCGCCGGGCGATGAGTCGGCGTGGCGCTTTCCGCCCTTTGAGGGCAGGGTCTCTGATGGCGTCCTCTACGGGCGCGGGGCCTGCGACATGAAGGGCGCCCTGGCGGCCTATGCCGTCGCCCTGCGCGATTTTCTCCGCGACCACCCCGAAGTCGACTGGCAGCTGGGGCTGCTGCTGACCAGCGATGAGGAGGGCTCGGGCGAGGACGGCATCAAGCGCGTCATGCAAAAGCTGAAGCGCGATCAGATGCGCATCGACCACTGCCTGATCGGCGAGCCGACCTCGTCCCGGCGCCTCGGCGACATGATCAAGGTCGGCCGGCGGGGCTCGCTCAACGGCAGCCTGACGATATACGGCCGCCAGGGGCACATCGCCTACACCGACAAAGCCGACAGCCCGATCCACAAGGCGATCGGGGTGCTCAGCGAAATGACGCAGATCGTCTGGGACGAGGGCAGCGAGGACTTCCAGCCGAGCGCACTGCAGATCTCCAATATCCACGCCGGCTTGGGCGTCACCAATGTCGCCCCGGGCGAGTGCCGGATTGAGTTCAATATTCGCTACTCGCCCAAGCAATCCGCCGAGAAGATACAGAGTCGCATCGAGGGGATTCTGGACAGTGCCGGCATCCACTCTGACCTCAATTGGCACGAGAGCGGCAGGCCGTTTCTCGGCAAGCCCGGCGGTGTGCTGCGCACCGCAGTCCACGACGCAGTTGAGGCCGTCTGCGGGGAGGCGCCGATTCACTCGACCGACGGCGGGACCTCGGACGGGCGCCACATCGCCCCCTACGGCGCCGAGGTCATCGAGCTCGGCATGCTGAATGAGACCGCCCATGCGGTCAATGAATGCGTCCCCGTCGAGGACCTCGAGCGGCTCACGGTCATCTACCGCGGCATTCTCGAGCGCATGACCCTGCGCCCCGCTCAATAAGGCGACGACCGCTATATCTATATATATGTTTGGGTGGGATGTGTGTGGGGCGGGCTGGCGGAAATTTCGCAAATGTTGAGGTGCGGGAGAGACGGCTCAACTCTTCAAGTCTTCGTCCTCGTCGCCTTTGGCATCGCGCCTGCTCGGCTTGCGTCCCTGCTCGTCCGAGCGTTCGCGGTCATTCGAAAACAATCCGCGCAGATACCGAAAGAAGCGCCTATCGAAGCGGCTCTCTAGTCGGGAACTGGAATCTGAAAGCAATCCTCGCAGATACCAGGTGGCCATGACCGAGATGGTCGTGATGAGGACGACGTGGAGGGCAGGGTCAGACAGATATTCCATGAGAGTAACTCCAAGTGGAGGAAAAAAACTCGGGGGATTATAGGCATCTGATAAGCCCGGAAAAATCGGGGGCCGGGAAAGCGGGTTTTCGACACGCCCGGCCATCCGATGACAGTCGATCCCCCGCCTTGCGAACGGCACAATCCGGCAGTGACTAGAATGCCCGCCTCGCCGGGGAGGTTCGGAGTCAGCGGGAAAAATGAACATCGGCAATGCAGCGAGTCGGGGCAATCTCCGGACGGCGTCACCCCCCGCAGCGGGCGCTGCGATCCGCTCCCTCGCCCTGCTGCTGGCGCTGGCGCTGGCGCCGCTGATTCAGGGGCAGTCGGCCGAGACCTCCCCCGCATCGCTCTCGCTTCAGGAGGGCGAGTCGGCGACGCTGAGGATCCGGTACACCAGCCGGCCGGGCGGCTTCAACCTCTACTCGACGCTGCACATCGGCACCCCCAAGGGGGTGTCAACCAGCCACAGGCACCTGAGCATCAGGAGCAACCTCTGGAACAGCTACCACGACATCACGATCACCGCCGTCCAGGACGCCGATCACCTCAACGAAAGCGGCAGAATCAGCATCCGGCACCTCGTCAACGGCGCCATCCTCGGCGAGGCGGTGGGCGTGTCGGTGACGGTGGCGGACGACGACCAGCCGAGCATCGTGCTCGCCGGCGCTCCGGTGTCCGTGGACGAGGGCGGCTCGTCGACCTTCACGGTCAGGCTCAGCAAGGCGCCGCACACCTTCAGGGCCCTCGCCCTGAGCTCCGACAACCCCGGCGTCACGGTCAGCCCGGCATCGCTGGGCTTCAGCTCCCTGGGCTGGAACACCCCGCACACCGTGACCGTCACCGCCGCCGAGGACGCCGACATGGACAACGGCAGCGCCACGGTCAGCCTCTCCAACACCGCCATCAAGGACAGCTCGCTCGAGGTCGAGGTGGTCGACAACGACGTCCCCGAGATCGGGCTGACCCTGTCGCCCTCCAGCCTGGAGCTGACCGAGGGCGGCAGCGACACCTTCACGGTGCAGCTGGCGGGGCGGCCGAACGGCCGCAAGACCATCGCCCTGGCCTCGGACAACACCGACATCAAGGTCAGCCCGGCATCGCTGAGCTTCACGACTTCCAACTGGAGCGCCGCCCAGACCGTGACGGTGCGCACCGCCGAGGACGCCCGCGACGACGATGAGACCGGGCAGATCAGCCTCACCGGGGTGCGCATCACCTCCGGCACCGTCGACGTCTCGGTGCGCGACAACGACTTCACCGGCCACCTGAGCGTCACGCCCTCCGTGATCGAGATCATCGAGGGGCAGAAGATCACGGCGTCGAGCCAGCTCGCATCGCCCCTGACCGTCAGCGTCGATCACGAGCCGACACTCGACAGCCTGAGCCTGATGCTGGGCGACCCCGCCGGCTCCGCGGGGCTGCGGGTCGGCAGCGGCGATGCCGGCATCAGCATGCAGTACCGGCGCGGCTCGACCGGCACCGCTGCCAAGGGCACGCCCGTGCCCTTCAGCGCCACCGACTTCATCGAGGCGCTGGAGGACGACAACAGCGAGGACGAGACCTACACCATCCCGATCACGGTGCAGGCCACCGGCGGCGACTACGGCGGCTTTGAGGGCGCCACCGCCGGCATCACGGTGCGCGTGCTCGACAACGACGCCGTCGTGCTGGCGCCGTCCACGGCGTCGCTGACGCTGGACGAGGCCGAGACCGGCACCTTCACGGTCAGGCTGAGAAAGCGGCCCAGCGCCGGCGCCGGCGTCACCCTGACCTCCAGCAACCCCGACGTCAGCGTCAGCCCGGCATCGCTGAACTTCACGACAACCAACTGGAACACCGACCAGACCGTCACGGTCAGCACCGTGCGGGACGGCGACCGGGCAGATGACCTCTCCCACATCAATTTCAGCGGCGCCAATGTCCGTGACGCCTCGCTGAGCGTGACGGTCAGGGAGATCGTCAACATCACCCTGGACTCCGCGTCGATGACCGTCAGCGAGGGCGGCTCGGGAACCCTCCGCGTCCGGCTGGCGGGGCAGCCGCACTCCGACACCACCCTCACGCTGACATCCGACAACGCCGACGTCAACTTCGCACCGACGACGCTGGACTTCACCCAGGACAACCGGAACACCTACCAGACCGTGACGATCAGCGTCGCCGAGGACGCGGACTTCGCCGATGAGACCGCAAAGATCAGCCTCAGCGGCGCTGCCGTCGCCGACGCCGAAGTCCTGGTGTCGGTGACCGACAACGATGTCATCGGCCTGACCTTCTCGCCGGTGCGGCATATCCAGGTGACCGAGGGCGGCGATGCCCAATCGTTCACCGTCCAGCTGGCGAGCCGGCCGAATTCATCCAGGGTGATCAGCCTATCCTCCGACAACGCCGACATCGCACTCAGCACGGCCTCGCTGGGCTTCACCACGGAGAACTGGGACACCCCGCAGACCGTTACGGTCACGGCGCTGGACGATGCCGACAAATCGGATGAGAGCGCCCACATCAGTCTCATCGGCGACGGCATCCGCACCGGCTCGATGCTGGTGTCGCTGACCGACAACGACATCGGCTACACGCTCTCGTCCACCTCGCTGCGGATCGACGAGGGCGAATCGAGAACCTTTGACATCCGGCTGGACGCACAGCCGCTCAGCGGCCGGAGAATCCAGCTGGCCTCGGACAACGACGACGTCAGGCTGAGCACGAAGGAGCTGTCATTCCACTCGACGAACTGGCAGGTCAACCAGACCATCACGGTGCACACCGCCGAGGACGACGATGCGGCGCCCGACAGTGCGACCATCACCCTGAGCGGCAACGGCATGGTGACGCGCAAGATCGGGGTGAGCGTCATCGATGACGACAGCCTCGACATCGCCGTCACCGGGGCGCCGCTGGCGCTCAACGAGGGCGGCTCGGGCAGGCTGATGGTGTCCCTCACTGCGGCGCCGCTGCAGACCACGACCGTGACGCCGAGCTCGGACTACGCCGGGGTCACGTTCAGCCCGGCGACGCTGGACTTCACGACGACCGACTGGGGCTCGCCCCAGACCCTCACGGTCAGCGCCAGGGAGGACGCCGATGCCGGCGATGAGAAGGCCGAGATTTCTCTGGCGGCGCCGGGGATCGACAGCGTCACGGCGAAGGTCAGCGTGGACGACGACGAGGCGCTCAGCATCGACGTCACCGGAGTCACCGGAGGGTCGCTGGCGCTTGCCGAGGGCGCCTCGGGGACATTCTCGGTCAAGCTGAATCTGGATCCCGATGTCGACACGACCGTGGCGCTGGCGTCCGACAACGACGACATCCGCATCAGCCCGGCGGCGCTGAGCTTCACCGCCGGCGCCGCCGGCAACTGGGGCGCCGCACAGAGCGTCACGGTGCGCTCGCTGCAGGATCTGGACGCCATAGACGACAGCGGGCAGATCCGCATCACAGCGCCCGGTGCGACGCCGAACTCGGTGGGGGTGAGCGTCGACGACGACGAGGATCAGGGCATCCACGTTGCAACCCACTCGCTGTCGATCGACGAGGGCGGCAGCGCCACCCTCAACGTCCGGCTGACCGCGGCGCCCGCCGGGAGCGCCACCGTCACCCTGGCCTCCGACAACCCCGACGTCACGCTCAGTGCGACGACGCTGAGCTTCACCGCCGCCAACTGGCAGACCGACCGGCCGGTCGCCGTCAGCGCCGCCCAGGACACCGACGCCGCCGACGCCTCGGCGACCATCAGCCTGACGGCCCCGGGGCTGGCGCCGGCCGAGGTCGCCGTGACGGTCGACGACGACGAGACCGCCGGGCTGCTGCTCTCGGAGGACTACCTGGAGCTGCACGAGCTCGACACCGACAGCTTCACCGTCGCCCTGAGCATCCGGCCCACGGTCGACGTGTCGGTCGCACTGAATCGGGACAACCCCGATATCAATCTCTCCCCCGCCCATCTGAGCTTCACCCCGGCCAACTGGCGGACCCCCCAGACCGTGACCATCACGGCGCTCGACGACACCGACGCCATCTCGCCGGGCATCCTCAACGTCACGGCGAGCGCCTTCGGCGGCAGCTTCGAGGGGGTCTCCGGCAATGTGAGGGTCCACGTCATCGACGACGACAACGAGGGGATCATCCTGTTTTCCGTTCGACCCCTCAGGCTCGACGAGGGCACGAGCGACACCTTCGAGGTCATCCTGAACTCGCGCCCGACCGGTGCGGTCACGCTGATGCTGGGGCTGTCGAGCAGCGACACCGATGTGGTGCTGGACACCGACGCATCCAAAGAAGGCGTCCAGAACACCCTGAGCTTCGACGCCTCCAACTGGAGAGACCGGCAGACCGTGACGGTGACCGACGGCGGCGATGACGACGCCGCCGACGACTTGGCCGTCATCCGGGTGACGGCGTCCGGCGCCGACTACGGCGACATCACCGAGGAGCTCTCCGTGTGGGTCGCCGACGACGACACCCCGGGCATCGTGCTCACCGGCATCCCCAGCGGCGGCATCGCCCTCAACGAGGGTGAGTCGACGACCTTCAGGGTCCGCCTGCGGACGCGCCCGTCCGGCGAGGTCCTCATCAACCCGGGATTTTCGCTCAGCAAGTACAGCGTGCTCACATACACCGACCCCGACATCACAGCCCCGCAGAACCTGCTGAGCTTCACCCCCGACAACTGGAGCATTGAACAGACCGTGACGGTGATCGCCGAGAGCGACGCCAATGCCCTCAGCGAATCGGTCAGCCTTGAGGTGCAGTCCTTCGGCGCCGACTACAGCAACATCAGGGAATATGTCGCCGTCCGGGTCACCGACAGCCAAACGCCGGGCATCGTGCTGGCCGGCATCGGCAGCGCCGGCCTGGCCCTCGAGGAGGGCAGGACGGAGTCCTTCAGCGTCCGGCTGGGAACCGAGCCCTCCGAGAGCGTCACGCTGACCGTCACCAGCGCCGACGCCACCTCGGTCAGCCCGACCGCAGACGGCAGCGGCGCCGCCCGCACCCTGAGGTTCACCGACACCAACTGGAACACGCCCCAGAGCGTGCAGCTGACCGGGGTGCAGGACGAGGACGGCGAGGGCGAGAGCGTGACGGTCACGGTCACCACCGCCGGCGGCGAGTACGACGCAGTGTCCGAGAGCTTCAGGGTGGCGGTGACCGACGACGACACCCACGCCTTGCAGGAGCGGGAGAGCGACGCCGCAGCGCTGGCGCTGGCCGAGATCGTCAGCGCCGTGCTGCCGGCGACCCGCGACACCATCGCCCTGCGCTTCGGCGCCCCCCGGGATGCCCGCAGCGCCTCCGTGGCCGGGCGGCGGATCGCCCTGGACCGCTCGCTGGCCCGCG
>MEIF01000075.1 GCA_001750645.1 Gammaproteobacteria bacterium AqS3
CGGCTGATGCGGGCATCCCCCGCCCGGACATCGCCGCCCTCGGGCAGGCCGTGGCCGATCAGCGCCGCCGGCGACGCCAGCAGCAGCGGCCGCAGTGTTTTCGGAGCTCGATTCAAGAAAAACATCGCCGCAACATCTCAATACTGCACGCCCTCAATCGATGCAGCCCATCGGGGGCACAAAGTCTACTAAGGCGATGCGCCTCTCGCCTCTCCAGCGGAGTCATCCTGTGCGACAGGATTTTCTGCATGCTCGCTCACCAAGATAAAGTCTGAGTCCAGGCCCAGTATTTCTTTCAGCTCGGGGGCAATCTCGATTCTGTGGAGGCGCCACTGCATGTTTTTCTTCGTCTCCTCGCGCACCGACCGGAAGGCGTCGCGCCCGGTCTTCGCCCAGTACACCCAGCCCTGCTCGCCGACATCGGCAATGCGAACCGCCTCACCCGCATAGAGCACCGCAAAGCGACTCTGCTGCCGGGCCCAGCCGGCCATGTCGGAGCGGCTGAAGCCGGTCTGGCGGTGTCCGAAAATCTGCTTGCCGTTGAACTGGTAGGGACCGATGTAATCCGGATTGGGGAGAGTCACATGGTGCTCGGCATATTCGCCCTGAAGGGTGCCTACGGTTCCGTGCATGCGGGCGCGCGCGGCATCCAGATTGATCCCCTGAGAGACTCTCAGATTGTCCACGGTCACGCCCCAGTGACGCGCGTCAAAGTCAACCCGGTCGGTCTCGAGATGACCGACGAGAATGCCCCCGTAGCCGAGACGGGGATCCTCCCGGGACAGGGGGACGGCAGTGATGACCGAAAGGTTTTGTCCGCCCGCCTGACTGGTGTTGCCATCGAATACATAGTCAAAGCTGCCGGGACCGTAGGCCACCAAACTGCCGGCGCGCCGCCGGATCGCAAGATGAACCTCCCCGGCACCGCGCCGCTCAATGTAGGAGCCCTCGGCAAAATGATGCGAAATGGTCCTGCCGGTGCGCAGCACGACCGAAGTCGGGGCAATGATGCTGGCGATCGCAAAGCCGTATTCCGCCTCAGCCGAGATGCTGCCGCTCTTGGCGTGGATGACGCCGCTGACGGCGACTTCGCGATCAATGGGCTGGGTGTCGCCGATCTGCATCGTCTGGGTCCGCTGGACGACCCCCGCCAAGCGACCCGGCAGCGCCCGGTTGCGCACCACGGAAGTCATCCTGCCGGCATATTCATAGGTGACCGTTTCGGCATCGTCAAAGCCGCCGATGACGATGTTGTCCGATGCGATCAGCGAGTCGATCGAGACGTCGTAGCGCGAGTTTGCCGACGCTCCCGGTGCGTCGAACCAGAGGTCTCCATCGACCGAGACCGTCACCGCCCCATCCTCAAGAGCGCCGTCGCTGTAGAGCGTCAGATCCGCACCGTTCTGAATGTTGATGTTGCCGCTGCTGATGGTCGCATGCACTGTGTTCAGCGTGTTGAGCGGCAGCGTCTGCTCAACCCCGCCGCTGATCGTGCGGGAATTGGCATCAATGTTGAGGTCGCCGCCGGCGTAGTGCAGCAGGGAAACCGTCATCCCCTGATTGCGCGCATCCTCCAAATCATCGACGACCTGCACCGCGGCGCCCTCGTCCTGGGAGTGCAGCGTGAGCTCCCCGAGCGTGACTCCGCGCAGCGTCAATGTCCCGCTGTGCAGCAGCGTCCCGACCGCCGCGCGCATTGAGACCGTCCCTCCAATGCTGCCGCCGCCGATGCCGAAACGCCCCTGATTGGGGTCGAAAGTCAGCGTCATGGATGCCGCATTGACCCTGCCGGCTGAAAAAGTCAGCGCATCCACTTTGAGCAGGCCGTCCGGAACACTGACCGTCCCGCCAACGATCAGACCGCTGATGTTCTGCAGGGTGACCAGCGAGCCGCCTGCCGAGAGTTCCTGAACACTGATGCCGGGGGGACGGTTCGCCCCCCGCAGGGACGTGGAGTGCTCGGCGATCATGGTGACTTCCTGACCCGCCTGAACCTGTCCCAGGAGAATCCGCCCGCCTGCGGTAACGCTCAATTGATCGCCAACCCTGACGCCGCCCATCCTGACGCTGACATCAGCCGAGGCCGATATCGAGGCGCCCGCCTTGGCGGTGATTCTGTCCAGCGTCACCATGCTGGCCGTGACGGATACCGCCCCCTCAGCCTGCAGCCCGCCCAGAGCGATCAAGCCCCGAGCCCTGACCAAAATCGGCCCCGAGTCTGCACTGATTGTCGTCCCCAAGCCCTGTGTACCGCTCACATAGACGCCCCGGATGCTGTGGCGAATGTTGGTCGCCGCAGACATCGTGATGGAACCTGCAACGCTGATGTTGACCCTTGACACGCCCGACAGCTCAATTCCGGAACGGGCACTGCTCAGCGTGAGATCGCCCCCTGCCGTAATGCCCTCTTCAGCCGCAAATGAAACAGTCAGTCCCCTTGTGGCATTCACGCGCACATGACCGCCCGCAGCGAGATGACCCATCTTCATCGAGCCGGTCGCAGTGGCGCTGATGTCGCCGGTGCGCACACTGACTTGCCTGACCTCAACAGCCGAGCCTCGGATCAGGGCGTGCGCACCCGCCTGAATGTCCTGCAGCCGGATCACGCTGGCCGTCACGCTGGCATGACCGTTTGCCGCAGTCACATTGCGCCCGGAAGCCATCTGCACCGTGTTCTGGGCTGAGAGCGTGACATTCTCCCCGGCGACAACATGGCCGCCGATCGCAACCAGCGACTGTGCCAATAGGCTGACATCGCTGTCTGCATCGCTGGCCGAAATATCACCCGCAGCGCTTACGGTGCCTCCCCCCGAGAGGAATATGTCGCCCCGGGCGAGGGCTTGGCCCGCCATGCTGACCAGGGTGCCGGCCTGAGCGACAATCCCGCCGGCGGCGCTGACCGAACCGCCGATGTCGATCGTCTTGGACGCCGACAGCGAAACGTCGCCGCCGCCCTGTGCGCCGCTTAATATCCTGACCGTTTCGGAGGCCTGCACGGTGATCGCCCCGCGCGCACTGATGCCCTCCAGCGCCGCCTGATCACCTCCGGCGATGACCTTGATTCCGCCAGAGGCGACCAGCGAGCCCAGATGAACGCTCCCGGCCACGGCGCTGATCAGCATTTCACCGCCGGCTGTGAGTGTCGTCCCCGGGGCAGTGTCGCCCGCATCTGCATCGGTAACGCTTCGATAAATATCGGTCTCCGCCTTGATGGTCAGATCGCCGCCCAGAGTCAGCCTTCCCGCTTTGGCGCCGATCAGAGCGACACTGCCATTGCTCGAGCTCAAGGTCATGCCGCCACCCGCAGAGACATCTCTCAGGAGAATGTTGAGCGCATCGCCTGAACGAATGTAAATGTTCCCCACCGCCCTGATGGTGCCCCTCAAATCAATCCCGATGGTTCCGAACGCCGCAACATCACCCAGCGACGCACTGAGCAGATCGGCGACAACCGTTGAACCCCTCAGCGAGATCGCACCGGCGGTCAAGGGGCTCTGAACACTCACCATGCTGGCTGACAGCAGCACTCCGCCGGCAGTGATGCTGGCGTCACTTTGAACGGTAATTGCACCTGCACCGCCCCGGACCAGGAAGGTCAGCGAGGATGCCACAGGTGCGGTCATGTGCCATATTCCAGCGGCCGCGGTGAGATTCACATAACCCGAAACGTTGATGTCCAGCGTCCCGGTGACGTTGGCTGACAGCGTTTCAAGCCGTCCCCCAACGATGGCGCCGCCAAAAGGCTTGGCGCGAATCACACTGACCTTGAAGTCGCCCAAACTGAGCGTCTTGGACTGATGCTGCGGTGCAGGCGGCGGGGCCGGCTCGTTCTCGCCCAGCGAAAGAACTGCGGCCGTCCCCTCCGCATAAACCCGAACACTCCGGTTAAAAACGCCGAAATCAAGCTGAAACAGGGTGCCGATCATCAGGCTTAACGAGGCATCATTCAGTATTCTGCTGACATAGCCGTTCTCGGCGACAAAACTCCAGCGCCCTGGGGCGCCGTCTTTGACGCTCAGCAACTCGACGCTAAAGTCCTTGCTGAGACTCAGATAACCTCCGCTGGCGAACACGTCGCTCAAAACAGCAGAGCTGGCGCTGAGATTCAGCATCCGGACATCGATTTTCCCCTGTGCGGTGTGAGTGAACGCTCCGCCGACGCTGATGCTCAAATCACCCTCAACTGTAATGATCCCCAAGGTGAAGTCGTCGCCCACCACGATCGTGCTGTGCGCCCGGCCGTCGGATGAGGGCAGAGTCAAGCTTCCCGGAATGGACAGCGCCCCGCCGACAGTCATCGTCAGGCCGCCATCAGACACCGTAAGCGCCTCCACTGAGACGGAGCTGTCTGAAAAAACCAGCGCCCCATCACCGGCCACCAGTTTTTTGACGTTCAGCAGGGAGGCCCGGGGCATTGCATTGACTTTTACATGCCCCTTGCCGGAGGCCGACAAGGTGATGTCTCCCCGGGCAACATACTCATTGGAAATATCCAGCAGGACATCCGAGTCCGCCGATACTTTGATGAAGTGGCTCACATCAAAGTTGTTGCGCAGGGCGCCGCCTATCACCGTGGTTCTAAAGATCAGCGAGCTCAGCGTGTTGCCGCTGTTTTGCAGATCAATGACATCCACTGATTTGCCATGCTCTTCATCGTCGATTTCGGCGACGAATGTAAGCGTCGCAAATTTGATCGCATTTTCATCATCTCCCGGTGCAGACGGAGACGGCCTGGCCTGATACAGCTGAGAGGCCCGGATAACAGCGGTTCCGCTGATGTCAATGTCTCCAAGTGAAAGCTGCGTTTTTTGTTTCTGGGTCAATGTCACCCCGGCAGCAGTGGCCATCAGCTCGCCGGAGATCGTTACCGAGCCGAGGTGAAAGTTGGCATTGCCGGTGAGGTCAAGCGCTCCGACAGGAAAGACAGATATTGGCGTGTCGATCGGCGCCGGATTGCGTCCGGACTGGCTCAAGCCGGCGCCCAGCAGCACGGTCTGAACAGCGCCGCCGACTTCGATCGGCGCGCTGATTCCGCCCCCGACCGAGAGCGAATTGCCGGCGCGCAGGGTGACACCCCCTGAGACCGCCTGAACCAGCCCCCTCAAGGTCAGGTGGTTGCCGGCCGAAAGCACCACGTCGCTGCCGACAACACTCTCGTCCACACCCCCGGCGATATCGCCCAGACGAATGATGGTGATGCCCTCGGTCGCACTCAACCGGGTTGCCAGAGTCATCTTGTCCCTCTGGGATGCCCCCCAAGTCAGAGAGATTTCACTGACGACCTCGGGCAGACTGAATTGGGCAAATGCCGCACTGCCGGTCAGGTAGCCGGCCTCGCCGCCCGCCCCGGCAACCGACAGCTGAAAGACGGCCGCACCCTCAACTGACAGCCCGTCAAAATGCAGCGATCCCCCCTGGGCGCCGGCGACCGAAAAGTTCAGCGTGCCGGCGATGTTCCCGCCGAGCGTGCTGGCTCCGCCCCCCGCCGTAATGTTGACTCCGACCGTCGTCCCGGCCCTGACTTGGGGGCCGAGATCCGCGATATGCACCTTAACCGGATCAGAGGAGCTTATCGTCACGGCATGATGATCGCCGATCGGGTTGGCGCTGATGGTGACGATGGCGGCACCGGTCAGCTGGTCAATGATCAGAACCCCGTTGTACCGGTCATTGATTCCGAACCACCCCTGATCCGCAATGTCAAGCGTGCCGAAATGCATGCCCAAGGTCGTGTTAACTGCGGGAACCGCCGCCCTGCCATCCTGGTGTGCAGCGGCAGTCAGGGTGGCGACAGAAATGACGACGTTGTCTGTCATCTGAATGTTCTTGGAATCCAAAACGCCCCCCGCCGTCAGATTCATGAGCGATGCCGAAATGCTCGAATCGAGGACAAAGATCTCCCCGTCAGCGGCAACCATTCTGATCGTGTCAGCCGTCAAACTCATGCCGGTCAGCGAAATGTCAGCGGCGCCCGATGCGCTGAATTCCGCATAAGACGCCGACAGAGTGCCTTCGAAATGCAGAAAACTGTTGCTGTTATCGGGGTGAACCGCCGTCCCCAGAGCCTGAATGACCGCACTCTGCTCAACCGTTATCTGGGCGGCCGAACCGATCGACAGCTCATTGGGGGCGGCCATCAGCAAGTTTCCATCAACCGAGAGCTGGAGACTCTGACCCACAGAAATATCACCCCTGAGGGTCATCCCCTCACTGGCGGAGAGGTGAACGCTTTCCCCGATTGAAAGAGCGTAAATACCGGCATCAATCTGCAGGGTTTCGCTGGCCAAAATGGTGGCCTCGTCGGGCAGAAAAATATTGGCCGCTTGGCCGTCCCGGGTGAGCGCCTTGGCATGCAGGTTATCTGCGGTGAATTCCGCCCCGCCGTCCGCAAAAATTAAACTGCCGCCTTCGACGGCAACGGATACATCGCCGGCCGAGGAAATGAACAGCAGCGTCAGGCTTCCCGTGCTGGATACATTCACCCCGCCGTCGTCATATTCACTGCTGATGGTTGAGACGTTGCTTTCAACCATTCCGCCTGCGGAAGAAATGGCAAGCGTCTTAATGCTGATGTCGGCATCTCCAATCACCATGCCGTCGGGCATGTCAATGTCAACCCGATCGGCTGTCAAGCCGTCAAGGTTGATGGTCGGCTGATAAGTTCGGGTGATGTCGCCGTCGCTGACCACTGTTGCACTGCCTTCCCCCAGCACAGCGGTATTCAATACTGCAAAATTTCTGATGGAGTTTTGAGCGTTGATGCCGGCCCCGCCGGTTATGTGCAGCAATTTCATTGTGCTGTGCTGCCCGGAACCCTGTGCTGACGAGAGGTCAATGACATGATTTAAATTCCAGATCGACAGGGTTCCGCCGGCGTAATTCGTATTGCCGGTCTGCACCTCATAGCTGACCGAAACAGACTGCTCCCAAACATGGGCGGGATCCGCCCCAACAATATCGGCGCTGATTGAGCCGCCGTGCGGCAGCACAGCGCCCAGTTCCGTGCTGCTAATCGTCAGAACACCGAATGTGATGGAAGGCGCCGCATTCTCACCGAAAACCGTGTGCTTGTATTGAAAGGCGGAGACATCATAGGCAAACGGATGCGCCGCATCGCCATCTTGACGCCTGTGATTAATTTGATCTGCCTGCAGCGTGATTTGATGCCTTCCCCCAATGGCGGCAGAGTGCAGGATATTTAAGGTTCCGGAAGCAGAGACATCCACAACTCTGGCCTTGACTGAAAGGCTTTGGTTGTAAAGATCAACCAATTCCCCTCCCCTTAAGGCAATGGTGCCGACTTGGAATCTGTTCGTCAGGTTATTTCTTCCCGCATCAGCACTGACGTTGTGTTCGTAGGACTCGGCTTCAAGCGTGACTTCTGCGCTGCCTGGGAACTCAATAGTGTGGGCTGAAATCCGAATCTCAGGGGCAATGACCTCAATGTTATTCAGGTTGTATGAAGTGATGGCATCAGTGGAGCCATTTGCGGGGCTCAGATTGCCCTGGGCCAACAGAGTCCCTGCATTCATTCTGAAAAGACCCGATTCATTATTGCCGACTGTCATGTCAATGCGCCCCGCGTGCAGCGTTGCATCCTTGATTTCGATCATATTTCCGGCACTCATGGCAATGCGACCGGCAGCAATGGTTCGATCCTCAGACAGAGTGTAAGGATCGCCGGATGAGGGACCGGCAAGGACGCGCCTGACATTGGGCACCATTGAAGTCTGGATTAGCACACCGCTGTTCAACACAATGTCCTTGTCAGACTTCAATGAGATGGTCCAAAACGCCTGCCTGGACACATTTATTTCGTTACCGCTGCCCAAGGCCACCTTCAGCTTTGTGTCTTCATCAAATTCAATTTTTTCGGTTGCAGTCAGTGTCAAAAACTTGATCACACCGGGGTTGAGGCCTGATCCCGTGCCGGGGGAAAAATTGACATCGCCGACAACGCTGATCACATCGGCCTGCAAGGTCAATTCAAAGAGCGTGTTTTTGACCCGCCGACCACCGCTGGCAAAAGCATTGATGCCAAAGGACATCGTGAAATTGTCATTCGGCGCATTTTGGTCGCCGGCAAACCTGAAATGCGAAGAGGCGGAATTGTCTGGCAAATCCTCCCAATAACCAGCGTTCACACTCTCTCTGTCATCATTCGAATCGGATCCCAGCATGATGGTGGTCGGATCCAGCAGCAGTGAGGGGGCATCCACCCAAGCCTCGGGGGCGTAGATCAGATTGCGCTTGCCCGAGACCTCGACGAATCCCTGGGGACCCGTCGTCACCGAACCCGAAAAGCGCGTCCCGCCATCGGCCCACAGCACCACGCTGCCCCTCGCCTCCTGACCCGAGGACAGGCT
>MEIF01000076.1 GCA_001750645.1 Gammaproteobacteria bacterium AqS3
CAACAGCGACTACGGCTCGACCCGACGCTGGGGCAGCGGCGTCAAGTTCAATGACGCCGACCGCCTCGAACTGCGCCTCTTCACCGAGCGCCAGACCTCCGGCCAGGGACTGACCCAGTCCCGAATCCGCCTCGAGCTGCAAAGGCAGTTCTAGGCCACCCCGGAACTCGGGCGGGTTTGAGAACTTGTAGAAGGAATTACTTCTCGGCGGGTTCGTCTTCTGCCGGCGCCTGCTGCGCGTCGGGCTTGTCGGGGGACTTCTGGAGGGCGCCGCTGATGGCGCTCCTGCCGAAGCGCTTCTGGAACTTGGCGACGCGCCCGTCTGCGGTGTGCAGGCGCTGGGCGCCGGTGTAGAAGGGATGCGAGGCGCTGGAGACCTCGACGTTGACCAGCGGGTACTCCTTGCCGTCCTCCTCCCAGACCGCAGTCTCGGCTTTTTCGGGGATGACGCCGTGGATCAGAAAATACTGATCGCAGGAGATGTCGCGGTAGAGCACCGGCCCGCACTTGGGGTGAATTTCGCTTTTCATTCGATTGGGGGAGGCCGAAAAAGCGGCGGATTATACGCCTGCACAGGCGCCGCAAACCGAATGCCGACGCGCGGTGTGCGTGTAAAATCGCCGCTGCTTTTGCGGCATTGGCTTCTATGAGTGCCCGCTCGCGCACCCGCAATGTCGCGATCATCGCCCACATCGACCACGGCAAATCCACACTGGCGGATCGGCTGATCCAGCGCTGCGGCGGACTCAGCGAGCGCGAGATGAAGGAGCAGGTGCTCGACTCGCTCGAGCTGGAGCGGGAGCGGGGCATCACCATCAAGGCGCAGAGCGTCTCGCTCACCCACCGCTACCAGGGCGAGGACTGGACGCTCAACTTCATCGACACCCCCGGGCACGTCGACTTCTCCTACGAGGTCTCGCGCTCGCTGGCGGCCTGCGACGGGGCGCTGCTGATCATCGACGCCGCCCAGGGGGTCGAGGCGCAGTCGGTGGCCAACTGCTACAAGGCGGTCGAGGAGAATCTCGAGATCCTGGTGGTGCTCAACAAGATGGATCTCCCGCAGGCCGACCCCGAGCGCGTCGAGCGCGAGATAGAGGACATCATCGGCATCGACGCCTCCGACGGCATTCGCATCAGCGCCAAGACCGGCGAGGGCGTCGACGAGCTGCTCCAGGCCATCATCGAGCGCATCCCGGCCCCGGCCGAGCCGGCCTCGGACGCCCTGCAGGGGCTGATCGTCGACTCCTGGTTTGACAACTACCTCGGCGTGGTCTCGCTGGTGCGGCTCTACCAGGGCGAGCTGGCCAAGGGCGACACCATCGAGATCGCCTCGACCGGGCGGCGCCACGAGGTGCTGCAGATCGGCGTGTTCACGCCCAAGCGCCGGGAGACCGGGGCGCTGGGCGCCGGGGCGGTCGGCTATGTGGTCGCGGGCATCAAGGACCTCAAGGGCGCCCCGGTCGGCGACACCATCCGCAGCCCGGTGCGGCCGGCGGATGTCCTGGACGGCTTCGCACTGCCCCAGCCCCAGGTCTACGCCGGCATCTTCACGACCGATCCGAATGACTTCGACCCCTTCCGCACCGCCCTGCAGAAGCTCAGCCTGAACGACTCGGCGCTGAGCTTTGCACCGGAGACCTCAACGGCGCTGGGCTTCGGCTTTCGCTGCGGCTTCCTCGGCATGCTGCACATGGAGGTGGTGCGCGAGCGCCTCGAGCGCGAATACGGCCTGGAGCTGATCATCGTCTCCCCGACGGTCAACTACGAGGTGCTGACCACGAGCGGCGAGGTGGTCACCGTCAACAACCCGGCCGAGCTGCCCGAGCCCAATTTCATTCAGGAGATCCGCGAGCCCATCGTGCGCGCCCAGATGCTGCTGCCGCAGGATCACATCGGCGGGGTGATCCGGCTCTGCGAGGAGCGCCGCGGCACCCAGCTGGGGCTGAGCTACGCCGGGACGCAGGTGCAGCTGAGCTATGCCCTGCCGATGGCCGAGGTGGTGACCGACTTCTTCGACCAGCTCAAGAGCGTCAGCCGCGGCTATGCCTCGCTCGACTACAGCTACGACCACCACCGCCCGGAGCGCGTGGTGCGGCTGGATGTGCTGATCGCCGGCGAGCCGGTCGACGCCCTCTCGCTGATCGTCTACCGGGAGCGCGCCGAGACGGTCGGGCGCGCGCTGCTCGACAAGATGCACGGCAGCATCCCCAGGCAGATGTTCGACGTCCCCATCCAGGCCGCCGTCGGCGGGCGCATCCTGGCGCGCAAGACCGTCAAGGCGCTGCGCAAGAACGTCACCGCCAAGTGCTACGGCGGCGACGTCACCCGCAAGAAGAAGCTGCTCGAGAAGCAGAAGAAGGGCAAGAAGCGCATGCGCCAGATCGGCAAGGTGCAGATCCCGCAGGAGACCTTCCTGGCGGCGCTCAACATCGACTCCTCGAAATGAAGCTGGCCTGGCTGCTGTGGGGAGCTGCGGCGGGCCTGCTGGCGCTGGGGGTGCTCTGGCTGGGGTCGCTGCTGGGCCGCTGGCCCTGGCGCCGGGGCTACGGCAATATCGCCGCCGTGCTGGTCATCGTCTTTGTCTGGCAGGCGATCTGGCACGAGTTTGACTTTGAATGGCTGCTGAGCCTGGGGCTGGCGCTGGCGCTGGGCTGCTGGGCCGGGGCGCGCTGGCTGCCGGATCTGCCCGAGGCTGGGCGCGCGGAGCTCGGCGGGGCGGCCGGCTACGCCCCCTGGCTGCTGGGCATTCTGCTGCTGCGCGCCACTCTGGTCGAGCCGTTTCAGATCCCGTCCAGCTCGATGCTGCCGACGCTGGCGCGCGGGGACTTTCTGCTGGTCAGCAAGCTCAGCTATGAGTTCAGGCTGCCGCTGCTCGGCGGGGTCGTCAGCTGGGGTGAGCCGGCGCGCGGCGATGTCGTGGTGTTCCAGCCGCCCAACGAGGAGCGGCAGTTCGTCAAGCGCGTCATCGGGGTGCCGGGGGATCGGGTCCACCTGAAGGATCAGAAGCTCAGCATCAACGGCGAGTGGCAGGATCTCGACTGCGACACCGAGCCCGGCCCGGCCGGGGCGCTGGTCTGCCGCGAGCAGCTGCCCGGCGGCATGACACATCCGATGCAGATCTACACCCTGCAGGGGCGCCCCTACGGGCCTGCGGTGATTCCGGCGGGGCACTTCCTGATGATGGGCGACAACCGCGACAACAGCAGCGACAGCCGCGCCTTCGGGCTGGTGCCGCGCGGCAACATCACCGGCCGGGCGGTGTACCTGTGGATGCACTGGCCGAGCTGGGGCGAGTTTCCCAGCTTTTCGAGGGCGCGCAGCATTCCGGCGGGGGGCGACCAGTGAGGTGCGGCCACGTCGCGGTCATCGGCAAGCCGAACGTCGGCAAGTCGACGCTGATCAACACCTTCCTGCGGCGCAAGCTCAACATCACCTCGCCGCGCCGCAACACCACGCACCACTGCGTGCGCGGCATCTACACCGACGCCGACCTGCAGATCGTCTTTGTCGACACCCCGGGACTGGCGCGCCGGCCCAAGACCCTGCTGGAGCGCCACATCGCCCACAGCGCCGTCGAGATGATCGACTCGGTCGACGCCGTGCTGATGCTGAGCGAGGGCACGCACTGGAACCGGGACGACGAGTTCGTCATCCAGGCGCACTCGGAGGGGGTGCCCTGGGTGCTGGCCATCAACAAGACCGACCGCCTCAGCGACAAGGCCGAGCTGCTGCCGCACCTGGCCCGGCTCGGCGAGCTGGGGCTGTTTGCCGACATGGTTCCGATCTGCGCGCGCCGCAGCCAGGGGATTGACGTGCTGACCGGCGTGCTGGCGAGGCATCTGCCGGAGGGTCCGGAGCTGTTCGACGCCGACACCATGACCGACCGCTCCGAGCGCTTCCTCGCCGTGCAGAT
This sequence comes from Gammaproteobacteria bacterium AqS3, assembly GCA_001750645.1. Lineage (GTDB taxonomy): Bacteria > Pseudomonadota > Gammaproteobacteria > MEIF01 > AqS3 > AqS3. The sequence continues at coordinate 3,914 of MEIF01000076.1, forward strand.
CCTGCGCGAGCAGCTGCTGCGCCAGCTGGGGGAGGAGCTGCCCTACGTCTGCGGCGTGCACCTGGGCCAGTACCGGCGGGGTGACGAGGACGAATCGGGCGAGCAAACCCAGGCGCGCCGCATCGACGCCGATATCTGGGTCGAGCGCGCCAGCCAGAAGGCCATCATCATCGGCCGCGGCGGCGCCAAGCTGAAGGCCATCGGCAGCGCCGCCCGCGAGCAGATGCAGCGCGCCTTCGGCGCCGCAGTGGTGCTCAAGGTCTGGGTGCGCGTGCAGCCGGGCTGGAGCGATGACGCCGGCAAGCTGCGCCAGCTGGGCTACGGCGAGTAATGCGCGCCCTGGTCCCCGGCTACGTCCTGCACCGCCGCCCCTGGCGCGAGACCAGCTGGCTGCTGGACCTGTGGAGCGCCGAGGGGCGCACGGTGGCGATCGCCAAGGGCGCGCGGGCGCCGCGGTCCAGATGGAGCGCCCTGCTCGAGCCGTTCCAGCCGCTGCTATTGCAGTGGAGCGGGCGCGGCGAGGTGCACACCCTGACCGAGGCCGAGTGGGTCGACGCCGCCGCAGCGCCGCTCAGCGGCCGCGCCGGCTTCTGCGGTCTCTACGCCAACGAGCTGCTGCTGCGGACGCTGCTGCCGGGCGAGGCGCACACCGACCTGTTCGCCGACTACGGCGACCTGATGGCCGAGCTGCGATCGCTGCCGGCCGAACCGGAGATCAGCGCTCTCGAGCTGCCGCTGCGGCGGTTTGAGCTGCGGCTGCTGGGGGCGCTCGGCTACGCCCTCGACCTGCAGCGCTGCAGCGGCGGCGAGCCCATCGCCCCGGCGGGGCACTACCACTTCGTGCCCGGGACCGGGCTGTGCCGCAGCCCGTCGGCCTCGTCCGATGCCTTTGCCGGCGAGGCGCTGCTGGCGCTCGGCCGGTGCGAGCTGCCCGATCTCAATGCGCGCCGCACCGCCAAGCAGCTGCTGCGCACGGCGCTGCGCCCGCTGCTGGGCAGCGCGCCGCTGTTCAGCCGGGCGCTGTTCACCGCCCCGGGGCAGATGCGCTCGTGATTCGGGGGGTGGGCATCGACGTGCTTGAGCGCGCGCGTTTCTCCCGCGTGCACGAGCGCTTTGGCGAGCGCTTTGCGCGCCGACTGCTGTGCCCCGACGAACTGGGTGTCTATCAGTCCCTGGCCGGGGCGGGCGCCCGCGAGGCGTTTCTGGCCAAGGCCTTCTGCGCAAAAGAGGCGGTCTCCAAGGCGCTGGGGACGGGGCTGGGCGCCGGCGTGCGCTTCAGCGACATCGAGCTGTGCACCCGGCCAGGGCGCCGGCTCAGGGTGGTGCTGCATCAGGGGGCGGCGGACTGGTGCCGGCAGCGGGGAGCCGAGGAGGTGCTAATGAGCTTTTCCAGCGAGCGCACCGTGCTGGTGGCCGTGGCGGTGCTGCAGTGAAGCCGAATACCGGGGAGGGCGGCATGGACCAGCTCGTCAAGAGCGTGCAGAACATCTTTGACCGCTACGCCCCCAGCCGCAGAGAGGCCGTGACCTGGATGGAGCGGGGGCGCCTGGCGACCGAAAAGCTCGGCGAGTTCATCGACGACGAGGACATGGTGCGCGCCGCCCTGGTGCTGCCGGCCGCCTTTGCCAGCAGCGAGCGGGGCCTGATGCGCGCCATCGGCCACGACGTCGGCCGTCCCGCCCTGCACCTGGTGCACATCGCCCAGCGCCTGTCGATGCTGCGCATCATCAGCGAGCCGGGCTTTGCCGGCAGCGGCGCCAGCGAAGAGCAGGTGGGCAAGGCGACGCAGATGATCCTGAACCTGGCGGACGACTTCCGCCCGCTGCTGCTGCGCATGGTCGAGCGGCTCGTCACGCTGGAGTGCGACGAGCACAGCGCCGGCAGCCCCGAGCACGCCGCACTGTGCGCCGAGTTGCGCCGCATCTACGCACCCGTCGCCAAGCGCCTGGGAATGGGCGAGCTGCACGCGCAGATTGAGGATGCGCTGTTTCGCAGCGAGCGCCCGCAGGAATTCAGGGATCTCCAGGACAAGCTCAGGCGCATCCTGCACGACAGCCAGGACCTGCAGGAGCGCCTGCACACGACGCTGGTGACGGCCATGGCCAACCAGGGCATCGAGGGCGAGATCCAGATGCGCGTCAAATCGCTGAGCAGCGTCTGGAAAAAAATGGAGCGCAAGGGCGTTCCGGTGAGCCAGATCTACGACCTGCTGGCCATGCGCATCCTGGTCAACACCCGGGACGAGTGCTTCCGCGTTTTGAACCTGATCCACGACCAGTGGCGCATGGTCAGCGGCGAATTCGACGACTACATCAACACCCCCAAGCCGAACGGCTACCAGTCGCTGCACACCGCGGTGTTTGCCGAGGTCGACAAGCCGGTTGAGATTCAGGTGCGCACCCACGAGATGCACGTCCAGGCCGAGCAGGGGGTGTGCGCCCACTGGAGCTACAAGCAGAGCGACCTGCCGCTCGAGGAGAAGGATCAGAGCCACCAGCGCCTCGACTGGCTCCGGCGCATGGTTCTCGACTACCAGAACACCGGCGTGATCGCCGAGCTGGAGGAGGACGCCGAGGCGCAGGCCGGCAATCTCTACGTCTACACCGAGTCGGGCGGGATTGTCGAGCTGCCCGCCGGCAGCACCGCCCTCGACTTTGCCTATCACCTCGACGATGAGACCGGCCTGCGGGCGCGCACGGCCATCATCAACAACCAGTCCAAGCCGCTGCACACCCGGCTGTCGACCGGCCAGGTGGTGCGCATCGTCCGCACGGCCAAGCCGCGCCCCCGCCCGCCGCTGATCTGGCTGGACCCCTCGGCCGGGTTTGTCGCCACGCAGCGCGCCCGGGAGGCCATCGTGCGCTGGTTTTCCGAGCAGACCTCCGACTGGCGGCAGCGCAACGGCGCCCGCACGCTCAAGGTCGTGCTCGACAGGATCGCGCTCGCCGGCCTGCCGCGCGACACGCTGCTGGCGCGCTGTCAGAGCACCTCGCTGAGGCAGCTGGGGGAGGCGCTGAGCGAGGGCCGCATCGGGATCGGGGCCGTGCTCGCCGCCGCCGAGCAGCTGCTCGAGGGCGGCGACGGCTGCACCGGCCTGCTGACCCTGACGGCGCTGCGCGAGGCCGATCTGGCGGCGGTCTTCGAGTGCATCGGCAACCGCGCCCCGGGCTGCCCCATCGCCATGGAGAGCGACGAGCGGGACGCCCGCCGGCGCATCCGGGTCGAGTTTTCCGACCTGCCGCTGCGCGACGTCCAGGCCATGCACGGCCAGCTGAACCTGCTGATGCACGTTCGCTCCGTGCGCATCAAACTGACAGAGCCCGAGCAGGGCGGGGGAGCTTGAGATGAAACTGATTCTTCTGGGACCGCCCGGGGCGGGCAAGGGCACGCAGGCCGAGCGCATCTGCGGTCACTTCGGCATTCCCGGCATATCGACCGGCAACATGCTCAGGGATGCGGTGGCGTCCGGCTCCGAGCTGGGGCGCCAGGTCGACTCGGTGATGCAGAGCGGGGCGCTGGTCTCCGACGAGCTGATCGTCGCCCTGGTGCTCGAGCGCATTCAGATGCCCGACTGCCGGACGGGCTATCTCTGGGACGGCTTTCCGCGCACCCTCGGCCAGGCCGAGGCGGTGCGGGAGGCGCGGATCGAGATCGACGTCGTGCTCGAGCTGCAGGTGCCCGATTCTGAGATCGTCCAGCGCATGTCGGGGCGCCGGGTGCACGCCGCCTCCGGGCGCACCTATCACATCGAGCACGCCCCGCCGGCCAGGGAGGGGCTGGACGATGTCACCGGCGAGCCGCTGATCCAGCGGGACGACGATCAGGCGGAGGTGGTGCTGGAGCGTCTGGAGGTCTACCGGCGCCAGACCGCCCCGCTGATCGACTACTACCGGGAGCGCGTCCAGCACTACATACAGATCGACGGCACCGGCAGCCCGGACGAACTCAGCGAGGTCATCATCGAGCGTCTTCAGGGGGTTGTGGAGCAGTCCTGAGGCGGGCACCTCCGCCGCGGTGGCGGGCTGGATGGCGGGGTGCGCATTGGGGTGGGCAAGCCCCAATCAAAACGAGTCACAGGCCGTTCGTATCTATCTATAATCCACCGCTGCCGCCGGCGGGCGGTGCGTTCAAATAGGGAGGGCGCTGAGATGAACAGAGCAACGAGAAGAGAACTCGAATACCCATCCATAGACCCTGATCGGCATTCATCTATAGACA